>JBDNGP010000203.1:0-14018 GCA_041689265.1 Verrucomicrobiota bacterium
TCCCCAACCGCCCCCGCGGGGGCGGTTCGGGAAGACAGCGAAGGCGGCAACAAAGCCGCCTTTACCCAAAACTAAAAACCTGATAAACCAACCCACAACAAAACAAGAGAATCTCAGCTCCAAGAAACTCAGTACACTTCAAGACGGCGCAGGACGGTGAACGGGAGGATGATCTTCTGAAACTCGCTCTTCTGGAAAGCGCCGTTGAGCAGATCGGCAATCGCCCAGAGGAAGCTGACAACGTTGTTGAATTTGGCGGGTTCGATCATGGAATTAGGCGGCTTTCAGAAAGCGGTTTGGAGATTGGAAACCGATTGAGAGGTCGCGGCGGAAGGTGGGGGCGTTCTCGGGGCTGAAGGTGCTGGCGCACGGCCACCTGTTCCCACGAATGCCACCAGCTTTCGCACGGTTTATTCCGCGATTAGCACAGCACCACTTGGTCAACCGCAAGGTTTCGATGCCGCGCGGGGCGAGGTTCATGATGGCGAGGCGGCGGGTGGTGGGGCGTGGGGAAATGTCGAATGACGAATTTCGAATGGCGAATGATGTGAAGTGCCGAACGGCGAACTTCGATTTCCGAACTGGCTAAACTTCGACACTCGCACTTCGGATTTCGCACTTCGTCGGGCCGCCGAGGGATTCGACGAATTTTTCCGACTGCACGAACATGCTGCCGGAACCGCAGGCGGGGTCGTAGATACGGCCGAGGACGACATGCTTGTATTCCGCTGCGAGCCAGAGCTTCTGTTCAAAGCCGATGCTGGCCGAGGAATCCTTTTTACCGGCTTTCGCCGCTGCACGCGTTTTTGCTGGCATCTTTTGTCCGAGTGAATACCGGGCAAAGTATTGGAACAGTGGGGAGCGAAGGCAAGCAGGGAAAACGTGGAATCAGATGTCTGAAGCGGACTTGAAACCGATGCTGCGCCGTGGACTTTCAGGTGGCGGTTGAAGAAACTCCAGGAGCTTCTGGTAGAGATCGCGCAGGGCCGAATCATGCACAAGCAGTGTCTTGTTGATCTCGGCAACGCGTTGCAGGATGGCGTGGTTGAGCACCCTGGCCTTGTCGTTGCCAAGCGGCGGAAAACAGTGACGTCGTGGATTGGGCGGCGGTGGCGACCGTCGCCCCGGCCTCCCGGACGACGCCCACGCAGTTGTAATCGCTGGTGCCATCCTCATCTATTTCCGCGATTTCGAGAGGGGTCAAGTTGGATGCCGATCTTGCGGGACAATTGCCAGTTCTGCAGCGAATCAAACGCGGCGAATTGATAGGCGATCACGATCAACCAGAACATGAACTGGTAGCCGCCCTTCGAACACTTGTGGCGCAATCCGCGTTGCGCGAGAAAAGCCCCGGGCCAGCCACCCGCCAGTTCGAGCAGGTGCAGAAACCGTTCAGAGATTCGCCACTCCCGTGCGCGGGCTCGTTTCTTGTCCACGCAGTAAACCCAGAAATCTAGCTCACCTCACATGCCCGGGAACAAACACCGTTGTCACTGCGCCGGCGCGCTTCGCTGCTGCCATTCCTGGAATGAACGAAACGCGTCCGGACCGAAACTCTCGCGGATCGTTCGCTGGGTTTCCGTCTGAATTCCAAGCAGTGCCGTCTCCCGTTGTTCGAGCGTAAAATCCGCGTTGGCCCGAACCTGGCCGGCTTCCACGTTGGCGATCTGTTGCAGTTCGTACATGCGATTTGCGGTGATGGGCGTGACAAAATTCATGACCGACGAGCGAATCAGTGTCTGGTAACCCGGGTCCATGGTGCGTTGAAACTCCGCGTACCGTTCCGGCCCCAGCCGGTCGAGCAACTCCGCCTGGAGAGCGGCTTCCTCCTGATGTCGCGCTTCCATCTGCTGTTGTTCCTGCTGTTCCGCCACAGCCATCAACTCGACTGCGACCCGGGCGACCTGGATGTCCTCCTCCCGCTGTTTGCGCGCTTCATAGATCTGCCGGAACTCCTCCTCCGTGGGTTCAAAACCCGTCAGCTCCATCCGCAGCGCCATCGCCAGCGGCGAGGTGGTCATCTCGAAACGCCGCCGCTCCTCGGGGGTCAGCAACACATCGAGCTGTTGATCGTAAGCATCCCGCAGTGAGCGCAGCCGGGCTTCAAGGTCGTCGACTTCCGCCGCGCTGGAAAAAAGTGCCGATTGATCACGGGCGAACTGCTCCTGTGCGGCGATGACCTGCCCGCGCCGCTCCTCGGGAATGAATCGCAGCGTTAATTCCATCGGGCTGATTCCGCCGAAGTCCATGACCGAGTCCCTCACGGAGACATCCAGCAATTCCATGATCAGATTCCGCCGTTCCCGGTCGAGCTGGGCCGCCAGTTTTTCGAGTTCACCACTCGGGAATCCCGGGAGGCCGCCACCGGTCTGCCAGTATTTGAAGTTGTCGGCGTCGCTCTTCAAAAGTTCCCGCCATTTCCCGGCATAAAGGTCATTAATGTCCGCGACGATGATGTCCTCAATGGTCGCCTCCGGACAGTGAATGGCCCGGAGATTCGCGACGTACCGCCGATAATCGGTCGATTCGATGGAGCGCCAGGTGATGTGCGAAAGGACGTTGGTGGGGAACTTGAAGTCCGGCCGCGACGGGTATCCGAGGCGGATCGGCCGGTTCGTGCCGTCCGCCGTACCGTCGGCATTAATGACGATGGCCGGATCTGCGCCGACGTCCGGCCCCGGAAGCGGGTGGAACCACATCCAGGCGAACGCGCCGACCAGTCCAAGATTCAGGCCGATTGAAATCGCCAACCCTACACGGGATTTCATGTCCTTCTGTTAGCAGAATCTGACCGGCCAATACGAGGAAAATTTCAACTTTCCAGCGCATCGGCCAACGCCTAGCATGGCGGAGTGAACATCCACCGGTTGTTAAAACTCATCACCCTGCTCGCCCTGCTCCCGGCTTTCGTCCCAAATATTTCCGCACAGCAAAAAAGTGTCAGTCCGGACATCAACAAGAAATACAAGGACCCGGACCTGAAGGTGACCGAATGGGTTGAACGGTTTGAAATGGAGGGACGGGAAGTCTACGATCAGCGCGAGAAAATTGTCGAGGCGACGGGCGTGAAGGCGGGTGACGTGGTCGCCGATGTCGGCGCGGGCACGGGTCTGTTCACCATGATGTTTTCGGAAAAAGTCGGCCCCGGGGGAAAAGTGCTGGCCGTGGATATTGCCACGCCGTTTCTTGCAAACATCGCAAAGCGCGCTGACGAGAAGAAGATCCAGAACATCGACACTATTCTCTGCACGGATCGCAACGCCCGAATTCGGAAGGAGACGGCCGACGTCGTTTTCATCTGCGACACGTTTCATCATTTTGAATATCCGCTGGACACACTCGGCTCGATTCACTGGGGATTGAAACCCGGCGGCACCCTCGTGCTCGTCGACTTCAACCGCATCGAGAGCGAGAGTTCTGAATGGATCATGAACCACGTTCGCGCGGACAAAGAAACGTTTGTGAAGGAGATTGAAGCGGCTGGTTTCGAAAAGACGGACGAGGCTGATTTTCTGAAAGAAAACTACCTCGTGAAGTTTAAGAAGAAGCAAAAATAAACCAGCCGCCACTTCACTCCGTCGGCGTGAACCCGAGGACGATGTCGAACGTGGCGGTCAGTTCGCCGATGCGGGAGCTCGGGAGGGGTTTGAAATCGATCGTCACCGACTCGCGTTGCTTCTCGTCCTTGATGCCACTCCACGGGCCGTCCTTCTCGTTGCCCGGATGCCCCATGATGTAGCACTGCGTGATGAGCAGGTCCTTGTGTGATTGCTTGATCTTGAAATGAACGTGCGGCGCGCGGCCGGGATAAGGCACGGGCTTGATCGTCCGGAAGAGATATTCGCCGGTGGAGCCGGTGACGAAGCGCCCAAACCCCTGAAAGTTCGCGTCTTGTTTTTCCTTGTTGCCGGTTTTGGAGTGGAGGTAGACCCCGTTGTTGTCACACTGCCAGATCTCCACCTCCACATTCCGCATCGGTTCGCCCCGGGCATCGAGGATGCGCCCGCTCAACCAGGCCACCTCACCCAGAGCAGGTGTCGCGGAGTCGTTTAGGACGAGCAGATCGTTGTCGGTATCCAGCGGCAGGTGGTCGGGATAAAAGGGCCCCTCAGTCTGTTTCGGCGTGCGGATGAGCTCTTCGGCAAAGGCGCCGGGGACGGTGAACAGAGCAGTGGTGAGCCCCAGACCGTGGAGGAATTGGCGACGACTGCGGAATGAGTGGGGTGGGGATGGGTTCATGGTGCTTTTCACGGTTTGCTGGTTGAGGTCAATCTGCAGGTCTCGGTTGTGTCTCGTGATCATTTTTGACCCTGCCCGGCAGGAATGACAGAGCGGGTTTTCAAGAACGGGTCCGGCGAGGCTTTGAGTTCCGTCGCGAATTTTACCTGAAGTTCGTCTTTCGTCTCCGCATATTTCGGTTCGCTGGCGAGGATGATGTTGGGCTTGGTTTGGTCGGCAGCGGTCAGGCCAGCAAATGGCGTGAGTAGCGGTCAGGCGAGGAGGCGGAGCGTCTTTTTCTTATCAATGCGCTGGGTTGGGTTCTCTTCATTTCTTTGCAGCCAAACAATCGTGCGCGGTCAGGAACTCGACGGAACGTTTCATCGTCAGATCATAATCAACGCCATCGCTATTCGGGCGAAAGAAAGTCGAATTGAAGAAGCCGTGACCTTTTTCATCAAAAGAAACGAGCACACCATCATTGTCCGCTTCCTTCATCAGACGGGCGAAACGTTCCGCGTTCTCAAACGGCACGGTCTGGTCTGCTGTTCCGTGAAAAACAATCGTGGGCACGATGCCCTTGACCACATGGTGGCACGGCGACAGTTCGGTTTGCTGCGCCACCGTGAAGTTTTTTGCACCATAGCCTTCCTCCGTTGTATCCAAGACCGGATTGAACAGGATCATCGCATTGGGGACTGAGCTGACATCCAAGTTTTCCCCTTCTTCCTCACAGCCATCAATGATGCCCGTGCAGGCCGCCACATGACCGCCCGCCGAGCCGCCGGCGGCCACGATCCGCTTGGGATCAACCCCCAACCTGGCGGCATTTTCCCTCACCCAGCGGATGGTTGACTTGCCGTCCTTTACACATTCGAACGGCGTCGTTTGATTCCGGCTCTTCACCCGATATTCGGCCGAGAAGGCAACCATTCCCAGATCCGCCAACGCCCGGGCCTGTTGATAAAATTGCTTCGGATCGCCTCCAGCCCAGCCACCGCCGAAAAAGAAAACAATGGCAGGCCGCATGTCGTTAGTCTTCAGCCCGTCGGGTTCGAAGACGTGCAGCTTCAACATCACCTCACCCACGGTCTTGTAGGTAATCAAACGATCCGGCTTGAGCACGTTGGCTTGGGGAGCAGCCGCGTTGGCCGGCACTGGCGATGATTCCGCAGTACGCTTCGTCGTGTCGGTGACGAAGTGCGCCGGCTGGTTGGCGAACATCAACGTCTCGAGCGTCGCAGTCGCCCGACTGCGACGTCGCCCGCCATCGTCACTGCCCGCCCGCAAACGCTCCACCGCCTGCCAGGTGAACGGCGCCTCCAATCTTTTCCGGTTGTGATAGTGGTTGAACACCCTTTCATACATCGGGCGGAAACGCCCGCGCGCATCGTCGGAAATGGTCTTGTAGTAGTAACGCCCCTCGAAGCTGCGGTAGGGCTCGTAGGGCTCGTAGGGCTCGTAGGGCACGTCGAAGCCAAGGTTGTATTTCGCGGTGTAATCGAAACCCTTGAGGAGGCGGTTGTGGAGCGCACCGTAGAGGTCGATGCCCTGGATCCACGCGGTTTCACAGGTGGCGGCAAGAAAATCCAAGCCCATCTGCGTGTGGCCCTGATCGCGTCCGGTCTCCTGGCACTGGCCGGATTCCTTGAAGTAGTTGCCGATCGCGCCGTTGCCTTTTCCGGCGAGGAAATAGTTCTTCGCCCGATCGAACATAACCTGGTCATCTAGGAACACGCCCATGGCCATCATCGTCTGAAGCATGGAGGCGTCCCAGGTGTGCTTGAGCAGTTCGGCGGCGATGGTGAACTTGTAGCCGCTCATGCCCACGAGCAGGCGCGCGTCGTGGTTGCTGATGGACTTCAACGTACCAGACCAGGCGTCCACGATGTCCGCCGCCTTGCGGGGGTGCGCCGTCTCTCCCGAGAGCGCCCAGCGCAGGGCGTGGACATAGGCCACCGCAGCGTCGGCACTGAAATCCGACGAGCCGATGTTGGGGTTGTTGAATGCACCGCGCTCCACCTGCGCAATTGGATTGGGCTCCCACGATAATGAGGCCTCAGGGGAAGCGGTCAGGATGTCCCAGGTCTCTGTCCAGGGCTGCTGTTTGGCTTCGAGTTTGGCCCGGATAAAGGCGATGCTTTCCGCGCTGTGGGCAACGCCGGGGTGAGCGAAACCGGCGAACGCCTCGGAAGCGCAGAACAGGAGTAATGTCCCAATCAATGTCGGCAGCAACTGGAGGGATGGTCTGGCGAGTGTCTGATGCATGGGTAACTGGAGTAATTGGCAGCGTGTCGATGAACTGACGGGTCAGTTCCTCCATCAACTGCGGGTTGGCTGAATGTTCGGCGTGCGGATGTCTTTCCCGCCGTTAAACCCACAATCGGCGTAGCCCATGTCATCCACCAAAAAGTGAACGATGTTGGGTCTGGGTTTCTCTGCTGCGGACAGCCCGGCGAGTGGCGAAAGCAGCAGGCTGGCGATGAATACGATAATTGTTTTCATGTGACGGGTGGTCGTTGTTTTCGGAGTGAACGTTTCGCCGCAGGCGACAGCGCGCAGAGAGCCGCAGTTGAAACGTCATGTCCTATCATTTGGCCACCGCGCCTTTCCAGCCGGCCAACCATTGCGCGTTGAGTTTTTCGACCAACGCCTTGTTCGCCGAGTCGTTGGCGATATTGACGTTCTCCTGCGGATCGTTTTGGTGATCGTACAGCTCCACGGCGTCCACCTTTGAATGGTCGTCGCGCTCCATCCATCGGGTGAAACGGTAGCGATCCGTGCGCATGGAAGAGCCCATGAGCTTTCTGCCCTTCACGGTGCGCGGATACTGACTGAACGCCGCGGACTTCCACGGGCGGTGTGGATCATCGAGCAACGGCTTGAAGCTGAGGCCCTCCAGATTTTCCGGCAAGGGAAGGCCTGCCAGTTCTGCGAGGGTCGGGTACATGTCCACGAACTCGACCAGAGCATCGGTCTTCTTGCCCACGGCTTTCATGCCGGGCACCGAAATGATCAACGGCGCATGCGTATCATCCTCGACATTGCTGTGCTTGGCCCAGCGATCGTGCTCGCCCAGCTTCCAACCGTGATCGCCCCAGAGAATGACGATGGTGTTTTCAGCCAGGCCCAAGCGATCGAGTTCGTCGAGCACCCGGCCCAACTGCGCGTCCATGTAGCTGACCGCCGCGTAATAACCATGTTTCAACTGCCGCGCATAATCGTCCGGCAAATGGCTGACATCGGGGACTCCGCTGTAACTCCACAATTCGGGTTTGCCCACGAGCGCGTAGGCGGGCGCGCCCTTCGGCAGGAACCGATTGTCGGCCAAAGGGATTTTCGCCGGATCATACAGATCCCAATAGGCTTTCGGTGAATAGAACGGGAGATGAGGTTTGTGGAATCCGACCGCGAGGAAGAACGGCTGCGCGTTGGCCTTCAATTTCCCCAAGGCCGCGATGGCTTCATCGGCCAGCTTGCCCTCGCCTCCGCCGTTGACCGGATCGTCCGTGGCGCGGAAGGCCGGTCCACGATCCGTGCTGGTCAGTTTATCGGGGTTTTCGTTCTCGGCGTCATTGGCCGGTTTGCTTTCCGCTATTTTCTTCTTCGCCCCACCGGTCTTCTTCGCGGGCACAACGTCGGGGTCTTGCCCCATCAGCGCGGTGGCGGTGGCGGTGGCGGTGGCGGTGGCGGACCAACTCGGCAGATCCACGAGGCCACCGTGATAAATCTTGCCCATGCCCTGGGTGAAGTAGCCGTGATTCTTGAACAACTGTGACAGGGTCACTACCTCGGGCAGCGCCTTGCGAAAGTGCGTGTTCAAATCCCACACCTTGGTCGTATCGGGACGCATGCCCGTCATGACACTCGAGCGCGAGGGCGAACAGACCGCTTGCTGGCAGTAGGCGCGGTTGAAGACTATTCCCCGTTCCGCCAGCCGATCAATGTTTGGACTCTTGATGATGGAATTCCCATAGCATCCCAGTTCCGGCCGGAGATCATCCGAGACGAGAAACAAGACGTTCAGCTGTCGATCCGCGCCGTCAAGGCCATGCGGAACCGACTTCTCCGTCTGGGCTGCCGTCAAATTGCCCCAAGAAACACAAAGAGAGATGAAAACTAGAATGCCTAGTGACAGCAGCGAATCGAGCCGACTGGTCTGGCGCGGTTGAGAATCGGAATGAGTTTTTTCTGACATCGCGATTTTTTTAACTTGAAACTTGTACGATCCGAAATTGACGAGCAGCCCATGCTCAATTCGTGCGGCCCGAAGATAGCCGTGCAACTCCGCCAGGTGTTGATCAGAAAAATCTTCGGCGGTTTCGAGTTCGACAATCAGACAATCTTGGACGAACAGATCAGCGAAGTACTCGCCCAACACCGTTCCATCCTCATCGCGAACTGTCAGCGGATGCTGCTGTTTGACATCCAATCCCTTTTCTCGCAATCGGTGCCCCAGAGCGTTCTCATAAACCTTCTCCAGATGTCCCGGTCCCAGATAGCGATGAATCTCATACCCTGTTTGACGAACCACGTCGCTGAGCTGGAATTCTTTATCTTTCATGGTGGACATTCCCAATAAACGCAACGAACGCGAAAACGATTCCTTCTCCCTCCGACCTTTTGTGAAGCGCTCCAGTAATCATCTCAGTCTTTTCGTGGCAAAATATCTGTTTCGGAACTTGGTGAACGGATCTGACCTTAACAAGCTCATCCGCGTTCGCCATGCAAATTCTCCACCAATACCTTTCTGAAAGACACCTCGGCCGCTGCAAGGTGAATAGAATTACTGCGCCTTTCAGAATCCCTGATGACATGGTCAAGGAATTGGAAGAGATGAAAACTGTGACGCCGACAAAGACTCAGGCGGAGGCCATCCCTTTCCTCCAGACGAACGGCGGCGACCTCATTGCCCAGACCCGGAATGGAACCGACAAGACCGCGGCGAATGGACCACCGGTCAGGCGATCGGATACGCCGTCCTGGCCGGATTCATTTTGAGGATCTTCGCCGCGATCCACATGGGAATTCTACCCGACGCACATTATCAGGGCGCGCAGGGTTCGCCGGTCACGACGCAGCTGTCTTCGGCACTGCTGGATCACGTCGGGCCGTGGGGGTTGTTTCTGGGCTTCAGACTTGTCGGGCCGATATTGGAGGGGCTGCTGTTCCGCGGACTGCTTCTCACGGCGTTTGTAAAACACATTCCGTTCTGGGCGGCCACCCTTCTGCAGGCCCTCCTCTTCACCGCCGTCCATGAAGACATGTCGCTGGCGTTGTTCTTCATCGCGTTCGGATTGATCACAGGTGCGATGGTCGGGAAATCCAACGGACTCCTCGCGGCGATCCTGCTCCACGTGTTCAACAACACGCTGGGGTGCATCGGCCTGATCTCTCTGCACAACAAGTAGCCAACTTTCGGCGGAGCGCTGCGAGAATCGAGAATTCAACTCGGAGGCCCGGAGCGGGCCATGATACCATCCAATCCCTCCAACCTGTTTGACGAACGCCGCTGATTCGCGAATAATCTCCGCACAATCACCACAGTGAACACCACGCCCATCAACGATCCAGACTACGACGTCGCCATCATCGGCGGTGCGCTTGCGGGTGCGGCGACGGCGCTCCAGCTGCTGGAAGAGATGCCCGCCCTCCGCGTTCTGATTCTTGAACGGGACGAAGCGTTCGACCGACGGGTGGGCGAGGCGACGATCGAGTTGAGCACCTACTTTCTCACGCGCGTGCTCGGGATGACCGCGCACCTGACCCGGGAACATCTCACCAAGCAGGGCTTGCGGTTCTGGTTCACGAATTCCCGCGCCACCGACCTGCCCTCGTGCAGCGAGATCGGCGGACGTTACCACGCGCGCATCACCTCGTTTCTCGTCGACCGCGCGCTGCTCGACGAAGCCACGCTTCAACGCGCAATCACACTCGGTGCCACGCTGAAACGTCCGGCCAAAGTTCGTGAAATCAATCTGTCTTCCGGCAACTCGCAGTCGATTGTATTTCAACACAATGGCCGCACCGAAGAAATCAAGGCGCGCTGGGTGGTCGACGCGTCGGGCATCGCCGCATTGGTTGCCCGAAAGAACGGCTGGCTACAGTCCAAACCGGAACACCCGACCACCGCCACCTGGGCGCGTTGGACCGGTGTTGGCGACTGGGATTCGCCCGAGCTGGCAAAGCGTTACCCCAAGTGGGCCGCCGCCACGATCGGCACCCGCAACAGCGCCACGAACCATTTCATGGGCGACGGCTGGTGGGCGTGGTTCATCCCGTTCCGCACGGGCGAGGTGAGCATCGGCATCGTATGGGACGAACGACACTTCGATCTGCCGGAAGGAGCGAACATTGCCTCGCGCATCCGTGACTTCCTGATGGAACACCATCCCGCCGCGCGTGAGTTGATGAAGGACGCGTCACCCATCGAGGGCGACGTCCATTGGCGGAGGCATCTTCCCTACTCTTCCACCACTCTTGCCGGTGACGGGTTTGCGCTGGTCGGCGATGCCGCCGGTTTTCTCGATCCGTTCTATAGTCCGGGACTCGACTGGCTTGGGTTCACCACCGCACGGACTGCCCAGCTGATTGTTGCCGAACGCCAGGGTAACTCCGACGTTGCTGTGCTGGTCCGGAAGCACAACCAGGATTTTACGAGAAGCTATCAACGCTGGTTCGACGCGCTTTACCGCGACAAGTACGACTACCTCGGCGACTACGATCTGCTGCGCGTCGCGTTTGTTTTGGATCTCGGCCTCTACTATCTTGGAGTCGTGTCGCAGCCCTATCGCCAGGGGGAAAAGGCGTTTCTCGAACCCTATTTTTCAACCCCGCCATCCACACCGTTCTACCACTTCATGGCGTTCTATGCGCGACGTCTGGCCGCCATGGGACGGGAACGACGACGACGCGGGGTCTTCGGTCTGCACAACGCGAACCGCCAATTTATGTTCGGCGGATTCAGCCTCGAATGGACCATGGCCATTCCGATCGTGAAAGCACTGTGTGGCTGGGTGTGGCTCGAACTGACCGAGGGTTGGCGCAGCTGGTTCGGCGCGAGCCCACGAAGCACGTCGCTCAAGTCGGCTCAACCATTCGCAGCGGAAAATTCCCAGGCTTGAGCGCAACGGAAAAAGGCTCCCCACGTTTCCCACATTAATCTGGAGAGCGGACAGATTGGGACAGCTCCCGGCGCTTGCGAATGGCTTCCATTCATTAATCAGTTCCGGAAGTGACAGCCTCTGATTTGATGGGATCTGCTTCGATCCCATCAAATCGCGGCGTGGATGCTGGCCGCGGATTCTTTCTCCACCTCGCCCCACGCTTTCAAACGTGGCCGTAACGCACATCGGGCTTTCCAGACCGGGTGGAGGATTGCTATCCTGCCAGCGAACTCCAGACCCCATGAAATTACGCATCTTAATCCTTTCCGTCGCCCTGGCTCTGTTCGGCGCTTTTGGCTCATTTGCCGCCGACACCCAACGCAAACCCAATTTTGTTTTCATCCTCGTCGACGATCTGGGCTGGGCGGACATCGGGGCTAATGGCAGTTCGTTTTATCGCACGCCGAATATTGATTCACTGGCGAAGGACGGGATGAAGTTCACCGATGCCTACGCGGCATGCCCGGTGTGTTCGCCCACGCGCGCCGCGATTCTCACGGGCAAATATCCGGCGCGGCTGCATCTAACCGACTGGTTGCCGGGTCGTGGGTCGCGGCCGGATCAAAAGCTGTCGCCGCCCAAGATTGAGCAGGGGCTGAGGCTGGAGGAAACTACGATTGCGGAAGCGCTCAAACCGGCGGGCTACGTGAATGCGGCGATGGGCAAATGGCATCTGGGCGGCGAGGGGCTCGGTCCGCTTGAACAGGGATTTGACGTGAACATCGCGGGGGATCATACCGGCACACCGCTGAGCTATTTCGCGCCGTTCAAGAACAAGCAACGTTCCATGCCCGGCTTGGAGGACGCTCCCGACGGCGAGTATTTGACCGATCGCCTGACCGACGAGGCGTTGAAGTTTATCGATGCCAATAAATCGAAACCGTTCTTTCTCTACTTCTCGCATTACACCGTCCACATCCCGCTCAAGGCCAAACAGGCGTTGAGCGACGCCAACCTGAAACGCAACGCGTCCGGCTCGCAGACCAACGCAATCTATGCCGCGATGATCGACAGCCTGGACGAAAGTGTGGGTCGCGTTCTGCGCAAACTCGACGAGTTGAAATTGACCGACGACACGGTGATCATCTTCACCTCGGACAACGGCGGGCTCGCGGTCCGTGAAGGTCCGAATACTCCGGCGACATCAAACGCCCCGCTGCGCAACGGCAAGGGTTACTTGCAGGAAGGCGGTATCCGCGAACCGTTGTTGGTGAAGTGGCCCGGACACATCAAGGCCGGATCGGTCGAGCGCACACCGGTCAGCAGCATCGATTTCTATCCGACGATTCTGCAGCTCGCGGGCGTGCCGTTGGCAAACAAGGTGGATGGCGAGAGTCTTGTTTCATTGTTGACCGGGCAGGGGAGCGTTCCGCCGCGCGCGCTTTACTGGCATTATCCGCATGACGCAAACCAGGCTCACATGAAGGACGCCCCAAGCGGTGGCGGGCCGGGTGCGGCGATGCGCGAGGGCAATTGGAAACTGATCCAGCACTTTGAGACCGGGTACCACGAACTTTACGATCTGGATCTCGACATCGGTGAGACCAACAACCTCGCCGCCACGATGCCGGACAAGGTGATCGAAATGGCTCGTGGGCTTCGTGAGTGGCAGGGTTCGGTGAAAGCCCAATGGCCGGTGCAGAATCCGGAGTACGAGAATCCCCCGGTTCAACCTCTCGCCGCCGGGAATATCCTTCTCCATTCACGCGACGCTGTGGTTCATGGTGAGAAACTTTTCTATGAACCCCAGCCTTTCAAGAACACTCTCGGTTACTGGGTCGTGCAGGAGGACTGGGCCCACTGGGATTTCGTGGTGACGGAGCCGGGGACTTACCGGGTGATGGCGTTGCAAGGTTGCGGCACGAACAGCGGTGGTGCGGAAGTGGAATTTGGATTCGAAGACCAAAACGTGATGATGATCGTTGAGGACACCGGTCATTTCCAGAACTTCGTGGAGCGCGATCTGGGTGTGGTCGAACTGAACGAGGGTGAACAGACTTTGACTCTGAAGGCAAAGACGAAACCCGGCGTGGCCATTATGGATCTGCGCGAAGTGCGTTTGATCAAACAATAGCGGCGGAGCGCGGACGTCTCGTCTGCTAACGTGTTCATCGTGAAAGCGGATGTCAAAAAAACCGGCTTTTTACTGTCGGTCGCCGGTTCCATCCTGACGTCCGGCTACTACTCTAAAGGCTGCGCGATTACTTGTAGGAACTGTTGATCTTTCAACAGGTCAATCGCCACGGCAATCTCCGTGGCATCAAACAGTGGCCAATCATATCCGGGCAGATTCGTCCACTCGGGATTGATCACCGCCGGACTCGACTGCACGGTGTAGGAGTACAATCCCATTTCCAACCAGCGCAGATTCAACATGGTCCCGGTTACGTCACTCGCTGTGGTCACGCTGGCGACATCCGGACTGGTGGCCGGGATAAAGCCAAAGATGGCATCCGTTTCTTCCTCCTGCAAAACGTACTGCTCCGTCACCAGATCGTTATTAATACGGCCCATAAATACATTCAATAAGATTGACATTCGGTGCTCATCGATTATTGAGAGGTATCAAAAAGCGAGACGCCAGAAAACTCTCATCTCAGGCGCAGTATCTCATCCGTGAGACCGCCGTCGCAA
>JBDNGP010000204.1:0-21980 GCA_041689265.1 Verrucomicrobiota bacterium
CGGGTTGGTCACTGTTCTGGGCTTCCAGATAGATCTGAAACTTTTTCTCGGCGCTCAGAAACCGTCGTTTCTTGGGATCGGTTCCTTTGGATGGTTTGCTCCTGCTCATGTTGTCCGTTTCATTTTGCGAACGCCAAGGGGGGAGGGACTGGTTCCGGTCGCCCTTCGGGCTCCCTCCACCAGTCCCTCCCCCTCATGCCTTGTAGTGTATTGATTCTTCCCTTTGAGGTCACGGACTCAGAAACGGCGGGACACGGTGTTTTGGGTATTTCAATATAGAAAATCTCGTTTGAGTGCTGCTTCGTCCCAAGCGACACATAAGAGAACCCACCCCCGTGGTTCGTAATTGGACCGTCGGAAGTTTGAAACCGTGCGGTCCAACCACGTGGATCAAAATACACTCTCGTCGGGCCAGCATTGCTCAGCGAGATGACGGCAAAAGTGTTGGTCGATATCACCTTGAAACCAACCAAGTTTAACGACACCAACGGAGGGGGCAGCGGCTTGCTCAACCAGTGGGTCAATACTGCGACCGCACCCAAGATGATCAGCAACACAATCCACCAGCGGAACCGGCGGATTTTTTGTTCAGTTCGGTGTCTGGTCGTCATGGAATTGCCGAGGATCAGTTGCTGTCCGTTTACTCTGATTCCGACCCAGCCAGCTCTGGTTCCTCACGCGCGCCGTGCCAGACCGTCAGAACATGGATCGTTCGGGTATCCTCGCGGATTCGATAAATCAATCGAACTGGCGGCGAGGGAAAGTCGCGTACGTCATCGCGATTGAGGGCATTGAATTGGGCTGCCATGAGAGGGGGGTTTCCGAATTAATTCCACCTTCGCGAGAATGCGTTCGCCGAGCCGCCTGGCGGCGTCCGGATTTCGCTCGGCCACGTAGTCCTACCAGCTCACGCAGCGTGCTCAGGCTGCGTGGCGTCCAGATGACTTGGTAATCCATTCGTCGAGCAGTTGCGCGACGTGCTCGTGCGGAACTCCCTCCCCACGGTCGCTCTCCTCCAGGCCCGCGCGGACAGACGCCAGCAATCGCAGTTCACCCATGAGCTCCGGCATGGTCGCCAAATCTGGCATCTTCTGAATGGTCTCAAGCAATATCTGGCGATCACTCATCGTGAGAAGAATATGCGTCGGCACGACATGAACCGCCACGCAAAAACCCAGTGGGTTGCTCATCCTTTCGTCAGTGCTTCGTCGAGATTCAGGAGCACGTTGGCGATCACACTCCAGGCAGCCAGTTCCGCAGCTTCACTGGGATCTTCAGCAGCATCCGGTTCGCGCAATCCCACGGAAATGAGCTTCCTGGCAGCCTCCGAGTCGACAGCGTATTTATTCCGCGCAGACTGATAGAGCGCCTCCAGTTCCTCAATCTCGCTCTCGGAAACATGTCGTGAAAGCACCAGCATGTAGGCGTGGTCAAGACGTTGGGTGAACTTGCTTCCGCCCTCCGCAACGATCCTTCGGGCAAGTCCGTTGGCCGCCGCGAAAAACGCGGGGTCATTCAGGGTGACGAGCGACTGAACCGGAGTGTTTGAGCGCGCCCGTCTTTCGCACACGACCTCGCGGCTCGGCGCGTCAAACGCCATGAAGGACGCGTAGGGTGCGGTCCGACGCCAGAAAGTATAGAGACCGCGACGGAACTGATCTCCATCTTTGCTGGTTTCCCATTTGTCGCTCGAATAGGGGTTGTTCCAGACACCTTCGGGTTGAAACGGGAACACGCTCGGCCCGCCAATTTTCGGATCCAGCAACCCCGAGACGGCCAGGCTGTAATCCCGCAACATCTCGGCCTCCATCCGGAAGCGGGGACCCCGCGACAGCAGGCGGTTGAACGGGTCCTTCTCCAGCTTCTCCGCTGTGGCGACGGACGCCTGCCGGTAGGTTGCCGAGTTCACGATCAGCCGGTGCATTTCCTTCAGGCTCCATCCGCGTTGCATCAACTCAACCGCCAGCCAGTCGAGCAATTCTGGATGCGACGGGGGTTCGCCCTGTGAGCCGAACTCCTCGCTGGTCACCACAATGCCGGCGCCAAAGTAGGAGGCC
Source organism: Verrucomicrobiota bacterium (assembly GCA_041689265.1). Classification (GTDB taxonomy): domain Bacteria; phylum Verrucomicrobiota; class Verrucomicrobiia; order Limisphaerales; family RI-55; genus JBDNGP01. The sequence goes on from JBDNGP010000204.1 coordinate 2,058, forward strand.
CAGATACGGTTCATCGTCACGCGCCCGACCAGCGGATTCTCCGGTGAAACCAGCCAGCGCGCGAACGTGAGGCGGTCGACTGGTTCCCCCTCAGACCACGGATTCAAGATGGCGGGCACGGCGGGCTCCACCTTGTCGCCTTGATTCATGAAATTGCCGCGGATCAGCACGTGGGTCTCCCGGGGTTCCTTCACCTGCTCCAGGACCAGCGTCGAGGCGATGTCCTTCGGCAGCTGTTCCTGCAAATCCTTGAGCTGTTTGCGAGCATCGGCGAGGTCCGGCGTGATCGAGCGATAATATTTTGCGATGTCCTTTTTCTGATCCTCGGTGCGCGCCGACATGTCAGCGCTGATCAGCGGGCGCATCTTGTCCGCCACGTCTGCCACTGCGTGATGTGCCAGGGGTTCTCCTGATGCAACCGACAGACGGAACCGTCCGAGCAGATGTTTCGCCCGCGAGGAATTCTGGTCCAGACGTATTTCATACGTGCTGCCCGGGCCGAAGCCAAACGGCCGGCGGGCGACAAACACGACTGAACGATTCGTTCGGTTCTTCTCCTCATACGCCGCGATGGCCCAGCCGGAAACCTTGTCGGCGTCGATCGCCTTGCTCGCATCGTAGCTCTTCATGGAAAAATCTGCGTAGGCAAGTTCGAACGGAATCAGCTCCACTCCACTGCCGTCCGCAGATTTCACGAGCACACTGAAATCAGTCAGCGTAAAGTCCCCCTCCTCGTGACGACCGGAGCTTTTCTCCGGCAATCGTTCATCGGTCAGTGCTTCGAGGCGAAACGCAATTCCATTTGTCAGGTCTGAGATCGTCTGCACGGTGTAAAGCGAATTGTCAGGCAGATCGCCACTTGAGAATACCGTGTTATCCGCTTCGGCAGTCAAACTGACCCCGCCCGTTGCCGTGAGTTCACCGGGCATCGACACCTGCCACGCGGCATTGATCTCACTCACCTGCGCCTTGAGTTTTGACTCCCATGCACTTTGGGCCGCGTCAAGTTCTGGCGTCGGGGTGTCGAGTTTTTCCTGCAGGAGTTTGATGCTGGCGTTGATCTTGTCCTGTTGAACCTTCTGCTCCGGCGTCGGCAACGTGAGCTGCGGATCGTTGCTTTTACCCTTGTCAGCGGTCTGGTTCAGAATCGCGAATGATTGATAATACTCCGCCTGCGTGAAGGGATCGTATTTGTGGGTGTGACACTGGGCGCATCCCATGGTCGAGCCCTGCCAGACGGCATACGTGGTGTTCACCCGATCCACGAGCGCCGCCACGCGAAACTCCTCGTCGTCCGTGCCCCCTTCGGTGTTCACCATGGTGTTGCGATGAAAACCGGTGGCAATCTTTTGTTCTTCCGTGGCATCGGGCAACAAGTCACCGGCGAGTTGTTCGATGGTGAACTGGTCAAACGGCAGATCGCGATTGAAGGCGTCGATCACCCAGTCGCGATAGGGCCAGACGCTGCGTCGGTTGTCGGCCTCATACCCGTTGGTGTCGGCGTAGCGCGCCATGTCAAGCCACGACCGGGCCCAGCGTTCGCCGTAATGGGGTGAAGAAAGGAGACGATCCACCAGGCGTTCGTACGCATCGGGCCGCCAGTCCATGGCAAACTCCTGCACTTCCTCCGGTGTTGGCGGCAAACCGGTCAGATCAAGAGAAAGCCGGCGGATCAATACATTGCTCGGCGCTTCGGCAGCGGGACTGAGCCCAGCTTCCTCCATCCGGTGCAGGACAAAGTAATCGAGTTCACTGCGCGGCCAGTTGGTATGCTTCACGGGCGGACGCTCGGGGAGAACCGGGTTCTCGTAGGCCCAGTGCTTCCGGTATTCGGCACCCTCGTGAATCCACTGCCGGAACACCTTGATCTGCTCCGGCGTGAGCGGTTTGTTCTCCTTCACCGGTGGCATCAAATTGTCTTCGTCCGTCGTCGTGATCCGTGCCATCAACTCACTGGCATCAGGATCGCCCGGCACGATGGCGTGAGCCCCGGACTTGGCAGGAAGCAGCGCGGCTTCCCGACGGTCGAATCGCAGTTCCGATTTGCGCGATTCTTCATCGGGTCCGTGACACTTGAAACAGGTCCCTGACAGGATGGGACGGATTTCACGGTTAAAGTCAACCGCGGCATGGACACGGAACTCGAAGAGCGCGGTCGACATCAGAATGCCGATCGCCAAAACCTTCGCCACGTGTTCGGGCCATTGCATCACGCGTGTTGTAGGGAATAGATGCATATTGAGTTTCCGGTCAGACCCTCCTGGAGAAGCGCCGGACACGGAGTTCTGGGTCGCAGGCAAACATATTAAGGTAAATCACGATGAGGAGCGGCGACCACATATGGTGTTTGGCGAAACTATGAACGAGCCCATCACGATGGCAATCCATACCTTCGTATTCCAGTTCGGGTGAGGAGGCGCGCGATGATTGGAATCGATCGCTTGATTGGCCTTTGTCGCGAATGTATTGCTCTCATTTGCCCGCCGCCGCCCGCCGGTAGCGACTCCTTGGAGAATTCCTATGCCCGGAGGAAACTTGGGATCGAAGTAGCTTCGCGATAGAACAGCGAGTCAGACAGCGTAAAGGTTCTCACCTCCATGCTTGATCCAATAGGCGTTAACAAACGGCTTCTGGTCTACAGTGGCCACGCCCAAGGAATAGTCGGGATTATAGCCGTGTGGCTGCGGATAGTGGACGGCGGAGTCGCACTGATCGGCATAAAGACACATTGCTGCTGAAATCGGCTTCGGGCCGAATGGAGCGAAGGCAACCGCATCAACGTCTCGCCCCAACGAGCAAATGCGGTCAAACGCGGCCGACATGTCGTTTGCATCCACGCGGTGCTTCGCAAATTTTTCGGAATTGCGGCCGGTGTGAAGCGTGAACACGGACTGCCAAGAGCGACGGATCGCCGACGGAGGCGCAGGGAACGGAATCAACAACTGAACGGCTTTATGCGCCTCGTTGCCACTGAGATGACCTTGAAGGCTTTCCACCATAAAGCCAACAGCGGCAACAAGGAGTTCCTTCTTTTCCGTTCCAAGAAATCCGGGCAAATAATCCCATTTTTCAGCTCCTTCGCTGAGTTTGTCTTCTGATTGGTATTCTTTAGGGCACGTGTAGGCCACCACAAGGTCACGGATTCCTTCCGATTGCCTAAATGCTCGGAGCAACAGAAAGAAAAACCGCTTCGGAAGAGATGAAATATCAAGAATGACTGATGCCGATTTATCGGACAATTTGTGAGCCAATGCCTCTATTTCATGTTTTTCTGCAAGGAGTCCAAGCGACTCGATATCGCCGACGCTTCCGCCCAGCGCCACAAACTCCGCTCGCCTTCTAATCAACGAAACGCGGGTGGGGGCACAAAAACGCGTCGCATCAATTGGGTCCACTTGGATCAACGCCCGACCCTTTTCCAAGCCGAGTGCTTTCACCCATTTCCAAGCCTCAAGAGAACGATCCTCGGTGCCGAGCGCCCCTATGAAAAACCACTGGCGTGGTGCCGTGATCGAAAGCGTCCAGTCTAGCAATCCCCAGGGTCTATAGCTCATAACTCGTAAAGATCAGAAAAGTTTGAGCTGCTGGTTCTCCTCGTCAGAAAGCTTCTTTTTAGGCCGTGTATCGGCCACTTTCTTGGCTTCTGGCAAGGCAAACAGGAACGGCACCTGAGCTTCTTCCAGGATTTTCATCAAATCGTTCAGTCTCCAATAAAGAGGCTCCTTGGTGTGAGCCACAGGGATTTGAAACACGGGCGAAAGCACTGGGTGCAGGTAAAACTTCCGCCGCCGTTCCCCGCTCTTTTCTTTTGTTTTGTGATCGGCTTCGACCAGTGCGCCCCAATCTACGCATTGCTTCAAAAAGCCCGACGCCTCGCGATTCGGTAGTGCTTCGTCTACCAGCACGCTCAGTTCCAGCGAGAAGCCATTACCACCTGGCCAAGACATTTTTTTGTCTTCACGTAACGACCTGCGGAGGTAATTGCCGAGCTTGCCGATGAAACGCTGGCGAATATCGCCACCCGGTTTGTGCTCTGCGAGTTTGTCATACCACACCTTGCTTGCTTCCTGTATGCCAACGGCCTGTAGCTTCCTGTCAATGGGTTCACCTGCCAACGGGTTGGTATGCCGATCCTTCTTGTCTTTGGCTTGTTCCATTTTCAGAAACTGATTCCAAACTCCATGACACAGACCTAGAAATGCCAGAATATTTCCGCCGCTCAGGTCCAAGATGTCCTTTTTCCCCCACCATAACAGCCGCTGCCCTCTGCGCGCCGAAAGTTGAAGAACTGCCATTGTTAGCCGCTCTTTGCGCCACCATTGTTTTTCCCACGGATAAGGAGGGGCCTTTGGCGGCGGTTCACAACGGTGCTCTGATTTGCCTCGGCCACCGCCAGTTTGGCGTCCCCATGCCGCCGCCAACACCGCCTCCAGTGGATCGTCACGGTAGAGCGCGGCTAGGAATTGCTTCCATTCCTTGCTCCACATTTGCGCTTCCCCCTTGTCTGACATGGACAACGCTCGCTCATAGGAACCTGGCAAGTCTACAGCACTCCGGAAGATCGATTCGACACGATCCTGCTTCTTTGCGGAGTTGGAAAACACAGACTTAAGAATGTCCCCTTTTGGTGGAATCTCTACTTCGAGAAAGTATTCAATACGGCGTTTGAAAGCATCAGCCGCAAATCGCTCGAAATTACCACCGACTTCTTCCGTCTGCCGCCACGCGGCATCAAAGTTTACACGATGAAAATTACGATTTTCTTCGAGGACACCGCCACCAAGGACATTCATGCATCCCACGGCATCCCAACCATAAGGCCTCGATCCAAGGCGGTAAGTAACACTCAGAACACGTTGACTCAGAGCACTGTTGAGCATCTGCCTAAACGCCAGACGCAAATCCGCCGAAGGACCTGCCGGAGCATGCGCGAGTTCCTCGATTTGATCCACACGGATGAAGACTGGGACATCCTCAATAACACCGGCGTCTTTGAGACATTCAACCGTGCGCAAAATAGGTTCTCCAATCGTGCTCTTACTGTCCCTCAACAGTTCCGGTGCTCCTGGATGCCGAATATTGTGCGCCATCCAGTTACGGTAACACGCAAGACGCTTCTTTATCACCTGCTTCAAGTCGTCAAAATTGTAGCAATCTTCAAGCGCACCCGCCCAGCAATCCTGCTTCCTCAATGTTTGCACAAACGCGTCTGCTCTACTGAGCAATACGAGTGTGCCGAAGGTTTTCGGTTCGGTAGCGACTTTCTCCAAATTCTCCAAGAGGTCGAGAACCAGCTTGTGGTTGAAAAAATCCCCAAAGAAATAGGGCAGCTCACGCAGGTCGTACTCCCGTCCTTCGCCCAAGGTCACTCCGGCTAAGTGCGCTATTCCGCTCTTCGTTAGATTGATCCCTGCCGAAAGAAACCGGGAGTATTCTTTCGGGACAGGAAACGGCTCGCGCAAATCCGCATAAGCTTTTCGAATCTCAGGTCGGAAAAGCGTCAGCAACATGGTTTTCCCACACCCCTGCGATCCCAGAAGAACGACATTTCCCGCTTGGAACAACTGGTGAAACTCTGTCAGTGCCTTCATCGGCACCCCGCTAAACAGTCGCACGAAATGCTCCTGCGAAACAGTGTCCGCGACGTAAAGTTCTTGGAATGGATTTTGAGAATAATTCATGGAATCAAACTCGGGATGAGCGAGGGAAAAGCGGCCTCCAAGTTCCTGCTGCGGGCTGGTGGTGGTGAATCAAAGGCAACGAGTTATTTGGGGTGTTTGAGTAGGTCACGACAGAACAGCCGGTTTGCTTGAAACCGAATGCTGGTCCTCTTACCGCCTTCTTGGACAATCTCTTCGCCAGCGCCACCATTTCTGAATATCGCGGCCAACGATTGAGGCCTCTACTTTTTGGCCCAAGCAACTCGTTTTCTCCGACGTGGACAATTGGGGACGATGACACCAGAGCTTTATGCGTTCCGGTCAACGCGTCCAACGCGCCTCGACCCGGGGCGCAAATAATCAGCGGAACCACAAGTGTCTGAATCTTCAGTTTGCTGACTGCCCATTCTACTGCGGCCTTCATTTGAGTGCCGCTGCCGACGAAGTCCTCAAGGAGAACCAATCGCCGTAGCTGGCGCGAAGGGGAACGGCGGTCTGGATTGCTCATGAAGTGACGCAGCTGCTTTAGCGTCGCGGAATTGGACTTAACCGATGTGGGATCAAGCATCGCAAGAGTGGCAAAATATGGGCGGTGTTCTACGCCTCTGATGTGGTTTACATGATAAAACTCATTGATGCCCATGCTATCGGTGATCGGACAATACCAAGTGTGATCGTGTAGTTCAGTGTTTAACTGCTCTGCGAAGCCGGGGGAATCAAAACGCAGTTTTGCCGTTTGGATAACCCAACGAGTGATTGGGCCATTGAACGCGGAAAGGTAAAGCGCCTGAAAATCTTCGTGCGAAAAGAAGCAGAGTTGTTCTGCATATTCGAGAAGCAGTTTCCGGTCTGCGGTTGCCTTAACATTTCCGACCCAAGCCGCTAGCCGAGTTACAAAGTCTTTAGAAAAGCGAGGACTCTGCGCAGGCAAATAGTTTGCCCATTCTTCCTCACCAAGAAACCGCAAACGCTTGAGAATTTCTGAATACTTGGAAGTTGCAGTTGGATCCTCCACAGAAGAGGTTGCATCCCAGTTCCCAATAATCTCGAGCAACTCTTTGACTTTCATTCCGCCCTCCCGAGAAGGCGTTTAGTCAAATCCGCAGCCATTGCTCCAAGGGGGGGGAGGGACTGCATTCCCGATCACCCGATACTGCGCCTGCTCGCTGCCGTGGAACACATAGCTGTCGGAGAACCCTTGGATGCGGGCCGCTTCGCGCACTGTGAACCCTCGTTGTTGCGTCGGATGGAGAAAATATCGAGGGGAGCCGAAGCGGGTATCGACGGTGCAGCTTGGTTTATCCCATGCCAGCCTCCGAAACTTGCCATTGAACGTCCCGACGAGATCAACACCGCCGTCGACTCGTTTCAGGTAGCCCTTTGCAATCAATCGCTCCACGAGCCGATGGAAGCGACCTCCAAGTGCGGCTTCCAAACGGACCAAAGAGACAGGGTCTGCATCTCCACTGTCACGCTGGCGCTCCTGTCTTCTTAGACGCCTGAGCAATTCCAAAACAGTGCGCTCGTGCTCAGTGACGCTCCCGAACACCTCCGGAATATCCCACGTCGCCACCGCATTCTGTCCGCCGCGCACATTGGAAAGCTTCTGGCCGGGCTTGATCCGTTGAGCAATTCGCAATTCTCGGCTGTGCGTGCGGAGTCGATGTGGATGGTGGTTCGGCTGCTTACTTGCCCCAGCAAGGACTGCCCGCAGTTCCGCAGGGGCAACCCTTGGCACAGTGAACTGGATGTCTCGGCCCGTCCGCCATGCGAAGAACAGCACACGTCGTCGGAGTTGGCCCATTCCCAAGTCCGCTGCCTGGCAGCGCATGGTGTGTGTGCGGTAGCCAGCAACCCGCATCGTTCCCTCCAGCGATTTCAAGTAGCGTGCGTGTTCACCAGACAAGGCACCTGAGACGTTTTCAACCACGAGGACTTTCGGCGATACTCTACGTGCCAATATTCCCGTCAGCGTCAGGAGATGATTTCGTTGGTCGTTGACCAGCCTCTTCCCAGCCGTTGAAAACCCTTGGCAGGGAAGGTCCTGCAATCAAAGCATCAACTCCAAACAGCGATTGCTCGTCGGGAATGCCCTGAGTCAGGTCAACTTGGTTTACACGACCATCAACATTCCGAGCGAAGTTTTCTACCGCCTCGGGGTTACAGTCGAACGCGCCTTTTGATCTAAATCCACGCGCGGCAAAGCCGAGGTCGAATCCCCCGCATCCTGAGAAGAGGCTGGCAAATGTCGGCGTTCCATTTCTCATATCATTGCTGCTATTCATCTCGAAGTTGATCGTGCCAGCAGTTTCCAGTTTTCATTTCAAAGGCTCCGTCCCCGCGTTGAGAATCTTCAGATATATGTGGCCGGCGTAAATGCGGCCGGTGGTTTCGCGGGCAATGCCGAGTTTGCCCAGGTGGATTAGGGACGCGGTCATGCCAGTATGTAGCGTCCGGTTTTACGTGAGCCAATTCGCTCAATCAGACCAGCACTCAACAGCGGTTGCATTAACTTCGTCGCGCCCTGTTTCGTCATGCCGAGCGCATTCCAAATTTCCTGTGGCGTCATGCTTTTTTTATCCCGTAACAATTGGAGCAATTGTTCCTGCTTGGGCCGTAATACCAGTTTCGTCTGCTTTCCGCCCGCTGAAAATTTCTGAACCCGTGTCCAGACACGCTCCAGCGTGAGATGCAATCCCTCGGCGGCATATTCAAGCCATCCTGAAAGGTATTCGCCCTCGCGCCGGACGGCATCCAGCGCGGCGTAATAGCGCGGGCGGTCCTCCCAATAGAATTCATCCACCGAAAAGATGTGGTGCGTGTCAAAGCCGCGTCGATACAACTCCCACAACGCGAGCACGCGGCCGGTGCGCCCGTTGCCATCCGCAAACGGGTGGATCGCCTCGAACCGATAATGCACAATGGCCGAACTCAGCACCGGCGAGAGCTTCACGGATTCCTTGTTCCACCACGTCTGCAATTCAAACATCAAACCGGAAACGTCCTCGGGCGGTGGTGGAACGTAACGGCCCACGCGGACGGCGATGGTGCGATAGCGGCCTGCCGTTCCCTGGTCCATTACGTCGCCGGCAATAATCCTGTGCAGCTTGAAAAGGTGCTCGTGGGAGATTTTCTTTTCGTTTGCGTGCTTTTCCACAAAGCGCAACGCGGCGAAATAATTGGTGACTTCCCGTTTGGCGCGATCCGGCACGGCGGGAAGTTCCCGGCCTTCCTCCACGGCGCGGACCTGTTCCAAGGTGAGCGGGTTGCCTTCGATGGCGGTGGAGGAATGGGTGTTGCGCGTTCGTGTGTCCTTCTGCAACGCAGGAATCCAAGGCACTTCCACGGTGGCCGTCTGGATGCGCTCCCGAAGCGCGGCGATCTGTTCCACGCGTGTGAGCAACGCGGAGGTTATGGTGAATTGCGGCAGATACCCCACCGGAAAACCCTAGCCAGTAAGACTACTGTGAGTCAACTTTTTAGACAACCGGTTTTCAGGAAAAGGCCGGGGCGGACGGCACCCGCGTCATGGCGATGGATCGGGCTGATTGAACATCGGGCATTCGGCCCTCTGCCGGGACCGGACGGCGGTGTCGTCGGGATGCGACGGGCTCCAACGAATTCAGCGAGGTCGGGTTTCCCGTGCAAGCGGGCTTCTCACCGACGGAATTCCGATGCAGATCGGACCAAGAACGTGTCAATCGGAGTGCGGGCTGGAAACAAAAAAACCCGGCAAAACAGCTGCGACCTCTGGTGAAAATAAGATGGTGCGCGATACAGGGTTCGAACCTGTGACCCCTACCGTGTCAAGGTAATGCTCTACCACTGAGCTAACCGCGCATCCGGGTAACGGGCCGCGTAGAGTGGCAAAAATTAATCTCTTGGCAAGACTGTTTTCCGCGTTTTGTTCAATATCCAAGAAGTCACCGGCAAGCCGCCCTATTGGGCCGCGATTTTTCGCCGGGAAAAGCGAACTGGACGCCCCGGCTGTCGTCCTCTAGTTTCCCGCGTGTGCCGAAATCCGCAAAATCGTCGACGGCTGACACGCTGCCTGACATTTCCTTTGAAGACGCTCTCAAGAAATTGGAAGTCGTCGTTGAGGAAATGGAATCCGACGATTTGCCGTTGGAAAGCTTGCTGAAACACTACGAACAAGGCACACAGCTCGCCTCCGTTTGCCAGAACATGCTGGCCCAGGCGGAACTGAAGATTCAGAAACTAGAAAAAACCGCGTCGGGAAGTCTCGAATTGAAGCCGTTTCCGCTTCGTGAGCCCGACGCAGAACCGAACCCAGAATGAGCCGATACTTGGACATGGTAGACAGCCCGGAACACGTCAAAAAACTTACCCTTGAACAGTGCGAAAATCTTGCCGAGGACGTTCGTCGCGAACTCATCGATAAGCTCGCTAAATCAGGCGGCCACCTCGGCCCGAACCTTGGGGTGGTGGAGCTCACGATCGCCATGCACAAGGTGTTCAGCACGCCCCATGACAAGTTTGTCTGGGACGTCAGCCATCAGGCGTACGTCCACAAGCTGCTGACCGGACGCAAGGACCGGTTTCACACCATCCGCCAGACCGACGGTCTGAACGGATTCGCGCTGCGCACCGAAAGCGAGCACGACTGCTACGGCGCGGGCCACGCCGGCACCGCCCTGTCCGCCGCGCTCGGCATGTGCGCCGCCCGCGACAAAAAGGGCACGGACGAAAACGTGGTCTGTGTGTTCGGCGACGCCGCCTTGACCAACGGCATTTCTTACGAGGCGATGAACAACATCGCCTCCACCACCAAGAAGTTCATCGGCATTCTCAACGACAACGAGTGGAGCATCGACAAGAACGTCGGCGCGATCGCGGGTTATCTGAACAAGATCATCACGCACCCGCGTTACACCGGTTTGCAGGAGAACCTTGAGGGCATCCTGCGTCGCGTACCGAAGGGTGAAATCGCGATCAAGCTCGGCCATCGCGTCGAGGAAACGATCAAGGGCGTGCTGACCGAGGTTTCCCTGAGACCGGGCGAACCGGGCCTGGGCAAGGATGGCAAGGGCGGCTACGGCAACAGCCTGATCTTCGAGGAACTGGGGATGAAATACATCGGCCCGATCGATGGACACAATCTCCCGATGCTCATCAGCATCCTCGAATATGCGAAGAACTGCGACGAGCCGATCGTCATTCATATTCTCACGAAAAAGGGCAAAGGATTCCAGGCCGCGCAGGAGTTTCCCGAGAAATTCCACGGCCTCGGCCCCTACGATTCCAAGACCGGCTCCACGCCTTCGGCGAAGCCCGGCAGCGCGCCGGCTTATCAGGCCGTGTTCGGCGACACGATGGTGCGTCTCTGCGAAAAGGATTCGACGATTGTCGGCATCACGGCGGCAATGCCGAGCGGCACCGGTCTGAAAATCCTTCAGGACAAGATGCCGGAACGTTACTACGACGTCGGCATCGCCGAAGAGCACGCGGTGATTTTCGCGGCGGGCATGGCCACGATGGGAATCCACCCGGTGGTGGCGATCTACTCGACGTTCCTTCAACGCGCCTACGACTGCATTCACCACGATGTGTGCCTGCAAGATCTGCCGGTGATGTTCTGCATGGACCGCGCCGGGCTTTCCGCCAACGACGGCCCGACGCATCACGGCCTGTTCGACATCGCCTATTTGCGCTGCCTGCCAAACGTCATCGCGATGTCGCCGAAGGACGAGGACGAACTGGTGGACATGATGTTCACCTGCTCGCACGAGAAACATCCGACATTCATTCGCTATCCTCGGGGGGCCGCAGAAGGCGTTGCGATCAAGGCTCAGCCGAAACTGCTTCCCATTGGCAAGGGCGAGGTCACCAAGAATTTTGCCAACAACGACAAGCCGAAGGTAGCCCTGTTCGGTCTCGGCAACATGCACTCAGTCGCGACGGACGCCTCAAAACAGCTCGTCGATGCCGGATACGATTGTGCCGTGATCAACCCGCGCTTCACCAAGCCGATCGACGCAGAACTGCACAGCTTCTACGCCAACGCTGCCGACGTGGTCGTGACGTTTGAGGACCATGTGATCAGCGGCGGTTACGGCACGATCGTAATGGAGCACCTGAAGGAAGAACGCATCGCCGCCCCGGTATTGCGCGTCGGCTGGCCCGATCAGTTCATCGAGCACGCCAGTTCCGTTGAGTATCTCCGCGAGAAATACGGACTGACCGCCGCCAAGGCCGTCGAGCGCGTGGTCGAGGAATTCAAATCGACCTCCGCTGTCGGGGAAAAGCGAACTGCGGCGATGGCCTGACCCGGGAAAACACAAGATTCCCGCCCGATCTCTGGCAATTTCTAAGTTGAACACCAGGCCGCGCTTCGTCACGATGCGCGGCCTGTTTTCTTATCAAGAACCCTGAATTACGAACATGGCTTATACAACCTGCAAAGTCCCAGAAGGCGGCAAGATCGCCATCAACGCCGGCAAGCTGAACGTCCCTGAAAATCCAATCATCCCGTTCATTCGCGGCGACGGCACCGGCCCTGACATCTGGACGTCCAGCGTGCGCGTCTTTGATGCTGCGGTTGAAAAGGCCTACGGCGGCAAGCGCAAGATCTCTTGGATGGAAGTCTTCGCCGGACAGTCGGCCAAGGACCAGTTCGATAACTGGTTGCCCGAAGACACCGTCGATGCGTTCAGGGAATTCCTGATCGGCATCAAGGGCCCGCTCACCACGCCGATCGGTGGCGGAATCCGCTCGTTGAACGTTGCTTTGCGCCAGATGCTGGATCTCTATGTCTGCCTGCGCCCGGTCCAGTATTTTACCGGCGTGCCTTCTCCCGTGAAACATCCGGAGAAGGTGGCCATGACTATTTTCCGCGAGAACACCGAGGACATTTATGCTGGCATCGAATTCGCCGGCGGCACTCCAGAAGCCCAGAAGATGCTCGATTTCATCGCCAAGGAATTTCCGAAGGACTTCAACAAGATCCGCTTCAGCACCGAAGCCAAGTCAGAAGAGTTCTGGACGGCGGTTGGCGCCCCCGGCATCGACAACTCGGTCAACGTCGGTATCGGTATCAAGCCGGTGAGCTGGTCCGGCACCTGCCGTCTCGTGCATAGCGCGATTGCCTACGCGATCAAGAACAACCGCAAATCGGTTACGCTTGTTCACAAGGGCAACATCATGAAATTCACCGAAGGCGCGTTCCGTGACTGGGGTTACGAGGTGGCGAAGAAGTTCTTCGGCGCAGAAGAAATCGATGGTGGACCGTGGTGCCAGATTCCCGAAGGCAAACCTGGTGCCGGGATCGTCATCAAGGACGCGATCGCGGACATCACCTTGCAACAGGTGCTCACCCGTCCCGAAGATTTCGACGTCATCGCGACGTTGAACCTGAACGGCGATTATCTCTCCGACGCGCTCGCCGCGCAGGTCGGCGGCATCGGCATTGCGCCCGGCGGCAACATCAATTACATCACCGGCCACGCCATCTTTGAGGCCACGCATGGCACCGCGCCGAAGTATGCGGGCAAGGATCAGGTCAACCCCGGTTCGGTCGTGCTCTCCGGCGAGATGATGCTCCGGCACATGGGCTGGATTGAAGCGGCGGACCTCATTCTCAAAGGGCTGAATGGCGCGATCGGATCGAAGAAGGTCACCTACGATTTCGCGCGCCAGATGGAAGGCGCGACGCAGGTCAAGTGCTCCGAATTCGGCACCAACATCATCGATCACATGTGATCGGGCAATAATCTTGAACACGCGAAAGCCGGGTGAACTTCACCCGGCTTTTTTGTTTCTTACCACGGTAAACACGGAATTGAAAACCCAAGCGAAGAATGTTGTCTCGCGAAACAGACCGCCATGAAGTTCTCCAGAAATCGGGTCTGTCGTTCTTTCCGTGGGTTCAGTGTTTTCCGTAGTAAGAAACTGAAATAAAAAACTCCAGTTCACGAGGGGAAGAATGTTCAGGTGCTCCTTGGAATTGATCTGGTTCCAGAGCCCGATCTGAAGTCCGTTCATGGATTCGGCAATGTTGATCACGCCGAACTGCACTCCACTCGCGTCTCCGGCTTGATTGATTGCACCCAATTGCAGTCCGGACATTTTTCCGTAAACGCGACCGTAGACAGCCCCCATCTGAAATCCGGTCAGATCCACGTTGACCTGACTGACCACGCCGAGTTGGACACCGCTCATTGAGCCGCGTTCCTCGACGCCGTATTCCCGACCACCGTGGCTTACGAGACCGAATTGCACCCCTTCATATTGATTCCGGCGTGCGAGTATCCGACGCCCAGTTGAAGACCGCTCATGTTCTCGTTCGCCAGATTCACCAGGCCCATCTGCAGACCGTATTGCGAGCCCCGGGTTCCATTGGCGATGCTGAACTGCACGCCGCGCCCATCGCCGAAAGTTTGGGGTGCCACGCCGATGTCGAGGCCGGTCACCTCAGCGTTGCTTCCGCAGAATACGTCGAGTCGCAGTCCGGTGATGGATTCCTCATTGTCGATAATCTGGAGATACGGTCCCCAGAAACCAAACTGAAAAAATGAATCCGCCTGGGCGGAAAACACGGACAGGGTGACGGCAAGAAGAGGCGCGGCAATGAGCTTTTTCATATTTGACCGGCGTGTCGTTTAACAGACGACCTTGTCTGCAAATGGTTACAGGATTGGCAATCAATGAAAACTGGCGAAGTCCTTTCTGAGCGATCGCATCCCGTCGGAAAAGAACTTCGCTTCGGCGGCCCGTTTGATCAGAATCCGGCCCGTGATTTATCTGGACCACAACGCGACGACCCCGGTGCTGCCCGCCGTGTTCGAGGCGATGAAGCCTTACTTGACGGAGAAGTGGGGCAACCCTTCCAGCGCCTACCGCTTCGGCGCTGAATTGAAGGGAATAATCGAAACGGCGCGCGAACAGGTCGCCGGATTGATCGGCGCGCGAGCGGGTGAGATCGTCTTCACCGGCAATGCCACGGAGGGCAACAACACCGCCATCAACGCCGCTTTGAAAGGCAATCCGAAGAAACGGCACATCATTACCTCGCAGGTGGAACACTCGTCGGTGCTCAACCATTGCCGGGCGTTGGAGCCTGAGGGAATCCGGGTGACCTGTCTGCCGGTGGATCGCGACGGCCTGCTCCGCATCACGGATCTGGAAAATGCGCTCACGGACGACACCGCCGTGGTCTCGCTAATGTGGGCGAACAACGAGACGGGCGTGCTGTTCCCGGTTGGAGAGATCGCGCAGCTTTGCCGGTCGCGCGGCATCTTGTTTCATTGCGACGCGGTGCAGGCCGTTGGCAAGATAACGGTGGACGTTTCTCAAGTGCCGGCGGACTACCTTTCCATCACCGGTCACAAGCTGGGCGCGCCAAAGGGAGTGGGTGCACTTTACGTCCATCGCAAGGCACCGTTCAGTCCTTACCTCCTCGGCGGTCATCAGGAGCGCGGCCGGCGCGGCGGCACGGAGAACGTTGCCTTCGTCGCCGGGCTGGGTGTGGCCGCTGAACTCGCCCTGAAAAATGTGCCGGACTACAAGCGCACCGTGAGCCCGTTACGCGATGAGCTGGAGGAGTGCATCCTTCAATCCATCCCCGAAACCGAACGGAACGGCCACCCGGAGCAACGTCTCGCCAACACCACGAACATCACCTTTTATGGCGTCGAATCCGAAGCGCTGCTCATGCTGCTGGATCAGGAGGGCATCTGCGCCTCGTCCGGCTCCGCCTGCCTCGCGGATTCCGAGGAACCGTCCCATGTCGTCAAGGCCATGAAACCCGACACCGGCGCGGCGCGGCAGATGATCCGGTTCTCGCTGGGCATGGAAAACACCTTGGAGGAAATCGGGAAGACCATCGCGGCGGTGAAGCGGGCGGTGGCCGCCTTGCGCGGATGAAGATCATGAAACTGCCCGCCGACACGATCATCGCTCCGGAAAAGGTGACGCAATACCTTCTGGTGCCGCAGGCGCGGGGCGACAAGTTCGGCTACCTCGCATCCGGCGGCTACACACAAGCGAACGCCGCACAACTTTTGGCGGACTTGCGTGATCAACTGCTGCCGCTGGAAGCCACGCCCACAAAGAGCAACGATTACGGCCAATACCACGAAACACGCGGCCCTTTGACCGGCCCCAATGGGCGGACCCTGGCCGTCCGGGCAATTTGGATGACCGAACACTTGTCGGGCGTCACCCGATTCGTTACCTTGCTGCCCGACAAACAAAAAGTGTGATGAAGTTTGAACTCTACAAAGACATGGTGTTGAAGCGCGATCTGCCGGCGGAACGGCTCAAGCGCGGCGACATTGTCAAGCTCGTCGAACACCATCCGGGTCGCCCCGGTCAGGAGGACGGCTACAGCGCCGAGGTCTTCAATGCCTTGGGCGACACGATCACCGTCATCACCGTGCCGGAGTCTGCACTTGAACCGCTGCGCGAGGACGAAGTCTGTTGCGTGCGCTCACTGACGGCGGCTTGAAGGTCCCGCCACCAATGATGGCGACGCAGTCAATTGCCTCCCGGACTTTGAAGCCGACTGAACACATGAAAGCCAACCCCATCCTGCAGGAAATCTGGGACATCAAGGACGAGCTGGCGCGCGCAGCCAACTACGACGTTCGCCAGCTCTGTGAAAACACCCGCCGCTGGATGGAGGAACATCCTCATAACGGGCCGGTGGTTCGCAATGCGGAGGAACTGCGGCAACGGGCCGCCACCCGCGAACGCGAACAGGCCGACAATCTCGCGCTCCGTGAGGAACCGCCCAAGCCGGAAAAGTCGTGACCGAAACTCTCCGGTGGAGCTGACATTTGCCAACCGTCCTGATCCAGGAACCCGTGCCGCGCGCGATCCCAAGCGCAGGCAGATCGGATCACCAATTCAGTTCGCGATAGTCGCCGGGCCGCATCGAGTTCACGGCGTCGGCCACTTCGTCCTGATGCCGTTGAATCTCCGGCCAATTGGTGGTGGGCAGGACCAGGATCGCCAGTTGTCGGCCACCGAGGTTCTGCTGGTAGCGGAGGTTCTTGTCCGTCGTGACGAAGACCTCGAACTTTCCCTCCGCCGCACTCAACAAGTCACCGTTCTCCAGATTGGACCATCCCACCTCGAATGCCGTGGAGACTTCGTGCGGCACGAGCGCGCGGCGCAACGGGGCGGGCGTGCCTTGATCGAAGAGGATGCGCATGGGGTTGCCGGCCTAGGCCACCGCCAATGAAGACTCGGCGAATTTGAGGACGCTCAGCACCTGGTTGCGGGTGACGCCGGGAAACCATTCGAGAAACTGGTCCACCGTCGCGCCGCCTTCAAGATTCTCGAACAGCGCCCGCACCGGCAGGCGCGTTCCCTGGAACACCCATGCTCCGCTCACCTTGCCGGGCACGCGTTCCACCGCTGAACATTTCGTCCAATCCAACATGTCGGAACCTTACGCGGTTGGGGTTGTGCCGGCAAGCGGGAAGCCGACAGCCGGAAATGCCGCAGTGCGCTGATGGCGTTGAAGCTCCTCGAAAATCGCCAATATATAAATTGTAGCTCGATCGGTTTCACCGAGCGGGTTTGACAAGCTTGCCCGCCAATTTATGATACCCTTCAAAGTCACTTTTCTGAGAGAGGCTCTCCAGTTCTCTGACTCCTGCTGCCAGTTCCAAGATATTACGGATTCGAGTGCGTCCCGTACCGGACGCTTGGAAAAAATCGTCCGAAAAATCGATTGGCTGTGCTGGCATCAACCTTTGACTAAAAAATTTCACGCTGACGTCTTTGCGGGAAAGTGCATCAGGTGTAATCAGTTTCAGAAAGTCGAACAGCGCCTGTATTCCAACTGTTTTGCGGATGTAACCCAAGGATTCACGAGTCCAAAAGATCTCTTTGGCTGCCGCAAAAAAATTCTTTACAACCGTGAGGATGAGTTTGTCGTTCAATGCTAGATAGGCGGAACGTAACGGGGGGTCACTTTCCGTTTTGTTTCCTGATGCGAGCAGTTTGCGCGAACGCCCGTCACCAACGGCGTGCTCGTTCATAGTGGCCGAATCAATTTTGGAATTCTTGGTAACGAGGCGGATGATGCCTTCGACAATCGACGCGGTCGAAATCATCCAACTCCCCGAACGACGCGCTTCCGACATCGAGGGCACGATTTCGTTTTCCGCAGCGATTGTAACATGCCCGAACAATGGCGAATCGGGTTCGGAGTTGAGTTTGCGACACAGCAAAACCGCCAATTTGTCAGGGGTCCAGCAATCGGGATCTTCATCCTCCACGTTGTAACCGAAAAGTTCGTAGGTCTGGCTTTTGTCAACCTTGACTTGATTGGAATTTATCGTGGCAAAAAGATGAGCCTGGTAAGGCTTCGGCAGGTCGAAATAGATCGCGCAAACGAGGGGGATCTCCAATTTGTTCTCGGGAGCAAACTGAAAACCAAAAAGCCGGTGTTGCCCGTCGATCAGCGCCGCAAGCTTCGCCCGCGTTGGAATCTTCAACGTTCCTGTCTTGCCATCTCGATTCAGCAACAATTCCCAGCGCAGACTTTCTTCCTCCTCCACCTCGGCTGTTTCTTCAGAAATATTGGCTGCGAGTATCAATGAATTGGGAAAGGCCGATTCTGTTGAGTTGATATAGCGTCCGATAGCTTTGAGCCGAGGCTCAAGAATTCTTCGTTGCGATCCTTCGAGCTTGTACGTCCCATCCTTCTGGAGAATCGCCCGCAGCCGGTGACTGTAACAGACCTCAAGGAGTAATTTTGCTGGAAGAGCGGCAACGTAAAACGTTCCGAGCGGCTGAGTGACAGCTAGAACGGGCGCTGCAAATGGAAATGACAAATCCTTGTTCATGGGTGTCAGGTAGTAAAATCATTGGTATCGCCAACAACTGGCTTTCCAACGTCCCCGCCAATTGCCGCCTTGCTTTCCAATTCAGGCGAGTCATGAAGATTTTCGTTTTCAGCGTTCGCCAGCCACCAAAGCGCAATCGCCCCACCCGCGCCGAATATTCCCAAATATAGGCTATATGGTTTAGCTGGATTAGCTCCTATAACGAACGCTACCAAAGCGAGGATAAACAACACGAAGAGGGCGAACGATCTGACATATTTCTCATTTGATTTTGGAAGAATCAGCTCAAAGGCTGAAGCCATGGCGACAGCCGGGAAGTAGGTGTAGAGACTGGCCACAATTTTTTCGTTGTCTCCTCCATTGTATAGAACACTCCAGATACCGAGGCCGCCTGCACCAACAATTGCGACGAAGAGATAAAACAAGTATGTCGGATGTCTCCACGGGACACAAAATTTGCGGGCAACGTAACTCCCAAGATGCCGCCAATAGTTTTCGTTCTCTTCGTTCATAGAAGCGCGTGTTTGATTGGATTTGATTACCCCGGCTGCCAGCACCGGATTCGCATTGCTTCGCGGTTGGGCAGTTTGGCGAAGGCGACGCCGGGATCGAGGTGGGAGTCGCTGAATTCCTCCGCCAGCAGTTTGCGCCCATAGACACCCGTCAATGAACGCAGACCGCGCTGCGTCTGGTTGCAACAGAAGGAAATCACCGCACCAAGCTGCGTCGTGAAGTCGTAGTCCTGACCCTCGAAATCGCTGGGATCTTGCGAGAGCAACATGGCGGAAACACCCTTGGCCGCGCTGCGGGTCACGAGTTGGATCACCGACTCGGACTTCTTCTCCTGAAGAATTTTCCGCGCCTCGTCGATCACCACGACCTGACGCATCTGACGGTAGCCGTCCTGCAACTGGGCTTCCGGCTGGGCGAGGAAGTGCATCGCGGTCGAGTCGAGCAAGAGCAGCATCACCAGCCGCTTCAGTTCTTCGGACTGGATGTGCATCAGGCTGATCACCCACGAGCGGGAAAAGAAATCAGCCGGCGCCATGTCCGGCGCAAAGCAACGCAGACGGGTGAGCTCATCCAAACGGGCGGCGATGCTGTCAGTTTGTTGGCCGTCAATCTCCAGCCGCTGCTCGTAGGTTTGCAGGATGGATCGCAGGCTCCGGTCATCGCCGGTGGTGATGACCTGCTCGATGGAAGACAGCAGCCGCGACTGCATCAGATTGCCGGGTGATTTGCAGCACTGGCAAATGCTGTCGCGCAAAGTCATGCAGGCATTCTGAATCGCGATGTGCCCGACATTGGCGTGCGGAAGAAAATCCAACGGGATGGGTTGCTGGCCGACCTCGATGGGCTGGATGTCCACCGGCCAGGCCGGCAGTTTGTCGTTCAATTTGCCGTCGGTGATGAACGTTCCCTGTGGATCAATCAGCAGCATGGGA
>JBDNGP010000205.1:0-3207 GCA_041689265.1 Verrucomicrobiota bacterium
CTCGGGGGCCTGACCCTTGGGCTTGGGATGGCGGTCGAAGCGATACTGGTCGATGGCGTCGCCGATGCTCTGGGTGAAATCGGTCTTCAGCTCCACCGTGGCCACCGGCAGGCCGTTGAGAAAGAGCACGAGGTCGATGCTGTTCTCGTTGTGCAGGGAATAGCGCACCTGGCGCACCACCCGGAGCCGGTTGGCCTGATAGCGGCCGAGGATGTCGGGATTGATCGCCAGCGCGGGCTTAAATTGCGCCACCTGAAGCGGCTGCTTGAGGCCCAGCAGCTCGATGCCGTTGCGCAGCACATCCAGCGTGCCCCGTTGATCCAGTTGATCACGGAGACGGTTGAGCAAGGTTTCCTCAGCTTGCGCCCCGTGGTTCTTGGAGAGAACCTCCCATGCCTTTGGCTGCGACGCCTGCACCCACGCGACTACATCAGGCGGAAAGACCGCCCGCGCTCGGTCGTAGTTGGTGGCATCACCGTCGGCATAGAGCCAGTCGTGATTGCCGAGATAATCGCAAACCTCATCCTCGAACTTGATCTCTTTGTGCAGGCTCATACGGGTTCAGGATGCTGCTGCCTCAAGCACGCCGTGAATACGATCCGTCTCGTCATAGGCGCAAAAAAGGGAGCACACTTCTTCGCCAATTGCCCTGCTGGCTTCGTCGATCTCCTGCACGGCGGGATTGTAGAGCATCACCGGCATGAGGGAGGAATTCACTTTTTGGAGATCCTGCCAGCGGTAGCCCCACTGTTCCATTACCGGGAGCAGCCGCCCTCGACGCCGAAGTATTTGAAAAGCCACCTGGCGGGTCGATTCAACGACGTAATCCACCCGCACCCGTTTCTCAGTCTTGCCGGGGAGAGAGATCCCTTTAAGTGCCTCGATGTGGCGGTCTGCAAACACCTGTTGTAGTGTCATGTCTGCCAGATCCTGAATTCGCAATGAGGGTTCGTGAAGGACTCGCAACTGGGAAACCGCCGACAGCGCTTCCGCAAAAATATGAACCTCCACAGGGTCCAGCGGCAACGGCAGCCAACGAAATAACTCGCTGCCTTCGCGCTCCATGTGGCTTTGCCGAAGAATGGACTCGATGTATCCGTCCACGACTTCAGAATCGGTTCTTTGTCCGAGCATCTCCAGTCCGCCCAAAGTGCGCCCTGCATCACTCACTCGAACCTTTCCTGGGGCTCCTCCCGTTATCTCAACTACCACCTGCCACCCCTCCGCATCAGTCTGGGGCATCGCCAAGGCCCATCCACCCCGAACAGCCTCGATTGCAAGCGCGTTGTTCCAGAAACCGCTTAACGCGGCACGGATTTTATCAGGATCAAGTTTGGTTTCGACGGGGTTCATAGTAACTCAGTTTCCCAGCCCGGATCAATATTCCACAATTTGGCCGCACTCCGGATAAAACCTGCAAAATCTGCCGGAGCAAAGTCCGGTAATGGCTCGTGCCGGTTCCATTCCGGGTGGTCCGTCGGCACGTTCGGGTCACAAATGTTCTGGTGCCAACCTGCCGGGATGCGCAGTTTGGCTCGAAAGTTCTGGCGACCAACCGTGTTGTAACCGATCCCCCTCACTCGCTGCTGATCCAGGAGAAATGAAGTCTCGTATGTTTCCGGCTGCTGGGTTCGGCCAGCCCGGCCCAGGAAACGCAGATCACTGAATGGCCCATCCAACAGATCCAGTTGCACATCAAAAGCTGAACCGCCTTTATTCTGCCGGGGTTGCAGGGAGTGACCCTGGCTCGGGCACTTGGGTGCTCTGACAATCTCTTCGATACGATGTCGTGGGTAGCGATATTTCATGCGGCTTTCTTGTCGGCGAGTTGGCGCACGTCGATCTGGCCGGGGACGGCGGTGAAGATCAGCGCGATGCGGCGCTCTTGGAGCAGGTCGATGCTATTTCCAAGATTTGGGAACACATTCATATCTTTAGGTCGGCAAATACATTCTGCAAATTGCCGAGATTGGGAAGTATTCCTTGGGTGGCTTCCTTCTTGACCTTTTCCCACTCGTTCTTGAGCAGCGTTTGAGTGAGTGCGATCAACTTTTCGAGATGATCCTTGAGTGGTTCCAAGTTGGTAGGGTCAGCAAGTGCTCCCAATTCGCGTATCAATCCTTCAATCTCTTTGTCCGGCTGGTCGTTCGGATTGAGCTGAAGTCGGATCAGGTAGCCAAGCCGGTCTATTTTTTCCAAGAGTTTCCCTCGCTCAATTGCCTGCTTCTCATCGGAATCGATACTCAGCACCCAAGTATGAACCGCACCGCTAAGTTCAGACATATTCTTCCGCAGTTCCTGAATCCACTTCACCCGTTCACTTGTTACAGTGTTGATGAATTGTGTGCGACGGCTCTGAAGCAGACTCCACATCCCGAGAGCCAGGGAAACGGCAATGCCTAAGAATGTGAGAACGTTTGGTATGGTCATTGTGTTTTGAATCTTTTTTCTGCTACGTCCACCGTGAGTTGGCGCACGTCGATCTGGCCGGTGACGGCGGCGGAGATCAGCGCGGTGCGGCGTTCTTTGAGCAGGTTAGTGGCGCGTTGGGCTTCGGCGGTGAGGGTGTCGAGCTTGCGTAGTTCTTCGTCGAGGTAGCCAACGATCAAAGCCTGCTCACCGGCAGGCGGACACGCCGCGCTCAGCGAGCAGATTTGTGCGACGTTCAAATTCATTTGCGTGCTGATCGTCGCATTCCTAAGCATCGGCTGCTTCATCGCGATCATAAGGAAGTACAAGAACAGCAGGTCAACTCCGGCATTGGGGAACAGTCCAACGATGCTGTCGGGGAAATACGCTGGGAAATCGAGGATCGCTACGTCCCCAATGTTCGCGGCGATAGCCATGACCAGCGTGCCTTTGGGAAACTCTTTACTGACGGAGATCCCTCGCTTGTTGAGGGTTTGTTTGAACCCGGTGATGTATCGCGATGACCCAGTGATGTCACCTGTTTGGACAAACGGAAAGTCCCCGTCGTAGAAAGCGGGATCGTTCCTTGGTCGATGGGTGAACTTGCCGCGAAGAATGTCGGCAAAGTGCCGAATTCCCTTCACCTCCCAATGCTGGGGCACGTCGCCGAGCCATTCGATGCCGGAAGGCTTCATGGGGGCGTCGGGGTTGAGTCCTTTGGTGACGGCGTGGGAGATGACGGCCTGCCGTTTTTCTTTCAGCAGTTCCATCAGCCGCCGCTGCTCCGCCACCAGCCCA
>JBDNGP010000206.1:0-5190 GCA_041689265.1 Verrucomicrobiota bacterium
TCAGCGCCGCCGAACGCGACGCGCTCTACGAAACCATCGCCGGAGACCCGCTGCCCCATCGTCCCAACCGCTCCGAACCCAGGGCCGTCAAACGGAGACCGAAGAACTTTCGATTGATGACAAAACCACGTCATCAAATGCGCGTTGAACCCTCGCGCAAGCAATCACAAAAACCATCGAATCCCTGCCTTATCTAAGCGCCATTCCCCCCTGACCTTGAAGGAACTCATGCGGCGGCGCGGGCGATTGCCCGTGGCGGAGGCGTTGAGTGTCTTGCATGCCGAAGGCCTCGTTCACCGGGATGTCAAACCCTCGAACATCATCTTCGTCCGGGGCGTACCCAAGCTCGCCGATGTCGGTTTGGTTTCCCAGCTCTCCGCCGACCTTTCGTACGTGGGCACGGCAGGTTACGTTCCGGTCGAAGGCCCAGGCTCTGTGCAATCGGACATCTTCGCGCTCGGCAAGGTGCTTTACGAAGCCGCCACCGGACTTGGCCCGACGGAGTTTCCCCACCTGCCCGAGTCCCTCGCCGATGCGCCCGACGTCGCTGCGTTTGGAGCCTCCGGCTTCAGCCTGACTCTGGGCTCGCGCTCGTTCTTCTTCCCGGACTCGGCCGACCTCACTTATCAGGGCTCCTTGGATGTTGCCTCGGGCGAGGGCATCTTCATCAGTTTCGATATTCAGGCGTCCGGCGAGTCCACCGGCTTTGGAGACGGTCCATGGACAGGAGGAGGGACGGCGGTCGCGGTCGCAGGCAGTGCCGACTTTGAGCTGCGAATTCTGGAGGACCGGCTCCACTGGGCGGGTGATCAACCGTCGAACATCACCGGTGACGGAAACGAGTGGCTGGAGAACCTGCCGATTTCAGATAGCCGGTTCGCCGTGTTCAACCAGGAAACGCCGCGCAACCTGTCGCTCACGCTTGATGGCGATTCGGAATGGCGCGGATTGATCGTGGACGGCGAGGAGCTTGCCCTGGATCTCGGCGGACACTGGCTGAACTTCGGCACCAACGGAGCGTCACGGAAGGAATTCAGCATCACGCTGGGTGAAGTGCGGACTTCGCCTTCGAAACTGACGTTGAAAAACGGAACCATTGAAACGACCAACGGCATCCGGTTGCACTCGCTGCCGGACAATCCAGTGACGCTGGTTCTCGAGAACGGCGTGGAAGCCAAAGCCGGCGTTTCGCTGAAGGGGCTCCCGGGATTTCCCGCCGAACTGGACATCCGCGGCACCGGTTCACGGCATGTCGAAACGCAGTTCGGCAGCTTGAACGAAGCCGGGTCCGGCATCCGCTCCGCCCAGGTGCTTGATCATGCCACGTTGAAGATCGGGGGTGGCGCGGTCATCGGCGACGCGTCGCCCCGAATGTTTCTCCCAAAGATCGGCGCGACCAACGGACTGGCCTTCGTGGAGATCAAAGACACCGGCACGAGCGTCGGGACGGATCTTTCGGTCGGCGTCGGCCTGGACGGAAACGGGTTGCTGCACGTGCTCGACGGTGCGCATCTTTCCGCCGTACAGATCAACGTCGGCGACACCACTTCGGGAAGCCCGCAATCCGGCGAAGGCGCAGTGCTGGTGGACGGCATCGATTCGCGGCTGTCCGCCCAGAATCTCACCATCAGCCGCGGACTGTTCATCCGAACGACAGGCGGCGGCACCGACGCGACCTTCAGCCGGGGAAGCGTGACGGTGGCCGGCGGGGGCCTGCTTAATGCAACCGATGTTTTCGTCGGCGAAACACCGTTCACCGAAGGCACGCTGACCGTCACCGGAACCGGATCGCAGGCGGTCGTCCGGAACCTGTCGCTCGGCCAGCAAAATAATCAATTTACCATCCGGCCCGGGGAGGTCGTCATCGGCGGACCGGCAGCCACCGGACGCGTGGAAGTCCGCGATGGCGGTCTGCTCCGCAGCACGAACAAGTGGGAAACAGTCAACTATCCCGACGCCGACATCCTCCACGATTTGCTCGTCACGGGGTCCGGTTCGCGGCTCGACGCGGAGACTGTAGGCGGCGCCACTTTCTTTCCGGCGAACGTGGCCGTGAAAATCGCCGACGGCGGAGTCGCCAACTCGAACCCAATGAAATTCAGCGGACAAGGGCGCTTTCAAGTCACCGATCCCGGAAGCGCCTGGGACGTGAACGGAGCGTTCGAACTCGGATTTCTCGGCAGCCCGGGTCACGCCGAGGTGTTGAACGGCGGAATGCTCGCCGCCACCAATCTCAATGTCGGCACCGTGACGGCTGACTCCACGTTGCGCATTTCCGGTCCCGGGTCGGTCGCCGTCATCAACGGCACCGTGCTCGCCGGTCTGCGCAGCCGCGCCATCGCCAACGTCACCATCGGCGATACCGGCGGCGCGACGACCATTACGGTGGAGAACGGCGGCGGACTCATCGCGGACGAAGTGTTTCTCGGCCCCACGAGCACGCTCACCGGTGCCGGTGGCACCATTTTCGCCGACGTGTTCAGTGTCGGTTTCATCTCGCCCGGCAGCTCCCCCGGATCGATGACCATCGACGGCGATCTGAACATGAATGGCGGGCGCATCATTCTCGAAATCGGCGGCACAAATCCGGGCACCGACCATGATCAACTGTTCATCACCGGCGATTTCAACATGACGAACGGTGTGATTGATCTGGTTTTCATCAATGGATTTGCTCCGACGGCGGGACAAACTTTTTCAGTGATGAACGTCGACGGGGAATCCGGATTTGTTCCACAGGTTCGCGCCGTCAACCTTGCGCCCGACTGGCAGTTTGAAACTTCTTTTGATCTCTCCGGCGGCGCTATGACCATCACGTCGGTGACGGACGGCACTTTTGTCGCCCCGAACAACTTACGGTTGAACGGCGTCACGCTGCTGCCCATGACGGCGAATCAGGACGGCGGGATTTCGGGCCGGATCGAAGGCGGTCCTGCCGGAGCCGTGGTCGGGATCGAATCGTCTTCCGACCTGGGAAAGGCCGATCCGTGGAAATCGTTCGGATCGTTCGTGCTTGATGGCAACGGATCGGCCCTCATTACCGAAACCGTTGAAACGGGCAGCGCGGCGAATCCCGACAAACGGGAGAAGAACTTCTACCGGCTGCGCGTGGAATGAGTGATCTGCTGAAAGTAACCAGTTGTCCGTGACGGGATCTTTCGAAATCCACGGATTGGGCGTGACGATTTGAAGTTCCTGTACGCGCGCCAAGGCAACCAGCACCCGGTCAAGCGGATCACGGCGGAGCGGTTTCAACCGGTTCGTTTCCGCACAAAGTCGGCCGGGCAAGGCGGTTTCCCGCGCCCAACAAAGCAAGGGGCCGCGCGGCTCAGACCAGAACGCCGCCCCACGACGAC
This sequence comes from Verrucomicrobiota bacterium, assembly GCA_041689265.1. Lineage (GTDB taxonomy): Bacteria > Verrucomicrobiota > Verrucomicrobiia > Limisphaerales > RI-55 > JBDNGP01. Next base: position 3,357 of record JBDNGP010000206.1, read on the forward strand.
CATCAAAGAGAAAGGGTTCCGGGAAAGCGGGGGAATCCGGTCGAACTGCGCGTCAGGAAAAACCGCTCTTTCAGAGCCCTCACAAAAAGTCGGGACCGGGTGCTTCGGCCAAGCACAAGCGTGGCCGAAGACCGCGACGACGTTGAGGACAAATGGCGCGGGCAACAGGCACCTTGTTCAAAGAAAACCGGACAGAGCTTGCGCTCTGTCCGGTTGCATGACCGAATCGATTTGGTGCCCAAACGATTAGTTCGCGGCGCGCTTGCGGCCCATCAAGCCAAGCCCGAGAGCGGAAAGTCCCATCAACACGGCGGTGGTGCCACCATCGGGGACGGTCGTCGCGGACATCGTCGACAGATAGAACTCCTCCTTGTCGTAATAGGCGAAGCTGAACGTGGTCCCCATAACGCTGTCGAGGGCATTGAAGCTCCTCAAAATTGCCGCATCACCATCCACTCCGAAATGGAAGCTGCCCTTGTTGAGAACCTTGTGTATTTTATCGCGAAAAGTAAGTCCGGTAAGCGATATTTCCTGGTCAAAGGAAAGAGTCAATGTTTCATCCTTGCTCACATTGTCATCACTCGTGTCGTTCTTCTTGTGATAAACCCCGAGCCCCGCCTTGCCACTGCTATCCCAGTGATCTTGGATGACGGAGGCTGTTTTGTCTTTGTAACTTGCGGTCGCTTTGACTGTGATGCCATCGACCGTCCAAGACAGGCTTCCTCCAAAAACACCGTTTTTTGTGTTGGAGCTGACCCAGTCATTGTTGAGCGCCCACGCCGTCCCACCGGCTTCATTCGGATCGAAATCTCCACTGTTTGGAGTTGCCTGATTGGCGTCCTTGAGGTTGGCGAAATCGAACGTCACGGCATTTGCCGACGAGCACGCTGAAAGCAACACGACAGCCGCTGCTATCGTGAGAACATGTTTCCTTTTACGCATAATTTGTCTTTTTAGTTTTTTGTCTTTTTAGTTTTTTGTGGAGCGGGAGCTATTCCAAGCACCGCACTCCCCCAGAGAAAGCTACCTCCATACCGATCTTGCGATGATAGTTGTAACAGCCTGAATATTAAATAATTAGGATCACGATTGCCTGCGACGGTGCTTTTGATCGATGGGAACTATGTAAACTATTCCGACTGAACCGTGGATGAATTCCCATGATGCCGGGAGGAACCTCTCCGACCGACACGGTCTCCGCATAGCTTTCGCAATTGTGATAGATCCCTGATTTCATTGGGCCGGAGTGAACGATACGACAATGCCGTCGCCAGATGTACAGAAGCAATCTCTGGCATCTGATGTGTGTAAGGTTTTCCGACATGTCATTACCCCTTGAAACTTACAATAGAAGTGCTGGCCTCAGTCCGGTTCTTCTCCGTGGAAGTTCGTGCCTGTGACTGTGAAATGGCAGTCAATCGACAACGGGCTGAGGACGGCGCTGACCAATTCGATCAGCCTCCCTTTTTGTGCTACCTCCCCGCGCATTGCCTGCTCAATGGGCAACCACATCCTCATACGGCCAGCGTATCGTCCGTCTACAAACGAAACCTCGGTTTTGAGACTCCCGCTCGCGTATCATTCGGTCTCTATTCGCGTTCCGCCCTCAAAATTAACAATCTTCAGGACCTTCCCGCAAAAGTCCCAATGTTTGACTTGACCGGGCCGCATATTTTACCGCCCCCATGTAACGACATCGTGACGCTAACCTACCATTTGCATACCACGCGTTCTTCCCTCCACGCAACTTGCCGTCCTTGATTAACACTCTCCTCGAGACCTCCGCCAAGCAGCTCGTTCTCATATTTTCCATTCGGGAGCGATTGGATCTTCA
>JBDNGP010000207.1:0-39278 GCA_041689265.1 Verrucomicrobiota bacterium
CGAACGGGTGGAACGACCGCAAAGAAGGTGAGAAATCCCGGGAAGAAACGGAGTCCTAAATGGCATGGGTCATCATAGACAAACCACATCAAAACGCCCACTAAAAACCATCGAAACCCTGCCTTAACTAAGCGCCATTCGGGTCTGACCCCTTTCAATGAGGGGTTTCAGTCGGCGATAAGAGGATTCGTGGTGGCGATTCTGGAATTGCCCGGTCGTCGAAGTCAGTTCGGCGCATATCGCGGGCGCGGAGTGACAAGCATGATTAAAGGGGAGGAGATCTTTCCCTGAGACAATCTGATCTGAAATATCAGGGAGGGGAAAAAATGGTCGGAGCGACAGGATTCGAACCTGCGACGTCCTGCTCCCAAAGCAGGTGCTCTACCAAGCTGAGCTACGCTCCGACCCGTAAGGCGGCGCATCATGTCAAAATCCGGTCCGGTGGCAATGACTAATCCGAAATTTCTTCACAATTCTAATTGTTGCCCGGTTCCGCTTGGGTTCGACTGCATAACCCGGTTGGGTTCACAGGGTTGTAAAGTTGTTCGCAAGAAGATTTGTTGCATTATTGACCGATATGTTCATTCATCTTGCCGGTGCCGTCAGCAGTGGTATCGGGTTCGCCCGGGCCGAGGCAGATGACAACATGAAATTACAACTCTCAAACGAAACGGTCCGCGTTTCCGATATTCGAGAACTAAACGCGAATAATTCGAATGAGTTCCGCGATCAGGTACGCGCCAGCATGAGTGCGTCGCAGCGGTTTATCGAAATCGATTTGTCCGACACCACTTTTCTGGACAGCTGCGGTCTGGGGGCGCTAATCGCCCTGCACAAAACGACGTGTTCACGAAACGGACTTGTCCGGCTGTTGAACCCCACCCCTCCCGTTCAACAGATTCTGGAGCTGACCCGGATGCATCGCATCTTCGAAGTGGTTCGCCGCTGAGCCGGACTTCAATGGTTGCCTCCCCCATCCAGACCAACCAAGGGAAGTCACTGGATGTGGCCTTCTCCTGCGACTATTTTGAGGTTCGGACGGCGGTGGAAACGGTCATGGGATTTCTTCGGGACAACCATCTCTCCGACGACGAGATCATGGGCTGCGAACTGGCCGTGGCCGAGGCGTGCAACAATGCGATCCGATATTCGGGTGAATCCGGTGGGCGGTTGAGGATTCAGTTGCGGGCTTTCTGTTCGACTTCACAGGTGATGTTCTGGGTTCATGACCACACGAAGGGGTTTGAATGGCCGGCAAAGATTGAACTGCCCCCGGAGGACAGCGAGACCGGACGCGGGCTCTATCTCATGACGTCGCTGATGGACAAGGTCCATTACTTCCGCGGACGTGAACAGAACATCCTCTATCTTTCGAAAAAGCGCGGCGCGATGGCGGTCCCGCAGGAGGTAGTGGACCCTGAAAGTCGCGAGGAGTTGATCCGGCGTCTCGCGGAAAATGATCAGATCATCACGGACATGGCGGAGGAACTGAGCTTCTGCTACGAAAGTCTGGCGGCGATTTTCCGGCACAGCGCGGAGCAGGGGAAGGGGACGACCAAGGCGGAGTTTTCGCGGCGGCTTTTGAATGACTTGATTCAGATTGTTTCCGCCGACTGGTATGTGCTTCGTCTGCTTCCCGAACACGGCAACAGCCTGAATTTCGTGGTGGCGTCCGAGTCGTTGTTCTCAGAACAGCCCATTCCACTGCAGAACCCCGAGACAGTGGTTCATCCGGTGGAGGAGGAGGCTGTGCTCACGCGCCAGAACGTCTGGTTTGACCAGTCGAGGCCGCTCGCGCCGACGGATCCTCTGGGCAGGGTGAAACCCGGCGCCAACGGGGTGGTGCATCCAATTTTTTTCGGCGAACGGCTCATGGGCACGCTGGTACTTGGCCGCAATCTGACGCGTGTGCCGTTCACGGCGGGTCAGTTGAACGTGGTGGGAACGTTCTCCGACTTCCTGGCGATCCAGTTCGTGAACGCCGAAATTCAGGAAAGCCTGATCAGCGGTCGGTTGACCGAGCGTGAACTGGAGATCGCGCGCACGATTCAACGGTCTTTGCTGCTCCAGGAACTGCCGGTCGTCCCCGGCATGAAACTGGTGAGTCATTGTGAGAGCGCGCGTCAGGTGGGCGGTGACTTCTTTGATGTGCTCGAGTACAGCGAAGACGAGGTGCTGCTCGTCATCGCGGATGTCATGGGGAAGGGCGTGCCGGCCGCGATGTTCGCTGCGATTCTTCGCAGTTTGATCCGTGCGCTGCCCCGCCGGAATCAGTCGCCCGGCGAACTGCTCTACCGAGCGAATCAACTTCTCTTCACCGAGCTGTCGTCAGTCGACATGTTCATCACCGCGCAACTGGTGCTGGTGAATCACAAGACCCGGACTGCAATCGTCGGCAGCGCGGGACATTGCCCGGCACTGATCACGAACAGCGACGGTTCGGAAGTCAGCAGCCTGACTCCGGACGGGATGCCGCTGGGAATTCTTCTCGACACGGAATACGACGATATCGAGGTGCCGTTTGAACACGGGGCGCGTTTGCTGGTTTACACGGACGGAATTCCGGAGACTCGAAATCGCGCCGGTGAACAGTTTAGTTTTCCGCGACTAGCCGAATGGTTGAAGGAATCGACCCGGAATGCGCGCAGTCCGGAGGCGATGAAGACGGAGATCATCGAGGAATTAGCTCGGTTCCAACAGGATGACGTGTTACAGGACGATCTGACATTTTTACTGCTGGCCGGATAGTCCATGAGTGAATCTAAAACCATTCTGATTGTTGACGATGAACCCTACATGATTCGGTTGCTGCAGCATCATGTTGAACGGGCGGGATATCAGATGGTCAAGGCGGTGAACGGTCGTGAGGCACTGGAAAAGGTCGAAGCAGAGAAGCCCGACCTGATCATCATGGACGTGATGATGCCGGAACTGAATGGGCTCGAGGTGCTCAGCCAGATCCGCCAGAAATCAGAGACAGCCCGTCTGCCGGTGATCATCATGACCGCAAACGCGCAGCGGTTCACCAAGGAGGAGGCCGAGACAGCCGGTGTTTCCGCGTTCCTGACCAAGCCGTTCAGTCCGACCCAGCTGATGGAGGAGATCCGCCGACAGCTGGGTGAGAGCGAGGGAAGTTCCATCGCGTAACGCAATTCGCGCGGGTTTCCTGTTTGAGACATGGCGCTCGTTCGCATTTTGGTGGATGGATACAGCCTGCTTCACGGCTGGCCCGAGCTGGCCCAGGGTCACGCCCGACATTCCATGGCCGCGCGCGATGCATTAATTTCGCTGCTCATTCGTTATCGCGATGCGATCGGAACGCCGATCACGATTGTCTTTGACGGGGCAGGTGCGGTCATTGGAACGGCGCAACCAGTGTCTTCCCGCGAACTGGAGGTGCTTTACTCGAAAAAAGGCCAGACGGCCGATGATGTCATCGAACGGGCCACCCATCGATTGTTGGAATATGGTGGCGTGCTGGTGGTTACCGACGACAACGCGGAGCGCGAGACCGTTTTTTCGCTGGGTGGAACCACCAGCGGGTGTGAGCAGTTCCGGATTCAGATTGAGAACGCGCTGGATGATGTGCGGGAGGATCTGGCGCGGCTTCGACGAAAGGAACGTGGTCCGTTCAACCAGCCTGATTTCTAGACTTTTACAATCGGGCTGGCGGAGTAAGATTCGACGGCTCATGATGAGTGCCATCTCGTCAACATTTATGAATGTAACGCGAATATTTCTGATCGGGTTTTTTAGTTCACTCCTGCTCGTCAACGCGCAGGTCAACCGGTCGTCCGCTTTTGTCCCGCCTCCGAATCCTCCACGCTATTTCATCGTGGTGGAGAAAACTGCGGTCGCCGCCCCCTATGACGGCGCGATCCGGCAGGCGGTCTTTGACCTGGTTTATCAGGGGGCTGGCGGTGAAATGGCCGACGGCAGCGTGATCGAAATCTGGACCTACGGGGAGGACACGGCCACGCGAGGATTCGCGCCGGAGATGCTCATGCCCGACAATCATCTGATCGTGGCGCAGCGGGCATCCGCATACGTGCGCGGAGTACCCTCGACGGGCGAGGGCGACATGCCGCAGTTTGCTGAGCACATGCGGAACCTCGCCTCCGTGGCCTTTGAAACGACACTCTTTTTCGTCTCCTCACCCGAGACGCGACTGGATGGGACGACTGTCGACGGGGAGGTGAACGAGATTCTTGCGGTCCACGCGGAGCGGATGGCCGAAGGGCGGAAACCGTTCATCACGACATTCCGGGTGCAAGACGGCGCGCTTGCCGGTTTTTCCGTCAGCGAATCGGCGCTGGTTCCCGCCGTGCCGCCGATGCCGTCATCCCGGGTCGGTGCCGCGGACAAGGAGAGGATGATCGCCGACGCGCGGGCCGCGTTGAAGGCGGCCCAGGACGCTAAGAATAAGCCTGCGGTTGAAGAGGTTAAACAGGCTGAAGTTCAGGTGACGGAGGCAAAGTCACAGATCGATCTGCGTAAAATTCCGGACGATGAGCGTGAAGGCGCGATCATACTGAGGGGGAAACCGAAACCGACCCCGGCGCCCGTGGAGCCACCTGCTGAGATGATCGCCTCTACAGGGGAGGTCAAGGATGTCCAGACGCCGCTGACTGATTTAAACGCACTGGAATCGATCGCAACGACTGCGGTAGCAGAGCCTGCTCGAGTCAAGGCACCGGCAAAAACCGCACCCGCATCCGAGAACTCGAAGCCGGTGGCAGACGCGCCGCCGAAAATTGAAGTGGCGTCGACTGAACATTCTACTGCGGAAGTCATCTCCGAAGAGGGTATGCCCGCTTCAACCAATATCGCTGGTTCCGGGGCCGACGATGTTCGGCCTCCAACGGTTCCGCCCGCCAAATTTGCGGTTCAACCCGAGGCCTGGTTCACTGCCGGCGGTTTGCTTGCAGCGGGGTTGCTTTTCTTCGTCGTGGCCGGCGTTCTGATCTGGATTTCGATTCGCCGTGCCCGCGCCGCCGCCGGACCGAGCTTCATCACCCGCTCCATGAATGACCGGAAGAACTTGAGGGGCTGATCGGGAGCGGAAGCATGGAGACGGCATGACCCGAGCGAGGCAACGTTCAGTCAATATGGAAATGTCCGGCAAAATACCACTCGCCGTTCTTGTTCTTAAACGTGACATAAATTCCTTTTCCGGAAGAGTGCGACCCAAGGATATCTTGCTGCCAGGTTTGCGATGGCTGCGTCGTGGGGAACGGGATCACAAAGGCGCGGTCCCTCGTAACGAGGATTGTTGAGTTTGATCCTGCGGTGTTTCGGCGAGGCGGTCCCGTCCGCTGATTTCGCGGAAAGCCGACCGGCGACCGTAGTGAGGCTCGATGGCGTTTTTGACTAGAAAAACCCTCCCGCGTCGGCGATTCAAGGAACATGCCTGCTTCCGCTGACTCGATGGCATTGAGAACAAGATCGCAGAGATGCTCTTCCAAACCATAATATGGAGCAGCACTTTCAAGTCGGCTACTTGACTCAGAAACGACCGAAACCAACCGCTCTCATTCCACCACCGGTTCGATGTGTCGGTCCTTCTCGATGCCGTATTGACGGATGATGCGTTGGGTCGCGCGATCCATTTCCTCGGCGTCGAGAATGATTCTTCCCGGCGAATCGCCCTCTGAGAACTTGATGATGTGGTAACCATCCTCCGGGTGCTTGAGCGCTTCCTCAATGTCTTTTAGACGTACGATTTTTTTACTGTTCACCTCGTGGACGATGAGGTTGCGGACAGACTGATAACCGACATTGAACTGGTCCGGCAGCACCATCGAAAGAATCACGATGGCCTCGCGTTCGTCGTCGGGAACCGCCTGTTTCAGGTAGGCCAGTTGAAACGGAGCCGACCGCTGCCAATCGCCGCCCCAGCTTTTCAGATAGGGCAGATTCAACGGTTGAAAGACGAACCCGCCGGCGATGAGGAACTGGGGTGGTTCGTCAAAGTTCTGGTCGGGGATCAGCTCGTCCTTGTATTCCGCCTTTGGAAGTTTGTATTTGATGTCCATCGCCTTTCCGTCGCGCCAGATCTTCATCGGCACCTCGTCGCCCGCCCAGACCTTCTGCGACGCCAGCGCCTCGAGCATGATCCGGCCGTAGATCGGATCCTGATAATCGCCTTCCGGACCGATCTCATAACCGGCGACTTCCAGGATCACGTCCTTCGGTTTGAGGATGGATTCCTCGTTTAACTTGGCGATGGACTTGATCACGATGACGCCCTGATCGGTGGAATCCAGTTTCAATGACTTTAACGTCACCGGGTTTTCGGCGCGCTGCCAGAAGAAGTTGAAGAATCCAAGTCCGGGGTAGTCGCCGTCCTTGCGCGCCTCCAGAATCCGCTCGATGAACGGCGCGGGGATCAGCAGTCCGCCGGTGCCGCTCTGTTCGCTCATCAGCCCGATCATGCGCCCGCCGTCGATCACCGGTTCGGACCAGCCAATTCCCTGAACGTCGCCGTCGACTTCCAGGTGCATCAGGTCGATGAACGTGAGCTTGCCGGGACGGATGAGCGGCCGGTTGATCTCCATCTTGCGGGCCTCCAGTTTTCCATCGCGCCAGCGCAGCAGACGGACTTCGCCTTCGAGCGGAATCTTTTTCATGAAGGAGGCCTTTCTGAGTCCGTCCCAGAATTCATCATCGGCGCAGGTGATCAGCGCGAGGTTGGCGTGATAGTCGAGCCACACCAGTTCGCCGGTATATTTCCTTCCCCGGCCGCCTTTCTGAATGCGCACCATCACGAGATCGTTCATCTGATCGGCGGTCGTGAGAATCAGCCTGGAATCGATCACCACACCAGACTTCGGCACGGTGAGGCTGCTGCGTGTCCACGGCTGGGTGTAGTCGTATCCTTCGCGGTTGATTTCCAAGGAAACGAGGCTGCGTTCCCAGGCGGACAGGTCGTTGGCCCCTGCGCAGAATGCGGACGGCACGACGAGCGAGGCGAGGAGAAGAATGCGGAGGATCATAGACGTCGGTCGGATGGGATGTTGAACTGTCGGAGGATGGCTTTGTTGGCTTCATCGGCGAGCTCGCGATCAAGTCCTTCAAGGTGGTTCATGGGGGAGAATTCGATGATATGTTCCTTCGCATCGTCGGATTCAAAGGCACGGATCACGTCTTCGAGGTTGTCGATCCGCACGCCGTTGATCTTGTCGACCATCACCTGTCCCTTGACTTCAAAATTGACGTTCACCGGATGCGTCAACACGTTGGCGAGCATGATCGGTTCGCTGCGTTTGGTCTCCGGGTCCATGTCACGCCGATAATACAATTCGTAGAGAATGTCCTGGTTGACGTTGCTCATCCAGCTGCGGCCCATTGAGGAGAGGTAGTCCCGGCTCAACGGCGTGAAGACCAGTCCGCCGTAAACGAAATATCTTGGCAGTTCGTGCTGGTTGCCGGTGGCCTTGTCGTCCTCAAGCACGAACACGGGCAGTTCCACGTCGAGCGCCTCACCGTCGCGCCAGATCTTGAGTGGCACTTTTTCGCCCTGCTGATATTCGCTGATGGCCATGCCCATGTTCACGATGTTGCCGCGATACAGGATCGTGCCGTCGCTGAACACCGGGTATTCGCCGACCTGCAGTACCACGTCGTCGACCTTCAGAACCTCCTTGGTCGAGTCCGGCACGATGAAGTCGATGCGCACCCCTCCGTCCTCGTTCGGCAGTTTGAGATACCGGCGTAACGCGGGATTGAACGTGTCGGTCAGCTTGACGCCGGCCTGCGGAAATCCGTCGTAATTCCCGTCCTCCACGTCCTTTAGAAAGTGCTTCATGACATTTGGCGGAATGAAGAAACCGGCATTCTCCAGCCCGGGCTGGCCCTGAAAAGCGACCCCAACGACCTTGCCGTTTTGAATGACTGGGCCGCCGCTGTTGCCGGGATTGATCGCGGCGTCAGTCTGCACCGCGAGCAGCGAGCGGTTGCCGATATTGACGTAGGGTTGCAGTTCGATCCGCGAAACGACGCCGCGGGTGTAAGAAATCTGCTCGCCACCGGCGGGGTAACCGTAGGTCACCACTTCCGAACGGACGGCCGGCAATTCACCGATTTCCAGAGGCTCCATGCCGACATAAAAATTCGGGTCCGCCACTTCGAGCAGGGCAAGATCACAGTCCTCACCGATATAAGCGACGGCAGCAAGATAGGGGCGGGGGTCCCCCGGTTTCTTGACGAGTATCTGTCGCGCCCAGTTTACGACGTGGGCATTCGTCATGATTTTTTTCCCTTTGATGAGAAATCCGGTGCCGCTCCAGCCCGTCAGCCGGTGGAACTTCCACGGTTCATCGAATCGCGGGATCTGCGCGGCCACGGAAATCTGGATGACCGATTGCTCGGTGTCGGCCCTCGCCGCGGTGACGAGTACGCTTGCCAGTAGGGAATAGATCAGGGCTTTCAAGTGCGGTGACCATGCTTGCAGAGAGGCGACCGGTCAAGATTTGACAGAATTAGCCGAAGAATTCATTGCCTTGACTCCGGCAACGAAACGGTAACGCCACATCGAGGTCACTTCTATGGCGCGAACAAGAAAAACCAATTCGCTCTGGCGACTTCCGATTGTTACTTGCTCGCCTTCACCTCGATGATGTCGTGCGGCGAGGCCTCGCGTTGGCCGGCGGGGGTGACGCGGATGTAGCGAGCTTTCTCGCGGAGACGTCCGAGATCGGACGCGCCGAGGTATCCCATGCCGGACTGGATGCCGCCGATCAACTGACCGAGCACGTTGTCAATCGAACCGGAAACTTCTTTGAGCGCCTCGACGCCTTCTGAAGCGACCTTGCGCGTTGCGTCCTTCACATCGTGACCGTAACGCGCCGCAGAACCGTCCTTCATCGCGGCGAGGCTGCCCATGCCGCGGTACTGCTTGTAAAGCTTGCCGCTGATTTCCAGAATTTCACCTGGCGCTTCGGCGCAGCCCGCCAGGAGGCCGCCGCAGATTACGCCATTCGCCAACGTCAGCGCCTTCACGATGTCGCCCGATTTTGTGATGCCTCCGTCGGCAACGATTGACACGCCTTTCTGCTGGGCGGACTTCGAAGCGACGTACAGCGCGGTCAATTGTGGAATGCCCACGCCGGCGACCACGCGTGTCGTGCAGATCGATCCGGGGCCCTGTCCAACTTTGATGATAGTTGCACCTGAGTCGGCCAGGAATTCAACTCCGGATCCCGAGGTGACGTTTCCGGCGATGATCGGCAGTTCCTTGAACGCGTCGCGGATCATCCGCACCGTTTCACCGACGCCCTTGCTGAAGCCGTGAGCGGTCGAGACCGCCACGGTGTCAACGCCGCGTTCCACCAGCGCGCCGACATGTTCGATGATCCGATCACGGTCGAGTTCGCCAAACGCGTTTCGAGTCGCCGACACGGCCGCGCCGACCAGCAATCGAAAATGCCCATCGCGGGCCGGCTTGAACTGGGCGTTGCGTTCCTGGGTGATGCGCTCGATGTCGCTCATCGTGAACAGCCCGTGGAGTTTCCCGTCATCGTCAACGACGAGCAGTTTGTGAATGCCGGGATGATCGGTGAAAAAGCTGTCGGCCTTTCCGATTGGATCGTTCGCCAGTTCCTTCACGTGCAACGTATGAATCTGTCCGGTATGCGTGAGTGCTTCTGAAACTTTCCGTTTGGCGTAACGCTGCTTGACCACGTGACCCGGGAGCAGCCCGTGCAACTTGCCGTTGGAATCGACGACCGGGAATGTGCTGAACGCGAACTTTCGTTTTTCAATCATCTCCAGAACGTCGCCGATGAGTTGGTCGGGACCGACCTTGATCGGGTCCTGAATCAGACCGTGAACGTGATTCTTCACGCGGCTGACCTGCGAGAGCTGTTCCTTCTCCGGCATGTTGTAGTGGATCAGGCCGAGCCCGCCATTGAGCGCCATCGCGATCGCCATCCGCGCTTCCGTCACCGTGTCCATGTCCGCAGAAATGATCGGGATGTTCAGTTGAAGTCCGTCAGCGAGGGAGACATCAAGCTGGGTGTCGCGGGGAAGAATATCGGAATATAGCGTGGCCAGCGACACGTCGTCGTAAGTGAGGCCCGTGGTGCGATTGGCGGGAAAAAAGGAATCCGCCGGCTGATAGAACTGTTCGTCGAGGGATGCTGGGGTAGCTGCCATGCGCGAAGATGCGGGAACTCCGCCGGGCGAATCAAGTAAGGAATTCCGCTGATTCAAAACGCGTCCGGCTATTTCCCGGCGATTCCGGTGAGATAGGCCTCGATGAGCACCGGAAGGTCGTCGCTGTAACCGCCTTCGAGCACGCTGTAGAACGGGATGCCGGTGCCCCTCAATTCCGATCCGATCCAATGAAAATCTTCGGGCTCAAGTGTCTCGTGGGAGATGGGGTCTTTGGCATAGGCGTCAAACCCGGCGGAGACAGCGATCAGGTCCGGCTTGAATTTGAAGACCTGATCCAGTCCTTCCGTGAGGGCTTCGCGATAGGGTTCGCGCTGGGTGTAGGGACGGACCGGATAATTGAAACAGTTCCGCCCGGCGTGCTTCATTCCGGTGCCGGGATAACACGGCGACTGATGAACGGAAACGAAGATGCAGTCCGGACGGTTGAGCAGGATATCCTCGGTGCCATTGCCGTGGTGCACGTCAAAGTCAAACACCGCAACCCGCTTCGCACCCCGGGCCTGGGCTTCCAGAATGGAGATGGCGAGGGAATTGAAATAGCAGAAGCCCATCGCCTGATCTTTGGTCGCGTGATGACCCGGCGGGCGCAACAGGCTGAAGGCGTTCTCTCCGGCCATGGCCCGCTGCATCGCGTTGACGGCCCCGCCAACGCCCCGGAGCGCGTGGTAGTAAATGCCATCGTGCGCGGGGGTGTCGGAATCGAACTGCCTTCCGGGGTATCTCACTCCCTCAACGTGGCCGATGGTGTGAGCTCGCAGGAGAGTTTCGTTGGCGACTTCGAGCGGGGCGTCCCAGGCGAGGTCAAGACCGGTCTGGGTTTTCAACCGATTCACCGATCCTGAAATGCGCAGTGGTTTTTCCGGGTGGCCGCCCTGATGATACTCCGTGCATCGCTCGTCGGTGATGATCGTCATATAACTGATATTGTTCCCATCGATGGCGGAGGCGTGCGAACTCAATGTTATAATCGGCTACGTGGCAACGGGTTTGCCCGGTCGGTTGGTTTTGGTGCGCAGCCGCAGGGATCGGTTCAACTGCGGAGTGGGTTCCGGGCGAACACATACTCTTCCACGGGGTTTCCTCCGATCAAATGTTCCAGAATGACGCGCTCCAAAACTTCCGGTGAACATGAGTGGTACCATGTGCCCTCCGGATAGACGACGGAAATTGGGCCCTGGGTGCAGACTTGCAGGCAGTTTGCCTTGGTGCGACCGACGGTTGCCTGCGGCCCGACGAGCCCGAGTTCCTTCAACCGTTGCTTGAGATAATTCCAGGAAACGAGCGATGTCTCTTTGTCGCAACACTTGGGTTTCGACTGGTCGCAGCAGAGAAAGATGTGACGCCGGATGGTCGGCAGTCCGAGTTTGGCGGATTCTGTTTCGAGGTTCATCAGGATTCCGTCGGGGTTGAGGTTGCCTTGGTGCCGCTTTTCCATTCGACCGCGCTTTGCACAATGTAATACAGCATCGGCACCGCGATCAGGCTGACGACCGTGGCGACCAGCATGCCGGCGAACACAGTGGTGCCGATGATCTTCCGGGATTCGGCTCCGGCTCCCGAGGCGATCAACAGCGGGATGACGCCGAGAATGAACGAGAGCGCCGTCATCAGCACCGCTCGGAACCGGAGCTTGGCCGCGCTGAGTGCCGCTTCAAACGTCGATTTTCCCTTGTCGCGTTGTTCCTTCGCAAACTCGGCAATCAAAATGGCGCTCTTCGTCGAAAGCCCGATTAACAGAACGATGCCGACTTGCGCATAAACGTCGTTCGCGTAATCTCGCGCGATCAATCCGACGACCGCGCCGAGCAATGCGGTCGGCACCGCGAGACACACGGAGACCGGAATCGACCAGCTTTCATACTGCGCGGCGAGCACGAGATAGACGAGGATGACGGCGATCAAAAAGATGATGTTGGTGGAGCCGCTGGCGGAGCGTTCCTGGTAGGAAAGTTCTGTCCAGGCGATGCCCATGCCCTGCGGCAGTTCCTTGGTGGCCATGTCTTCGAGAATATCCATCGCCTGCCCGGAGCTGTAGCCCGGTCCCGGCTGGCCCATGATCTTGGCGGAGGGAAACTGGTTGAACCGCTTGACCGTCTGCGGGCCGAGCACTTCCTGAACGTCCACCAAAGCGCCGAGCGGCACCATTTCGCCCTCGCGGTTCTTGAGCTGGAACAGGCCGATCTGACTGGCTTCCCCGCGAAATTTCGGGTCGGCCTGCGCCTTCACTTTGTACACGCGGTTCTGGATGGTGACGTCGTTGATGTAAACCGAGCCGAGGAAATATTGCATCGCGTTGAACACGCTCGACATCGCGATGTTCTTGGCGAGCACTTGGTCACGATCAATGTCGACAAACAACTGCGGAGTCGACGCGCTGAAGGTGGTGTTCATGCCGGACAACCCGCTCTGTGTATTACCGTTGGCGATGAACTCTTCGCTGACCTGTTCCAGCATTGTCAGCCCGAGCCCGCCACGGTCCTGAAGTTGCAAACTGAAACCGCCCGCTAGCCCGACTCCCGGCAACGACGGCGCGGCGAAGGCAAACGAGATGCCGTCCTGTAGATTTCGCAGTTTGCCGTTCAGGCTCTGAATGATCGCCGTCTGGCTCTCGCTTTCGTTCCGCTCGCTCCAGTCCTTGAAGATCACGTAAACAAACCCGGCGTTCGGCACGACCGCGCCGTCGAGCAGGGAATAGCCGGTGATCGCCAGGTTGAACCGCACGCCGGGCGTTTCCTCGACGATGGTTTCCACCTGTTTCAAAAACGCCTTCGTCCGTTCCTGCGAGGCGGCGTCGGGAAGTTGAACGGAGACGAGGCAATAACCCTCGTCCTCCTGCGGAACGAATCCGCCGGGCAACTGCGTGAATCCGTAACCGGCGGCGGCGACCAGTCCGACAAACAAAACCAGCCCGATGAAGGCGCGGCGTAACGCGACGTTGACCACGCGGCCCAGGCCGTTCGTTCCGGAATCCATCACCCGGTTGAAGCCGCGCCAGACGGCCGGTTGCCGGGTCTTGTCTACCGGTTTCAAAAGCACGCCGCAGAGCGCCGGGCTCAGGGTCAGCGCGTTGATCGAACTGAAGAGGGTGGCCACCGAGATAGTGACCGCGAACTGCTGGAAGAGGATGCCCGTGATGCCGCCCATGAACGCCGTCGGCACGAACACTGCGAGCAGAACGAGCGTCGTCGCGATCACCGGGCCGGTCACTTCATTCATCGCCTTGCGGGCCGCCTCCTTGGGATCTTTCTCCCCGCGATCCAGATGCGTGGAACAGTTTTCCACGACGACGATGGCGTCATCCACCACGATGCCGATCACCAGGATCAGGCCAAACAGCGTGAACTGGTTGATGGAAAAACCGAGCGCGGCGAGCGCGGCAAACGTGCCGACCAGCGAAACCGGAATGGTCAGGGCTGGGATCAGCGTCGCGCGAAAATTTTGTAGGAACATATAAACCGTCAGTACCACGAGTCCCAAGGTGATCAACAACGTCTCCAGCATTTCATAGAGCGACGCACGGATGACCGTCGTGTTGTCGTAGGCGATTTCGTAAGAGACGCCGGTCGGGAACGATGATTTGCGAAGGGTTTCAAGTTCCCGTTTTACGCCGTCCGCCACGGCCAGCGCGTTGGCTCCGGGGATTTGATAAACCGCCATCGCGGCGCAGGGCTTTCCGTTGAACCGCGCGGAGAAGAGATAGGAATCGGAACCGAGTTCCACCTGCGCGACGTCCCGCAGCCGGATCATCCGCCCGCCCTCGCCGGTGCGGATCACAATCGCGCCAAACTCCTCCTCGGTGGCGAGTCGTCCCTTGACGTTGATGACAAACTGATACGCCTGACCGGAGGGCACGGGTGGCTCGCCAATCTGACCGGCGGCGACCTGCTGGTTTTGCTCGCGGACGGCGGTGACGATTTCCTCGGCGGTCAGCCCGGCGGCGTTCATCTTGTCGGGGTCGAGCCAGAGGCGGATGGAGAATTCACCGACACCAAAGGTCTGCACCTTCCCGACACCGTCCACCCGCGCGATGACGTCCTTCACCTCCCGCGCGAGGAAATTGGACAGGAAGAAATCGTCACGGCTTTCGTCCGGGCTGCTGAAGGCGACGAACAGGTTGGCGCTGGACATCTGCTTCTGCACGTTGACGCCCATGCGCCGGACTTCTTCCGGCAGTTTCGCCGTCGCCACCGAGACGCGGTTTTGGACGAGCACGTTGGCCATGTCGAGATCGGTGCCGGTCTCGAACGTGACCGTCAGCGTCATGGAACCGTCATTCGCGCTGACACTTTCCATGTAGAGCATCCCCTCGACGCCGTTCACTTCCTGTTCGATCGGCGTGGCCACGGTTTCGGCCACCGTCTGGGCATCGGCTCCGGGATAAAAACAGGTGACCGTGACGGTCGGTGGCGCGATGTCCGGATAACGGTCGATCGGCAGGGAGGTCATCGCGAAGCCGCCGATCAGCAGGATGACCAGCGAGATGACGCCCGCGAAGATGGGCCGGCGGATGAAGAAATGGGTAAACATGGCCGGTTCGGTTATTCCTCCACGACCTCGGCCGTTTCAGTCACTTCCATTGCGACCGGTTTGGGAACGACCTTGATGCCGGGCCGCGCGCGTTGAATCCCGTTCACCACGACGTCCTCGGAACCGTCGAGACCGGAATCGATGATGCGGTTGGCGCCGACTTTGGCCCCGAGTTTGACATACTTGGCGGACACCTCGTTCCCGGCGCCGACGACCAGAAGAAACGTTCCGCCCAAGTCCCGTTGAACCGCCATATCCGGAACGAGCAACGCCCGGTCGTGTTTTTCAGGAACCAAAATCTTGCCGTAAAGACCGGGGAGCAGCCCGCCGTTCTTGTTCTCGAACACCGCGCGAATCGTCACGGTGCCGGTCTCCGGATCAGCCCGGTTGGCGATGTAATCAACGCGACCCGCATCGGGGTACCGCGAGCCATCGGCAAGCTCCAAAAACACGTCCGGTGACTTCGCCTGATCCGCCTCCATCTCCGTCAACTTTTTCAGCTTCGGCAACAGGATGCGTTCGTTGACCGTGAAATAGACGTCCATCGGATCCTGCACCACGAGCGTCGTCAGCAAGGTGGCCTGCGCTCCGCCAACCAGATTGCCCGCACTGACCTGGCGGCGACCGATGCGACCGGTCGCCGGCGCGGTGTTGGTGGTGTAGGAAAGTTCAATTTGAGCCTGGGTCAACGCGGCCCCGGCGTTGAGCACCGCCGCCTTCGCGGAATCCAAGTTGGCCAGCGCCGTCAACAGGTCGATCTCGGAAACAGCCTTCGTCTTGTAAGCCTGTTCGCGCCGTTCCACGTTGGTTTGCGCGATGGCTTCCGCTGCGAGCGCCGAAGAATGATTGGCTTCGGCCGCGGCGACGGAGGCGATATAAGGTTCGGGTTCGATCACGAAGAGCCGTTGTCCTTTCGTCACCAACTGGCCGTCCTCGAAATCGATCGACTTCAAATACCCGTTGACCCGCGCGCGGATCTCGATCGATTCCTTTGCCTGCGTGCGACCCGGCAGCCCGACGTAAACGACGACATCCTTCCGCGCCGGTTTGCTGACGGTGACCTCGGGTGGCGGCGGCGGAACGAACTCGTTCTTTTTCTGGCAGCCGGTCGCGCCGATCAGGCAGGCCCCGGACAGGATCGCTAATTTGAAAACGTGACTCATGGTTGGGAAATTTCGTTGCCCAGCGAGGCGGTGGTCTGGACGTTGGTGTCGGACCCGGTGCGCCAGCCGCCGCCGACCGAGCGGTAGATTGAAATCACGCCGTGCGCAATGTTGCCCTGGCTGGCGGCCTGAAGGTTCTGCTGCTCGAACAGGCTGCGTTCCATGTCGAGCACGTTCTGGAAATCCGTGAGACCAGACTTGTACAAATCCTGCACCTGCGCGACGGAGGCCTCCGCAGCCTTCACCGAACGGACCAACGCCTTGAGCCGTTCCTGCTGTTCGACATAGAATACCATCGCGTTTTCCACGTCTTCAACCGCACGCAGAAGGGTGTCCTCATATACGCTGACCGCCTGCGCCGTGCGAAGTTCCTCCAGGTTGACCTGGTTGCGGATGCGGCCTCCGTTGAAAATGTTCCAGCGAACCTGCGGCCCGAACGCATAAGCCACGTTGCCCGAGTTGAAAAAACCTGACGCACTCGTCGAGTCCAGCTTCAGATCGCCGGTGATGAAGAGCCGCGGATACCAGTCCGAAGTGGCGAGGCCAATCCGCGCATTCTGTTCGGCGATGGCGCGTTCGGCCCGGCGGATATCCGGACGTTGCCGCAGCAGATTCGCCGGGACGCCCGCGAACACGGGAACCGACGCGGACGGGATGGGAAACGTTTTCTCGAACTGAATCTGCAGCGGGCTGGGGAGTTCGCCAACCAGAACGGAGAGCGCGTTGATCGCCTGTTTCAAATCGGATCGCAGCGAGGGCAGCGACGACTCCGTGCGGGCGAGGTTGAGTTCCGCCCGGTGAACATCCAGTTCCGCGACGAGTCCGGCGTTGTACCGGTCCCTGGTCAGTTGCAGCGTTGCCTGTTGCAAGTTGATGTTGAACTCCGTGAGGTCGATCTGGTTTTGGAGCGTACGCGCGTCAACGTAGGTGCCGGCGACCTGCGCGTTCAACAACACCAGCACGTCACGATAATCCTCGATGGAAACTTCGACGCCCGCCTGCGCGGATTCGACGCCGCGACGGATGCGGCCCCAAAGATCGGCCTCCCAGGCGGCTTCGAGTCCGACCGCGTAGTATTCCGATTCGCGATCAGTCCCCGGCGGCAACGGCGTGGTTCCTTCGCTCGAACGGGTGATCTGCGCCGTTCCTCCGGCATCGACGGTTCCGAAATACTCCGATCGGACAATACCCCGAACGGCCATTGATTCGTCAATCCGCCGGGCGGCGATCTGCAAGCTGATGTTGTTTGTGCGGGCCTTTTCGATCAACGAATTGAGGAAGGGGTCGTCAAACTGATGCCACCACGTCTGCAGATTTGCCGTGCCGTCCTCCAGCCCGGAGACCGCAGCCTGCTCCCATTTATCCGGTAGCTCGGTTCGTGGCGGGGCATAGTCCGGACCCACCTTGCAACCACTGATCAGAGCGAGAAACGCGACGGCTAAAACGGTCCGCACGCGGATAAACGTCTTTCTGAAATTGACAGAGGAGCGAACCATGATTTAAGCGGTTCGAGTGTCGGAATTCAACGGGTCCGCGTCAACCTTCAAGAAAAGTTTCGAATCAGCTCCAACGGATTTCACGTGAAAGCTTTTCATGATCGCGGTTTCGGAAAAGGTGTGTGTTTGATTTGTTGTTCGGTTAAAACTGCGGCCGTCCATGCATAGCGTTGCGTTTCTCCAGGATCTCGCGGTGGTCATGCTCGTCGCCGGGTGTGTGACGGTGCTGTTCCGGTGGTTCCATCAACCGGTGGTGCTGGGCTACATCTTCGCCGGATTGATCATTGGCCCGCATTTTCTGCCGACGCCGCTGATCACCAGCGAGGAAAGCATTCACACGTTGTCTGAGTTGGGAGTGATCTTCCTGTTGTTCGCCCTCGGGTTGGAATTCAATTTCCGCAAGATCCGGCGGATCGGGATCACCGCCTTCATCGTGGCACCGCTGGAAACGGGCCTGATGTTTCTGCTCGGTTACCAGATCGGACAATGGTTTGGGTGGACCACGACCGACTCCGTTTATCTCGGTGCGATCATGATGATCTCCTCGACGACGATCATCACCAAGACGCTGGTTGACCTTAAGAAATCCAGCGCTGAGTTTGCGGGAGTCATTTTCGGAATTCTGATTGCGGAGGACATCATTGCCATCCTGTTGATCGCGTCGTTGTCCGGGGCCGGGACCGGTGGTGAATTCCAGTTGGCGTCCGTGGGAGCGATTATTCTCAAGATGTCGATCTTCCTCGTGACTTCGATTGTCGTGGGAATACTTCTGGTGCCGCGACTGCTGCGGTTCGTCGCGCGGTTCAAGAATGAGGAAACGCTTTTGATCGCCTCTCTGGGTCTGCTCTTCGGCATGGCGATCCTCGCGCAGCAACTGCAGTTCAGTGTCGCTCTCGGCGCGTTCGTCATTGGTGCGATCATCGCGGAGTCGGACGAGAACCACAAAATCGAACGGCTGATGACGCCGTTGAAAGACATGTTCAGCGCGGTGTTCTTTGTGGCGATCGGATTGTTGATCGATCCCACGCTGCTGATGGAATACATCGTGCCGGTGGTGGTGATTGCCGGAGCGGTGGTGGTCGGAAAAGTCGCCGCCTGTTCCTTCGGATGTTTTGTGGCCGGTTACGACCGGCGCGTGGCGTTGCGCGCGGGATTCGGGCTGTCGCAGATCGGGGAGTTTTCTTTCATCATCGCGGCTCTCGGTGTGACGATGAACGTGACGAGCCACTTTCTCTATCCGATCGCGGTGGCGGTGTCGGCGTTGACGTCGATTCTTACACCCTATTTGATCCGGCACTCGGACAGTTTGATCGGTGTGTATCATCGGTGCGCGCCGCAGATTCTGCTGAGCTACCAGGACGACTACACGACCTGGATTCAGGAATTTCGCAAGGAGCGCCCGGGCAACATGCCTGCCAAAATGCTGCGGACCATGGCGTTTCAAATCGCGATCAACCTCGCGCTGGTGGCGGCAATTTTTCTTGGGGCCGTGTTCCTCGCGAGCCGGGATATCGAGTGGATGGACAAGATCCCATCATGGATTGGCGGCGAAAACACCGTCATGTGGATCGTCGCGATGCTGGGGAGTTTGCCGATCATCATCGCCGCTCTGCGCAAATTCCAGGCGATGAGCATGATGATCTCCGAGTTGACCGTACGTTCAAGTGGAGGAGCCCGGCAGCGGCTCGCCATGCGGGCCATGATATCGAACACGATCATGTTCACCGGCATCGTTGCCCTTGGACTGCTCATATTGTTGCTGAGTTCGGTGTTGTTGCCGCCGACCAAATTGTTGATCGTGCTCGGCATTCTCGTGGCGGTGGTGGCTTTCCTGCTGAAAACATTTTTCGTCAAGATCTACTCACGGGCGCAGGTGGCGATTCGCGAAACCCTTTCGCGGGAAGTCGCCTCGCATTTGAACGAAAAACCGAAATCAATTCCCGGACTGCCGGACGACATTGAAATGATCTCCGTGTTTCTGACTGATCAATCGATTGTTATTGGGAAGACGATCCGCGACACGGGATTGCGCGAGAAATCCGGCGCCAGCATTGTGGCGGTGAAACGGGACGGGACAGCCATCGTAAACCCGACTCCGGCGCTGGAGTTGCGCCTTGGCGATGAACTGTTGCTTTTAGGCGGGCCGGTTCAGTTCGATGCCGCCCGTCGTTTGTTGGAATGACGGAAGGTTCTGGTAAGAGTGGCCGAAGGTGGGTGAAGTTTGAACGATCCGAAACGAATGGCTGAGACACAAATTCAGAACGGCAACGGCAACGGCAACGGGAACGGGAACGGCCAGGAAGGTTGGCGTCACCGTTTGTACATTGTCATCTTCGGACACGAAACCCCTGCCGGGAAGGCATTCGACACAGTTCTCTTCATCGCCATCATTCTCAGCGTGATTGTCGTCATGCTCGAGAGCGTTTCGGGCATTCGGGCCAGGTATCACAACCTGTTGTATCTGGCGGAGTGGGTGTTCACGATCCTGTTCACTGTCGAGTACATTTTACGACTGCTTTGCGTGCCGAGTCCGGGCCGTTATGCCCGGAGTTTCTTTGGAATCATCGACCTGCTCGCGATCCTTCCCACCTATATCAATTTGTTTCTGGTCGGCACGCATTATCTGATGATCGTCCGCGTGCTGCGGTTGTTGCGAGTGTTTCGGGTGTTCAAGCTCGCGCACTTTTTGTCCGAAGCCGATGTCCTGATCCGGGCGTTGAAGGCGAGTCGCGTGAAGATCTTTGTGTTTCTCAGCTCGGTGTCGACGATGGTGCTAGTGATCGGTGCGACCATGTACATCGTCGAAGGCGAGGAACACGGATTCACGAGCATCCCGCAGAGTGTTTATTGGGCGATTGTCACGCTCACAACGGTGGGATATGGCGACGTCACGCCCCAGACAGTGTTTGGCAAATTCCTCGCGAGTATTGTGATGATCATGGGCTACGGAATCATCGCCGTGCCGACCGGCATTGTTTCAGTAGAACTTCATCAGGCCGCCATTAAACGAAAGCCGTCGGTCGTCTGTCAGGCGTGCGGTCTGAGAAACCACGAGGAGGGATCGAACTTCTGTCGGGAATGCGGCGCGCCGTTGGAAGCACCCGGCGGTGAAAAATCGAGTTGAACAATAAAGTGGGGGTGGCCCGAAATACTCTGCAACCCCCGGTCAATGACAACGATCCAATCAGCGAAACAGGGTATCTCGACTGTCTTGATTACTGCGGAGGGCTAAAGACTCGGAAGAAGCGTAGGCCACCGGGCTCGGCACCGTCGTCACGGAATACAAACGGACCGTTGGTGCCCACAAACTCGGCGGCGAAATCCCACTGGTCGAAGTTCGATGTGCTCTCGATGCGATACGTTTGATTCAATCGCCCGTTGAGCGTGAATTCAAACGCGCCGTCGGCGGGCTTCTCCGGTTTTTCAAGCGAAGGCGGTGGGGCTTCAACCGAGTCGATGGCGTTTTGCCAGACTGGGATCAAGGAAGGGATTTGTGATTCCACCACACCGCTGGTGTTGAACAACAGTTCCTGTGACTGGTGACTCGGCGAGCCGGTCACGCAGTTGATGGCCACGAAGACGGGTTTCAACGTGTGGCGCGAGAAAAGGTCCACCGCGATATCGGACCGCTCTGGCACGTAGTCGTTGCCGCGAAGCGCCACATGATATTGATCCAACAGCCGGTCGGCCTCCTCCTGCGCGTAGTCCGCCGGTTCCAGATTGATCACAAAAAATTCGACCGGGATGCCGTTGGCGTTTCCCTTGCGCGCGGCGTAGTAGTCCCTGATCTGACTGGTTGTCGAATCGAGTCCGACCCTGCAAATGCTGCACCACGGGTCGAAGAAGAGTACGAAAACGATCTTACCCTTGAAGTCTGCCAAACTCACCATCGAACCCTCGGGATGCAACGTGCCGAGATCATCATTTTTCCAGTCCTTGCGCAGCGCCGAGGAAAAACCTGAAACGATATCACCCGGTCGATACCCCGACGGTTCCGGCAGATCGGCCGACGTCGGCGGGGCGAACGAGAACAACACTACCAGCAACAGCGTCCAGCCGGTCACGGTTTTCCATCGGGACATGAATTGCAGTGCTTTCATGGAATACTACGCATGTGCACACTCTCCCACAGTATGAAAATTGACAAGATCGAACTCTCGGTTGAGTTCATCGTATCCGCGAAATGGACCTGAAGTGGTTGAGTAGTAGCGGGAGACGAGGTTGGAGTTACATCAATTTTTATCGGCCGGGAGTGGCAGTTGGGACGGTGGACAGGAAGGCTGCGGGCGGGAGATTTCTTCACCCGCCCGATTACTGTCACCTCGCTGTTCGCCCTCGACAACGATGGGACGATGTCCAACGATCCAATACGCAGCCCCTGTGCCCCTCCCCGTTCCGGCGGGCGGTTGACGGCACCGAGCATGAATACTCGCACACCATATTCAGCACGCGGCGGTTTCACGCTGATCGAATTGCTGGTGGTCATCGCCAGCATCGGGATACTCGCCTCGCTGCTGCTGCCGGTGCTCGGACGGAGCAAGGAACGCGCTCGCCGCACCGCGTGTCTGAGCAACGTGAGGCAGGTGCTGGTCGCCGTTCATCTCTACGCCGGGGACAACGGCGGTTTGCTTCCGAAAGGCGGCACGGATTTCCCGAACAAGAAGGACACCCACACACCGATCCTTTCCACCCGCACCAAGGAGGAACTTCTGCGCTATGCCGAGCCCTTAAAGGTATTCGACTGTCCAAACCTGGCCCGCGATTTCGAGGCGAAGAAGGACTGGCGGAACCACGAATTTTATGGCGTGGCGATCGGCTACCATTATCTGGGCGGCCACGAAAACACACCGTGGGCGCCGGTCGGCGGCATCACGAACACCTGGATCTCCCCGCAGAAAACGTCGGACAAACCCTCCCTAGAACTGCTTGCTGACCTCAATGTCTTTTGCCACAGCTTCCAGCGGATTCTGGCGCCGCATGCTTCGGGCGGCCCGGTCGTGCATGATGAGGCTTACTTCGAGGAACATCCTGAAAGCTATGAACAACAACCACCGGACATCGGGGCGCAGGGCGGCAACGTAGGTTTTCTGGACGGGTCCGCGCGCTGGAAACCGATCGGGGAGATGCGGGCGTATCGAGCCTCGCAACTGTGGGGGGCTGACGGGGCGTTCGGATACTGGTGACTCACGCGGCCCGTCGAGAGCGGGCCAACACGAAACC
Organism: Verrucomicrobiota bacterium; assembly: GCA_041689265.1. Taxonomy (GTDB): domain Bacteria; phylum Verrucomicrobiota; class Verrucomicrobiia; order Limisphaerales; family RI-55; genus JBDNGP01. Next base: position 22,583 of record JBDNGP010000207.1, read on the forward strand.
GAGGCGATCCGGAGAGTCAGTCGGTCCAGTCAGCTGCGGGCGCCAGTCTCACCGTTTGTTTTTCATCCGCACACGGCGCCTACGCGGGAAGCTCGATGGAGGAGGTCGTCATGACCAGGGGTTCGCTCTGAATCTTGAACGAACCGCCGTGCAGTTCCACGAGCCGCTTTGAGATGATGAGCCCCATTCCCGCGCCCTGCTGTTCGTAAAACTTCCGGTCAAACTGCATGTGGGCTCCAACGCGCGTGATCTGGTCGGGCGTGAGGCCCCGGCCCTGATCCAGGATCCGGATGCACAGGATTTTCTGGTCGTTGAACGCTTCCAACGAAACCTTTTTTCCGTCGTCAGAAAACTTGAACGCATTGTCCAGCAGCTCGACAAAGATCTTCTTGAGATTCTCGTTCGGGATCGAGCAGGTGCACGGCAGGAGGTTCAGCTGAAGATCATCGGGCCGGCTGTGTTGGTTCGCGATTTCCTCGCCCCACGCCGTCAGCAGCTGTTCAACGGGGTAAGAGTCGGAACGATTGAGAGCCGCCATCTTGCCCGGGTCGGCGAACATCAGCTCGATCTGGGCGTAGACGAGGAAGTTCTCGATCAACCGGTGCAGCCGCGACGCGGAAAGGTGGATGAACTTGAGGTTCTCCTGCACCTCGGCGTCGTTCATCGTGTGGTAGTCCTCCATCAGCATGGTCGAGAGCCCGAGGATTCCGTTCAACGGGGTCCGCAGTTCGTGCGGCAGCGCCATCGTGATGTTGCCGCGAAGTTCTTCGAGCCGCTTGTCAGATTGCTGTTGAATCGTGGCCTGCTTTTCAAACTGTGCGCTGACGGAGGCGATCAGTTCCTGGATGGTGAACGGTTTGGTGAGGTAATCGTCCGCGCCGAGCTCCATGCCTTTGCGGATGTTGTTGCGCTCCGCCGCGCCGCTCAGAAAAATGAACGGCACCGTCGACATCGCGGGCTCGGAACGAATGCTCTCCAAAACGCCGTAGCCGTCCATCCGCGGCATGTGGATGTCGCAGATCACCAGGTCGGGCTGGTGGGTGCGGGCGGCTTCAATGCCCGACAGGCCGTCCTCGGCCGAGACACATTCGTAATCCTTCAACTCGAGGGTGTCGACGATCAGGGCCCGCATGGCGGGAGTGTCTTCGATGATGAGAATTTTTTTCATGTCGGGCCAGTGAACGCTCGACTCCGGGGGGCTGTCTTTCAGCGATGTTCAGTTCGCAAAAATCAGGACGGCCGCCGTGGAATGGCGAAATTGTTAGCCAAGCGCGTGCCGCATTGCAAACGGTTTGGCCAAATCAATTTTCACGGATCTCGGCCTTCAGCTGGTCGCGCAATGCCGTCACGACCTTCGCGTGGCTGTCGTTCGCCTCCTTGTCCTTCAGCGTTCGCTCGGCGTGCCGGTAGGTGAATGAATAGGCGACGCTTTTCCGCCCTTTCGGAATGTTTTTTCCACGGAACACGTCGAACAGACCGGTCGTTTCCAGAAACTCCGGCCGCGCCTTCTTCACGGTCTGCAGAACCTCGTCGTGCGTGACGGTTTCCGGAAGGATCATCGCGATATCCCGTTGGATGGCGGGATGAACCGGCAACGCCTTGAAACCGGACGCGGGCGGACGTCGGCCCAGCAGCTGGTCCAGGTCAAACTCGGCGAGGAAGACCGAGTGACGCAGATCGAGTTTGCGTGCGAGCGAGGGTTGAAGCTGGCCGAGTTCGCCCATCAACAACTTGCCGCCGAGCCGGACCTCCGCGCTGTCTACGAACAGATCAGTCGCGGTTTCGCGTCGCACAAAAAACAGACCTCGCAACCCCAGTCGGTCGAGCAATCCATCGACGACGCCCTTCAAGTCCTGGGCGTCGCACGACTCCTGTTCGCCCCGCCAGAATGGGGCGGCGCGTGCGCCGGTCATCGCGATCGCCAGCCGACGACCCTCCGCAGGTTCGCCTTTTTGTTTTCGGAAAACACGGCCGATTTCGAACAACCCGACATCGTGTTGTTTGTGGTGGGCATTGTGTTGGAGCATCGTCAGCAACCCCGGAAGCAGACTCGGACGCAGCACGTCCATGTCGCTGCTCAACGGATTGGCGAGCGGAACGATCTCATTTTCGAGAGTCGCCCGTTTCGCATCGTCGCTCAGGATCAACGTCTGGCCTTGCGCCTCGTTCAGGCCGAGCCCGGTCAGCATCCTGCGAACTTCGCCCAGCTGATCGTACGTCGAATCGAACAGGTTGAAGCCGATCGCGCCTCGGGGCGGGGTGGATGGGATCTTGTCCACGCCGAAAAGCCGGGCGACCTCCTCGATCAGGTCGGCTTCGAGTTTCAAATCGACACGATACGAGGGTATTTCAAACGTTGCGGAAACCGCGTCAGCGGCGCCCGCCAGTTGAAGTTCCAGCGAGGTCAGAAATCTAATTTGATCTGCCGCCGGAATTTCGATTCCGATCAGCTCGTTCATCTTCGCAAACCGGAGCGTGATCTGTTTCTTCACCGGCGGTTCGGGATACGCGTCAACGACCCCTTTGAGCAGTGAGCCTCCGGCGGTTTCGATGATCAGCTGCGCCGCGCGGCGGCTGGCCCAGTCGCACATATCGACGTCCGCGCCACGTTCAAACCGGTACGAAGCGTCCGTCCGCAGATTCGTTTCCTTGGACGTGCGGCGGATGTTGGTCGGATCGAAGTAGGCGCTCTCGATCAGTACGTCGACCGTCCGGTCGTTGATCTCGGTGTTGAGCCCGCCCATCACACCGGCGAGCGCGATACCTTTTTCGTCATCCGCGATCAGCAGGGCGTCGCGGGTCAACTTGTGTTTGCCGTCGTCCAACGTCGTGAAATCTTCGCCATCGGTTGCCCGGCGAATGATCACCGTCGGTTTGCCATCCGAACTTTTTGCGATCAGATGAAAATCAAACGCGTGCAGCGGTTGGCCGCTTTCGAGCATCACGTAGTTCGTCACGTCCACCACGTTGCTGATGCTCCGGAGCCCAACCTTTTCCAGCGACTGCTTCAACCAGTTCGGACTTGGCCCGACCTTGATTCCCTTCACCACGCGGGCGGTGTAGCGCGGACACAATTCGGCGTCGTCGATCCGGACCGCCACGGCGGAAGCGCATTCCTCGGCGGACTCCGTGATTGAAACATCCGGCAGCCGGAGAGGGTTCCCGGTCAACGCGCTGATCTCGCGGGCGATGCCGATGACACTGTTCAGATCCGGGCGGTTGGGCGTCACTTCGAGATCGAAAACGACGTCGGGTTTCGCGCCGCCAAGATGTTCGGCGAAGGGCTGTCCGACCGTCGCGTCCGCCGACAGGATCAACAGTCCGTCCGCATCGCCCGAGACACCGAGTTCCTTGGGCGAACACATCATGCCCTGCGATTCGATGCCGCGAATTTTGCCGACTTTGATCGTGAACGGTTTGTCGTCCGGTTTGGCCGGGGGCAGGGTTGCGCCCGGCAGAATCAGCGGGACCTTGTCGCCCACCTTGAAGTTCTGCGCGCCGCAAACGATCTGGCGTTCGCCCTGGCCGTCGTTTACGCGGCAGACCGAAAGCCGGTCGGCGTCCGGATGCGGATCGCGGGTGAGCACCTCGGCGACGACGACGCCTTCAAAACCGCCGCCGGTTTCGCTGAGGCCCTCGACTTCCATCCCGAGCATCGTCAGGCGTTCCGTCATTTCTTCGGGGGACCAGTCGAAATCAACGTATTGTTTGAGCCAGTTAAGTGTGACTTTCATTGCAAAAAACGAGGCGGGACAATAGCGGCGGGCGGGAGAACTGCCCAGAATTTACTGCGTCAATAATGGCCATGGAAATGGGGTGCGTTTGGAAGGGTGGGGAGAGCCCTCCGGGCGAACCTGCGGGTGCACGAGACGAGCCTTCTTCTTGCCCCTCGCTTCCAAACGCACTCCTTGGACTCCTTGGAAATGTTGACTATTTGAACAAAGGTCTTAATTTCCCCGAACAGAAAAGCCGATTGGAAGCATTATGAATAATCCTGAAAACTATTACTCAAGCGGGGCGGTCATCGAATTGGATGACAATTCGCGCGCGCGATTTATTTCCCGGACGTACGGACACCTGACGGCGGCGATCTTCGCGTTCGTCGGCATCGAGGTCTTTCTTTTCTCCAGCGGCATGGCGGAAAGCATGGCGGCGTTCATGTTGCAGGGATCGTGGCTGCTGATTTTGGGCGGGTTCATGGTCGTGGGATGGTTTGCCACCCGGATCGCCCACTCCAGTGTGTCCAAATCGGCGCAGTACGCTGCCCTCGCGGGTTACGTGGTGGCGGAGTCGATCATTTTTGTGCCGCTGCTGTGGATGGCTCAGCAGTTCGCTCCGGGTGCTATTTCTTCCGCCGCGTTGGTCACCTTTCTGGGATTCGCCGGACTGACCGCGATTGTGTTTATCACGAAGAAGGATTTCTCGTTTCTACGGGGACTCATCATGTGGGGCGGCGTTCTGGCGCTGGTTGCCATCGTCGCCTTCACGATTTTTGGCGGTGACGGAACCTGGTTCAGCGTGTTGATGGTCGGCCTGGCCGGTGCCGCCGTGCTGTATGACACGTCGAACGTGCTGCATCACTACACGGAAGACCGGTATGTCGGGGCCGCACTGCAACTCTTCGCCTCGATTGCGCTGATGTTCTGGTACGTCCTGCGGATCTTCATGGGCTCGCGTAACTGAACGCTAAAATCTGGTTTCACACCCGGCGGAATTCTCCGCTGGGTTTTTTTGTGACGGAGGCCGCACCAATCCTTTGCTCTCGATGATCGAAAATTGTCCCTCGACAGTGAATATTTTTTTCGGAACGGGGCGACTCCGAATGCTGTGCCCTGCGCAGTTGAGAGCGCACAACACGGTCGGGAATGAATAAAGTGGACGGCTCGCAATTTCTGGCAATAGGTTCCCTCCAGATGATGAATCGCATGGTCCTACTTCTCACCGTCTGTCTGTTTGTGGCGGGGAACAGCGTTGTTGACGCTGCGGATGAGAATCGCTTCGCCGCCACGCCACCGTTACCGGGGCTTCTCCCGGGGCAAAGCGAATTCAACTTCTCGCTCTATGGGTGTCCCGACAACCTCGAGGAGTTGCAGCAGGTGGTCGCCGTAATGCGTGAGCAGCACCTGGGTTCCGCGTTCGACCCGGGCCCTACCGCTTCCGCCGCTTCACGGCCGCTGATCGAATACCTTGCGACGGTTGGTTGGCCGGTGATTTATTATCCGCCCAACGGCGGCCAGATGCAGGTCAGGGGCGGCAGCAGCGCATTGAACAACGAGGACGAGGAGGCGCTGCGCATTCTTGATCGGACCGGAGTATTCAGCGCGATTCAACTCGGAGAGTGGGGTTATCACTTTCACCAGCTGACCTCGGACGAAGGCTGGTGGCGGGCGGTGTTGGGAGACGACTTCGATTCACAGTCGCCGCGCTTCATGAAGTCCAGAGAACTGCGCGGCTACGACTATCTGCCCACCACCCGGCGGGAATGCTATGATCAGGTTCGCGATTACTTCCTCTGGCACAGTCAGGCCAGACGCGGTCGTTTGATCAGTGTCACCGGTCATTCACACTACGAAGCCTACGTCGCCGAGTGGGGCGCGCGCGTGATCGGGCTGGAACTGGGCGAAAACATTGGTTTCACGCAATCGAAAATGGCGTTTGCACGGGGTGCATCGCGACAATGGAACGTGCCGTGGACCGTTCAGGTGAGTCCGTGGTTTGGCAACGCGGTTACCACCCACGGTCCCCTGAACACGGAGAGCGCAACCGCCACCGGACTGGATGCCGGGCATTCACTCAGTCTTTACTTGCGACTGTGGCGTCACGCTTGGTTTGCGGGTGCTGCGATGGTCACGCCTGAGAACAGCAGCAACAGTTTCTTTGAGGAATCCAAAGCACCCTGGAAACTGACCGAACACGGCAAAGCCGCCGCGGCCAACTTCAAATTCATGCGCAGCCACGACCGGGGAAACCCGTACACCCCATTGCTCGTGTTGCTTGATCACTTGTCAGGTTACTGCGCCTATCAGGGGCGAACCTGGGGGATTCTCGAACCGACGCAGGGGGACCTGGAGATACGGGACCTGTTCGAGACGCAACTGTTTCAAAGTCCAAACCGGTTGCCCGTGCCAGACAATCCGAAGAATCCCGAAGCCGGCTACCTGCATCCGACGCGTTACGGCGAGTTATGTGATGTTTTCCTGTCAACGGCACCGGGTGCGCTGATGAAGCAATATCCGATTATTCTGATGGCCGGTGACATGGAGTACCCCCGGACATTCGTCGATGAACTTGCCACGGCGGCGCGAGCTGGCAGCCGAATTCTGCTCCACCCGCGCCATGTCGAATCCATGGGCTCAGCCGCGTTCAAGGAATTGAGTGCCACGGGCAACATCGAAATTTTGGAACCTGAAGACAATCCCGGGACCGGCCGACCGGCCGCCGTGGCTGACAAGCGGCTGCGCGAAATCGCGGCTCATTATCTGCCGATCGGTGTCAGTGGCGACCCGGTGCAATACCAGATCAACCGTAACGCCACTGGCTGGGTGATCGAACTGGTCAACAACGATGGCGTGGTGAAGGAAGGCCGCAAACCCGCAGTGGTATATCCGTCGGTGATTGCCCGGGTGACACTGCATCCAAAGTTCGTATTCAAGCGAGCCCGCGAATGGCTGACCGGAAAGGAATTTGCCGTCCGGAATGAATTGGAGATTGAGATACCGCCGGGCGAAACCCGGTTCGTGGAGTTTATCACGAAGGAATGACAGACACAGATGATTCGGCTGCACACCAGGAAGAGGCTATAACTTTGGCTGCGCTCTGTGGCATGACGGTCAGGTCGTTGCTGCCGACACGGAACGAGTCTTGACCAGAAATTGGAGCAATAAACCTTGCGATCCGATGGTGTGCCCGTGTTTCATGGGGCCATGACGGTTGCTCTCCATGGCCTTTCACGCTTGGTTTTAGCTTCCATGCTGTTGGTTGGCTGGAATGTCTTTGGGGCCACATCGGCCGTGGATTTTCAAACCCGGGTCCAACCGATCTTCGCGAAGCATTGCGTTGATTGTCACGGACCCGACAAACAAAAATCCCGGCTGCGTCTCGACACGCCTCAGAACATTCTTAAGGGAGGCAACTCCGGCGAACCGGTGCTGTTGCCCGGTCGCAGCGCCGAAAGTCACCTCATTCAACTTGTCACCAGCGCTGACCCCGACGAAATGATGCCGGCCAAAGGTGAGCGTCTTTCGGCTGAACAGATCGAGTTGCTCAAGTCGTGGATCGATCAAGGCGCCCAGATGCCCGGAGTTGATGTCGCTTCCGCCCCGGCGATTTCCACCGATTACTGGTCATTTCAACACGTCAAACGACCGCCTGTTCCCGCCTCCGACGATCCGTTCATCGTCAATGACATCGACCGCTTCATCCTGGAACGATTGAACGGGGAAAACCTCGTTCCCTCCCGGCCCGCCACCCGCGAGGAATTGATCCGTCGACTTTACCTGATCGTGTTGGGCCTTCCGCCGGACCCTGAAGAAGTGGACGCCTTCGTGCAGGACACGAATCCCGACGCCTACGAGCAATTGGTGGAACGCGTTCTCGCCAGTTCGCATTACGGCGAACGCTGGGCGCGTCACTGGCTGGATGTTGTTCGCTACGCAGACTCCAATGGATTTGAGACCAACCGCGAACGCAAGAGCGCCTACCATTATCGCGACTACATCATCGCCGCGCTCAACGCGGACATGCCCTACGATCAGTTCATCCGGGAACAGATCGCCGGCGACGCCCTGGGTGCGGATGCCGCCACCGGCTTTCTCGTGGCCGGCCCGTATGACATCGTGAAGAGCCCGGATATTTCACTGACGCTCATGCAGCGCCAGAACGAACTGGATGACATGGTGAACACCACCGGCACGGCCTTCCTCGGTCTCACACTCGGCTGCGCGCGGTGTCACAACCACAAGTTCGATCCCATTTTGCAGAAGGACTATTACGCGCTGCAAGCTGTCTTCGCCGGGGTCAATCATGGCGAACGACCGCTGCGCAAGAGACTGGATGAGACGGAAGCTCTGGAGCTGGCGCGCATGAAGGAAAAGCTGGCGGAACAGAACGCCGCTCTTGAGAAGTTCCGTCAACTAGCCGCCACGAGGAAGAGTCGCGAAAGAGCGGAACCTGTTCGCCCTCCGGTCAAGGCCGGATTGAACGTGGAGACCTTCGGTCCGCTCGAAGCCCGCGCCGTTCGCTTCACCATCCGCGCCACCAGTTCCGGCGAGCCTTGCATTGATGAGCTGGAGATTTTTGACGAACAGGGAGAGAACATCGCGCTCGCTTCACGGGGCGCGATCCCCACGGCTTCGGGTACGCTTCCCGGATACGACATTCACAAATTGAAACATCTCAACGACGGACTGACCGGCAACGAGCACAGCTGGATTTCTGACACCCCGGGCGGTGGCTGGGTGCAGATTGATTTTCCCGAACCGCGTCGCATCTCGCGTATTGTCTGGAGCCGCGACCGGAATGAAGTCATTCGTGACCGGGTCGCGACCGGTTATTCCGTTGAGGCCTCGGTTGATTTGGATCGTTGGATTGAGGTGGCAAATTCCCGTGATCGCGAACCCTACGGAGGCAGACCTGATCCGGATGAGTTCCTGACGCGTCTAACCGAAACGGAAGTCGCGGACGTTCGTCAGTTGCGTGAAAAGATTCAAGCCACCCAGTCCGGCATTAACGGGCTGTCAGGCGCGGAAAAAGCCTGGGCCGGAACTTTCACGCAACCGGAAACCACACATCGTCTTTATCGCGGTGATCCTTTTGCAAAGCGCGAGGCGGTTGCGCCTGACGCGTTGGCCGTGCTGGGCTTGTTGGGCATGGCGCTGGATGAACCCGAACAGCAACGCCGCCTCAAACTGGCCAACTGGATTGCCAGCCCAGACAACCCGCTCACCGCCCGTGTGCTGGTCAATCGCGTGTGGCAGTACATTTTTGGAATCGGGATCGTGGCCACATCCAGCGACTTTGGGGCAAACGGCGTGCCGCCGACGCATCCCGAACTCCTCGACTGGCTGGCCGACGAATTCATTGGGAGTGGCTGGTCGATCAAACATGTTCAGCGACTCATCCTCACATCAAACACCTTTCAACAGTCAAGCCAGCCGCAACCCAACGGCTTGGCCCTCGATGTCGGCGGCCGACTGCTCTGGCGGTTTCCGCCGCGACGACTCGAGGCCGAGGCGATCCGCGATGGCATCCTCGCTGTCTCCGGTGCGCTGGATCCTTCAATGGGCGGCCCCGGGTTTTACCTGCTCGATGTGCAGGAGGAAAACGTAATGCACTACTTTCCCAAGGAACAGTTCGGTCCGCCGGAGTTCCGGCGCATGGTGTATCTGTTCAAGATCCGACAGGAACAGGACGCTGTGTTTGGTTCGTTTGATTGTCCGGATGGCAACCAGGTGATCCCGAACCGCAGCCGGTCGAACACGCCGTTGCAGGCGTTGAACTTGTTCAACAGCCCGTTCGTCCTGCAGCAGGCGGAATTGTTCGCGGAACGACTTCGCGCTGATGCCGGAGCGGAATCAACGGCGCGGGTTCGCCGCGCGTTCCGGCTCGCCTTTGCCCGAAGCCCGGACGGGTTCGAATCGGAAACGTCCGTGGCAATGATTGAAACCGAAGGGCTCGAGGCGTTCTGCCGCGCGCTCTTCAACACCAGCGAGTTCCTCTTCGTGTTCTAGAAGTCTTATGAATTTCAAACCGCATCCGCTGCTCGATCGACGCCAGTTCCTGGGAGACACCGGCACCGCGCTCGGGGCCATCGCCCTCACCCAACTTCTGAGCCGCAGCGGATTGATGGGCGCGGAACGGGAAAGTGCTCCGGGCAAATTGCCCATCCGTCCGGGTATCGATCCGGCCAACCCCAATGCGCCGCGTCTGCCTCATTTTGCTCCAGCCGCGAAGAACGTCCTGATGATTTTCTGCACCGGTGCGTGCAGCCAGCTGGACACGTTTGATTACAAGCCCGACTTGATCAAATACCACGGTCGGCCGATGCCAGGTGCTGACAAGCTAATCACCTTTCAGGGTGAGCAGGGCATGCTGACAAAGAGCCCGTGGGAATTTCGTCCACGTGGTCAGAGCGGCAAGATGATCTCGGACCTGGTCCCGCATCTCGGTGAACTCGCCGATGACATGTGCTTCATCCATTCGCTGACCGGTGAGACCAACACGCACGGACCTGGGGAGAACTTCATGTGTACTGGATTCACTCTCGACGGATTTCCGAGCGTGGGTTCGTGGTCGACTTACGCGTTGGGAAGCGAGGCCGATACCCTGCCGGCGTACGTCGCCATTCCCGATCCGCGCGGCACGCCGCAGTCGAGTGTCAATTGCTGGGGTCCGGGATTTCTCCCCGCCGCTTTTCAGGGCACGGATTTCAACGCAACAAAACCGGTCCGCAACCTGGCCCGCCCCGGTTCCATTTCGGCGTCGAGTGATCGCACGACCCGTGAGTTTCTCAACACGCTGAACCGTCATCGACTGGAACAGTATCCCGGCGACACCGAACTCGCGGCCCGGATTTCCAGTTACGAACTGGCCGCCCGCATGCAGCTCTCCGTGCCGGAAGTCAGCGATCTTTCCACCGAGCCCAAACATATTCTCAAGATGTACGGCGCGGATGAAGGAGGGACGCCCCTCAAGGATCTCAAGTCCGCCTACGCCCGCAATTGCATCCTGGCGCGGCGGCTCGTTGAAAGCGGTGTTCGCTTCGTGCAAGTGTTCAACGGTGCCTACCAGACCGGCGGCGAAGGCGTGAGCAACTGGGATGGCCATAAATCCCTGGAAACGCAATACAGCAAGCACGGTCCGGTGATGGACCAGCCAACCGCCGCGTTGCTGCGTGACCTCAAACAACGCGGACTTTTGAAAGACACACTGGTGGTTTGGTGCACGGAGTTCGGTCGCATGCCGACGTTTCAAAAGGGTGCCAGTGGACGCGACCACAACCCCGCCGGGTTCACCGCCTGGATGGCGGGCGCGGGTGTGAAGGCCCCGTTCACTTACGGCGCGACGGATGATTTTGGCTACAAGGCGGTGGACAACATTGCGACCGTCCATGATTTTCATGCGACCATTTTGCACCTCCTCGGCCTCGACCACGAACGATTGAGTTTTTATCACAACGGCATCGAACGGCGCCTCACCAACGTTCACGGCAATGTGATCAAGGACATCCTCGTCTCGTGAGCGAGCCTTTACACCCCAGGGGGCTTCGAATAATAGTTCCTGTCGAAGTTTCTTAATCGATCCGTGCCGAAGTAAACTTTGGGGTGTCTTATTTACTTCTACCGTGCTGCGACGGCCAGCGGCTCACTTCTCAGACTTCCCAAGGAACCGGTAAACGTTGCCGCTGAGCACAGCTCCGAGGATCTGGGCGGACCCAGAACATCCAGAGTTGTACCACGGCCCAGCCACGACATAGAGCGCCACGCCGGTGCTGCGGGCGGGATTGACCGAGGTGTTCGTCACGGGAATGCTGGTCAGATGAATCAAAGTGAGCCCAAGTCCGATGGCGACCGGTGCGAGTGCCGCCGGGGGCGTTTGTCGGCGGCACTGAGGATGATCACCAGAAACATCATGGTCATCACGATCTCACACACGAGCGCGGCCAGCAGGGTGTAACCGCCGGGCGAATGATCGCCGTAGCCGGTGGACGCAAAACCGGAGGCGACATCAAATCCCGCCTTGCCGGAGGCGATGACGTAAGGAACGCCGCCCGCCACGATCTCCCCGAGCACCTGGGCGATGATGTAAGGCCCCAGTTTGTTCGCCGGAAACCTCCCGCCAACAAACATCCCGATCGACACGGCGGGGTTCAGATGGCAGCCCGAGATATGACCGATCGCATAGGCCATCGTCAGAACCGTCAGACCGAAAGCGAACGCGACGCCAAGCAGGCCGATGCCCACTTCGGGAAAGGCAGCCCCCAGCACGGCGCTGCCGCAACCGCCCAGTACCAGCCAGAATGTTCAGAGAAACTCCGCTCCGTACGCTTTGATGTTGTTGTTCATGATTGATCGATTTTGGGGTGTGTCCGCTCCAACCGGGCCGCTGGACTGCCGGACATCAATGGAACCGTGAGTGCCGGGAGGAAGCAAAATGTTGTTACTCCAGAGCGCCCTGTCCGAATCGTAGATAGACCGATGAAACGGCGATGACGATCAGGACAATTGTGACCGCTGTCAGCGCCGGAATCTTGCCCGGCATCCGGTAGGCCATTCCGCCGATCGAGGCGAGACCAAACCAGCACACGAGCTTGATGATGATCCAGAGCGGGAATCCGATTTTCATCACTGTGATCAATCCGAACCCGCCGATCAACATGATCAGGGCCAGGATACCGGTGAGCATCATCGTGCGCTTGCGATTCTTGGGATCTGGATTGGCGAATGCCTGGAAAACAAACGCGACGAGCAGGATCATCGAGACGACGTGCAGGATCTGGTAGATGTGGATTTTCATTCTGGCCGATCAGAATCGGGACTCGCGGCTGGGTCAATCAGTTTATCCGTGAACTGATGATTCCTTGAACAGAAGACCACGAAGGGCGCGAAGGTGGGAGTTGCAAGGGTAGGACAGGCATCCTGCCTGTCCCGGGTGGTCCGAACGTACCGCCGGTGTTGAGCATGGCCCGTTGCGTAGTTGAAACCGTGTCTGGTTTTTGTAGCCGCAACGAGACAGGCAGGATGTCTGTCCTACGTTCGCAGTGCTTCGACTGCATCGGCACACCGTAGACCGTCGAGTGCCGCACTAACGATGCCGCCCGCGTACCCCGCTCCTTCGCCACACGGAAACAGGCCCTTGATCTCCGGATGCTCAAGGGTTGATTCGTCGCGCGGAATCCGGACCGGCGAGCTGGTGCGGGTCTCAAACCCAATCAGGTTCGCTTCGTCGGTGACGTAACCGGGCTTCTGTTTTCCGAAGAGCGTGAGTCCCTGTTTCATGCGCCACACGATCCATTCCGGAAGTAGTTCGTGGAGCGGGGCGGGGTGGATCCCCGGATGGTAACTCGTCGCCGACAATGAGCTGGACATCCTTCCCTTCAAGAAATCCGTGACTCGCTGCCCGGGCGCGGTCTGACCGCCGCCGCCGGCTTTTTTTGCGGATTGTTCAAGTGCTTTCTGAAACGCGATCCCGGCGAGCACCCCGTGCTCGTTCTGGAAATCTTTCGTGTCCTCGGGTTCGACGGTCACGACCATGCCGCTGTTGGCAAACGGTGAATCGCGTTTCGACAAACTCATTCCATTGACCACCACCTCGTCGTTTTCCGTGGCGCACGGCACGATGAATCCGCCGGGACACATGCAGAACGAATGCACGCCCCGGTCCTTGATTTTCGTGGCCAGACGATAGCTCGCGGCCGGCAGCAAACGATGCCGTTCCTGCCCGCGCGGAATGTGATATTGAAGACCGTCAATCAACGGCTGTGGATGCTCGATGCGGACTCCGACCGCAAACGGTTTTTGCTGGAGCAGAATGTTCTTCCTCTTCAACAGTTCATAAATGTCACGGGCCGAATGACCGGTCGCAAGAATGACGGCGTCACCGGCGAACTCACGGTCACCCGCAACAACTCCTCGAACGCGTCCGTTGGAAAGAATCAGATCGGTGACCTTTACTTGAAAATAAACTTCGCCGCCTGCGTTCAAAATGCTTTGCCGCATTGCCTTGACGACGTTTGGCAGCAGGTTGGAACCGATGTGCGGATGGGCATCGACGAGAATTCGCTCCGGTGCGCCGTGGGCCACGAGCGTCTGATAAACTTCCGCGATCGGTCCGCGCTTGGACGCCCGGGTGTACAGCTTGCCGTCAGAAAACGTGCCCGCACCGCCTTCACCAAAACAGTAGTTGGAATCCTCGACGACCGTGCCGTGGCGAAGAATGGGCGCGAGGTCGAAGCGTCGGGCGGAGGCGTCTTTGCCGCGCTCAAGAATGATCGGTTTCAAGCCGCGCTCAAGACAACGCAACGCGGCGAACATTCCCGCCGGACCGCAACCAACGATGACGACGCGGCGCGAATCAGAATTGACGGCGGGGTAGTTTGCGACCGGTCGGACGTCTTCCGGAATCACGCCGTCGAGCCCGACCTCCAGGCGTAGTTGAACTTTGACCTGACGTTGCCGCGCATCGATCGAGTGCTTGCGAAGTTTGATTCCGGAAATTCGATCAGGAGGAACTTTCAGCTTCGTCGCTACGGCCTTCCGCCACTCAGTTTCATTTTCAGAAACATCAAGCGGAAGGACGATGTCGACGAAGTGAGCCTGCGATTCGATCATGCGGGGGATGGTAGGGCGCGTCACTCCGTGCGCGCCGCCGGGCAGGAGATCACCGTTCGATGTTCCAGCAGGTTTGGAACGTAACGAGATTCGCCAACGGACCGCGCGGAGCGACGGTCCCTACCTTTCATAAAAGGCATAAACATTCATGAAAATGTTTCGGCAGGGGAACGACGTTTCAAAAATCCGTGTCGGCCTCCGTGATTTCCAGTTCCTCGATCCAGATGCTGCGGTAGCGGACGTCGTGTCCTTCGCACTGAAGCTTCAATCCCTGCGGTGTGTCGGTGATCCCTTTGCCACCGTCGTTGCCGCCGTCCACGCCGGAGTTGGGGCCGCCCCAGACCTGGTTGATCTTCACGTTCTCGTGAACCTTCTGGCCGTTGAAATACATGGTGACCAGCGGCTTCTCGACGAGCTTGCCATCCTCAAAGCGCGCGGCGCGAAACAGGATGTCGTAGGAGTTCCATTTGCCGACTCCGTTGTAGGCGTGATACGGCGATTCGCTTTCATTGATCACCGCCGCCATTCCGTGCGGGGTTTTATCGCCGTCCAGCACCTGGATCTCGTAACGGTTTTGCAGATACACGCCGCTGTTGCCGCCGGGCTTCATGATCAGAAATTCCACGTGCGCCCGGAAGTCGCGATAGGTCTTTTTCGTCACGATGTCAGCGGTGCCGAACTTGCCGCCATCGGCAACGCGATCATCCGTCATCACCGCTGTGCCCTTGTCGATCGGGTCATCGACGATCTGCCATTTGATCGGCAGCGACGATTTGAAGCCGGGCCCCTGCCAGTAAGTCCATTTCGCGTCCAGCATCTCGCGCGAGCCATCGAGAACGATCTCCGCCTTGGCCGTCGGTTTTGCGCCCACGCCGATGGAATCAGCGGCGGACACGGAGGCTACGGTGAGCAATAATGCGGAAACAGCCGGAAGCAGCAGTCGGGTTTTCATGCGGGGACAATTCGGGAAATGGCCCGGCAATGGAAGCCAATTTTGTGTGCGTGCATAATCGATTCGAGATGGGTGTTTTCCGAATTTTTGCCGTCGCACTGACAATAGTATTGAACTAATTCAACGTTTGGTGCATCTAAATCACATCATCTGGATTTTCCCAAGCCGGGATGGGGTCTGAGGCTGTCGTTTCGAGAATCCACAACCAGTAACATATTATGAAAAACACACACAAATTAGCATTGGCCGTCATGGCGGCGGTCGGTCTATCCGGTTCTCCATTGATGGCTGCGGAGCTCGGTATGATGGCCCCGGAACTGGACCTTGCAAAATTCGTCAAAGGCAAGCCCTTATCTCTCGCAAAGGGGCGTGGTTCGGACGTTTACGTGGTCGAATTCTGGGCGACCTGGTGCGGTCCGTGCCGCACGAGCATCCCGCATCTCACCGAGATTCAGAAGAAGTTCAAGGACAAGGGCGTGACCATCATCGGGATCAGCGACGAGACCGAGGCCGAGGTGAATCCTTTCGTAAAACAAATGGGCGACAAGATGGATTACGTGGTGGCCATCGACAAGAATCGCTCGACCTTCGGCAGGTATATGACTGCGTTTCAGCAGGGCGGAATCCCAACGGCGTTCATCGTGGACAAGGCCGGCAAGATCGTCTGGTTCGGTCATCCGATGGGTGATCTGGAACGAGTGCTTGGGCAGGTTGTGGCGGGCAAATTCGACGTGGTTTCCTACAAGACCCAGCAGGCGAAGGAACAGGAACAGCAAGCTGCCTTCGGCAATTACCTCGACGCCACCGTGAAGGGCGAGCCGTCAGCCAAGGAGAAACTGGCCGGATTCAACTTTGTGACGGACTGCGACAGCTCCCAGATGTTGAATCAATTCGCCTGGACGATCCTGACGCATCCGAAAGTGAAGTATCGTGACACGGATCTGGCGACAAAGGCGGCCAAGAAGGCCTACGACCTGACGAAAGGCAACGACCCGGGGGTGACCGACACCTACGCACGGGCATTGTTTGACTCAGGTAAGAAGGCTGAAGCCATCAAGTATCAACAGGAGGCGGTAAGCAAAGAATCCAACGGGGAACGCAAGACCGAGTTCGAGAAGGCGCTGAAACGGTATCAGTCCGGAAAATAGATTGAGCCTGGTTTTGCAGCATCAACCGGCCGGATTTGTTCCGGCCGTTTTTTTTGTTTGGTTCACGACGCCAAGTTTGACCGGAACGAGGGGGCCGATGATCGGGCGTGTGAGAATTTTAAATGAGGCGGCCTGTTGCCTCATAACTGAAGGACACCGAAGGGTTTCATGGATTGGGCTTCCATTGCCTCACAACCTGGACACCGTAGCCTTTTTGGTTTTGGGTGTTTTGATTCGTGGTTGAGTTGCTCTTGGAGCGGGTTCGGAGC
>JBDNGP010000208.1:0-6198 GCA_041689265.1 Verrucomicrobiota bacterium
TCAATGACGATTGCCGACATGTCATCGACAGTCTCCGTGCGCGCTTGATGCCGCGCCTGGCTGATGAAGCCGCGGGCGGTGATGTGTTCCTTCAGCTGAGTGAGCATTTCGCTGGTCTCAAACTGATTGTATACGCCGTCCGAACACAGAAACACGATGTCGCCCGGCACCACCGTTGCCGAAAATTCGAAGACCACCACGGCGGGATGCATGCCCACTGCACGCGTGAGCATGTGCGACGTGTTGGCTTCCTTGCCGGTGTGATCCTCCGAGAGCTGCGTCAATTCACCGTCGTGCAACAGATACGCACGCGAATCCCCAACGTTGATGCCGTGCAACTGTTCGCCCTCAATGAGCACCGCAACAAGCGTGGTCAACAATTCTTCACGGTCATACTTGGCTATGGATTCCTGGTGCAGCGTGCGGTTGATCAGCTGGCAAAACTCTGACAATGCGCGCGCGGCCGACCACGACGAAGGGCGTGATTTGAAATTCCTGGTGATGGCTAAAACGACCCGTTCGGCGGCTTCTCCTCCATAGGCTGAACTGCCCACACCGTCCGCCAACACCGCGACGATCTGATTCTGCCAGACCAGCGCTTCGCAGGCATCCTGAGAGGGCGCCCGATCAGACTCCGCCAGATTGTAAGTCGTGATGTTGGCTTTCAAGACCGTCGAGCGTAGTCAGTCGGTTTCGGTTTGTCCACGATCACGGAGCGGCTGGCAAACCCCCATCCCTGATCTTGCTGTTCCTCGTAATCCTAATCTGACGATTAGAGGATTAAGAAATAAGAGTATGACCAAGATCAGGACCGAACTCGAACGGTTTAAAAATCACGTCGCTCGAAGGAATGGTCGACAGCGTCATGTTACGGGGCGACTGAGGCGGTGTATTTCCCCGGAGCGCGGAGGTGTCGAAGACCAACCCGCGCTCCGTTCCAGATGTCCCAAGCATCGGCACATCCTCAACAACACGGCCAGCCGGAAACGGCGGCCACAGAATTTCTGAAAGCGCCCTAGATCCGGGCCTGAGCCATGGCGCCCCAGGTTGTGCGCCAGCGTTTCTTGACCATCGAAAGACCGATCAGCGCGATGAAGCACAATCCGCTGAAGACCATGAGGCCGACAAGATAGTGGCCGGTGTATTGCCGGGAGAACCCCATCATGGTCGCGAGCAGAAACCCGCCGATCCCGCCGCCGCACCCGACCAATCCGGTCATCACGCCCATGTCCTTT
Organism: Verrucomicrobiota bacterium; assembly: GCA_041689265.1. Taxonomy (GTDB): domain Bacteria; phylum Verrucomicrobiota; class Verrucomicrobiia; order Limisphaerales; family RI-55; genus JBDNGP01. The sequence goes on from JBDNGP010000208.1 coordinate 1,236, forward strand.
CCGAAGCGTTGCGGCAGCAGTTGAAACACCGAACCGTTCGCCATGCCGAAGGCCGCGCAACCGATCATGAACACAACCACATTAACGATCAGATTTGGCACGAGGCCCGCCACGATCAGCGCGCAACCGGCGATCGAGTAGAGAAAGTAAAGCGCACGCACGCCGCCGATGCGGTCCGCCAGCGCGCCGCCCACCGGCCGGACCAGCGCGCCCACCGCCGTGCAAAGCGCGGCGAGATCTCCAGCAGTCACCACCGAGAGACCGAACCGGTCTTTGAAATAGATGATGAACGAACTGGCCAGACCGACGAACCCGCCAAAGCTGACCGTGTAATAAAAGCTGAACCAGTGCGTGTCCTTGTCCTTCATCAGCCGCACATAGTCACCGATCTTTTTCGGCTTCACGTCGACCGGCGCTTCCTTTGAAAAAATAACGTAGACGCCGAGAACCAGGACGGCGGGGATCAGCGCGATTCCGAAAACAGCTTGCCAGCCGTAAGCTTCTGCCAGTCTCGGGGCCATGATCGAATCGATCACCACGCCGATGTTTCCGGCTCCGGCAAGACCCAGCACCAGACCCTGCATATGCGGCGGATACCAACGGCCGACCTGAGGAAGCGCCACCGCAAAACTGGCCCCGGCAAAACCAAGCACACCACCCATCAACAACGTTGCCGCGAAATCCCTCAACCCGAACCGCCACGCCGTCAGCAGCCCGACGATGACCACGAGTTGTGCAAAAATGCCCGTTCGTTTTGCCCCGATCCGGTCCACCATCAAGCCGAGCAGGATTCGCAGGATCGCACCTGAGAGAATCGGCATTGCGACCATCAGCCCCTTTTGTTGTGGGGAAAGGTTAAGTGATTCCGGTGCGGCGATCTGCGCTCCCAGCACGCCGAGGAGCGTCCATACCATGAAGCTGTAATCGAAGTATAAGAACGACGACACAAGAGTTGGGAAATGCCCGGCCTTCTTCAGTTCCTTAAAATTCATTGCGATAGATCGTGTGACGTGTGGTCAAATCTCAGCGGGACTTCCCGTCGATCCAACCCACTAGCCGCCGGAATGCCATCGTCTACCGCACTCATGAATGAAGACATCGGATTGTTTTAATCAGAAACATGAAATACATTCATGTATTCACGTCTCCTCTTGTTTCAGCGATCAAAGCTGATTTTCATTCATGGAAAAACCGCGCCCTTCCCTCCTGGGGTCCGTTCAACTTATCGGCTTTTTCGGTCTGCCCATTCTTGAAGTTCTGTGTTCTTTTTTACACGTTGAACAAATTAATTTTTTTAATTCCTCTGATTCGATCCGGCATTGTTTTCGTGTCGAAAAGTCCGTGCTGTTTGGAAAACAGGAAATATGCGTCGAGGTGAACTTCCGAGAAAATCCTCACGCAAAGCCGAAGAGGGCGCAAAGTTCCGATCCTGTTTCACTCCCCGTTCTTGGCGGCTCGGTATCCTGAGCAAATCCGGAGAGAGGCGCTCCCAATTTCACAATAAATTCTGGCGATCGGAACCGCCAAGGGGCATGGTTTCCAAATAATAAACCATGCAAGCGAAGCACTCTCCATCTCGTCGTCGTTTCCTTCAGGGCATGAGCTTGGCCACGTTTTCCGCCGCGCTGGGCATGCCGGTTCCGTTCGGTCGCAACCTCGCCCCCGGCCTGTTCCCGGTCGCCCTCGGAGCCGATGCCGCAACCGGTGCGATTCCAGGCAAAGGCGGCCTCCGCGTGATGAGCGACCGGCCGATCAACGCCGAGACACCCGTCACCCTGCTTGATGGCGACTTCACTCCGAACGCCCTGCACTTCGTCCGCAACAACGGCAACCTTCCCACGCGATCCGTAAGCGGGCCATTGACTGACTGGTCGCTCACGATCGATGGCGAAGTGGAGAAAACGCTGAAGTTATCGATGAGCGATCTACAGAACGATTTTCCAATCATTGAACGCGCGCTGGTGATCGAATGCGGCGGCAACGGTCGAGCCGGTTTCAATCCGCCCGCGAGCGGAAATCAATGGACGCTCGGAGCGGTGGGCTGCGCGAAATATCGCGGTGTGCGGTTGCCCGACGTGTTGAAGAAATCCGGCGTGAAGTCATCCGCTGTCTACATCGGTTATTACGGCGAAGATCGGCATCTGAGCGGTGACCCGACGAAAGAACCAATCTCGCGCGGATTTCCCATCGCGAAAGCACTCAATGAGCACACCATTCTCGCCTGGGAAATGAACGGCGAACCGTTGCCGCAACTGCACGGTTATCCTCTGCGATTGATCTGCCCCGGCTGGCCCGGGTCCACCAGCGGCAAGTGGCTCAAGCGAATCGTCGTTCGTGATCAGGTGCATGACGGCGAAAAGATGACCGGGACTTCCTACCGGCTTCCACGATACCCCGTCGCTCCCGGCGCCAAAGTCTCTGACGAGGACATGGTGATCATCGAAGAGATGCCCGTGAAATCGATCATCACCCGACCCTCCACCGGCATCGAAACTCCGCAGTCGCAGCCGCTCGAACTACGCGGTCACGCTTGGTCAGGCTTCGGCGATATCACGGCAATGGATGTCAGCATTGATTTTGGAGCCACGTGGCAGCGTACCGGCCTAAAGCGCCCGGCAAACAAATACGCGTGGCAACGTTGGTCCACCGACGTCAAATTTCCGACGGTCGGTTACTACGAAATCTGGGCCCGAGCCACGGACGAACGAGGAAACATGCAACCGATGGTTGTGCCCGGTTGGAACCCGAAAGGTTATTGCAACAACGCCATGCAACGCATCGCCGTGAAGGTGGTTTCATGATGAGCCTAGAATCCCATTGGACTTGGGTAGGACGCGTCACTCCGTGCGCGCCGCCGAACGGATCGTTGAAATCAAGCGCGACGAAACTGCGGACCGCACTTGGATACGCCGACGGACCGCGCGGAGCGACGGTCCCTACCTTCGCTCACAGCCGTTTCATGTGAACCCTCTCGAACCATGAACTTTGTTAACAAACATTTCATCCGCATTTCCTTCGTGGTGATCATCGTCCTTGGGTTGACCGCGCTGCTGTTGACCGGTGCGGAGAAGGCACCTGACGCAATTGAAAAACAGTTTGGACTCAAACCCGGTCCCGGCCGCGAACTGGTATTGGCAAATTGCCTCCCCTGCCATTCGACAGCCATCGTCGCAGCGAACCATCTGTCGCGGGATCGTTGGGAAGAATTAGTCGTTCAAATGCAGACCAAGAACGGTATGCGCCCGATCAGCGCGGACATGCAGAAAAAGATATTGGACTATCTTGAAACCGCCCAGCGTCCCGATGATCCCGGACTGAACGCCGGCAAGGAATCGCCCTGGTCCGCTCCACTCTACCGGCCGAATCCGTTTTGGGATTGATTCCGCAACTTTGCCACGGAGCCACAAATGGCACGGAGAAAGGGAGAACTCTTATACGAATTTCGCGAATGAGCGCGAATTGGGAGGAGGCGACCCGGTAGCTTCCTTCCTAAACGTCGAACGGGATTTCATCCTGTCCCGGGTGATCGGCACGTAACCCAGTGCTCCGTATCGCCCATCGACTACTCGAATCCGTTTCGCTCTTTCACAATCCCAACCGAGTCAGGCAAGGCGACCTTCCGACAGGGTGCCTCACGCCCGCTTCGCTCAAGGCGCAAAGTCGCCAAGTGAATGGAGTGAAACTGTATCAAGAACCTTTGCGTTTTTGCGTGAGGAATCATCAGGAATCGTTTTCATCTCCCGGTTCGTCGGTTCATCCTACCCTCGAGTTCGTAGTCACCTCACCAGCGATCCGCGTTCAGTTCCATTTTTCGGTATGCTTTAATTAGATCAAACCGGAAGTCTTTCGAATCGTCTTGGAACGCCAGTTCAATTTGCGGCACGTATGGGTGGGCATTGGTGCCGTAGGAAGCGAGCGTTTCCAGGGCAACGGCTCGTGTCGTCCGATCATGATTCGAATCCATGAACGGGACGATCACGGGCAACACCTGCTCCGGTGGTTCCCCGATTTCGGAGAGTGTTTGAATCGCCGAACGATGGTAAACCCAGTCATCGCTGTTCAGCTCGTCGACCAGACTTTCGATCAACGGCTTCTCCGAATCGGGAATCCAGATCCGCAGCGACTCCGCAGCGCGCCGTTTGATCTCAGGATCACTTCCTTTCACAGCCTGGTGCAACACACCGACCGCCTCGTCACCACCGATCAACACCAATGCCTTGCAGGCGAGCGGCCCAACCGTGTCGTCCGAAACCATCCCCGAAAGTTCCGGTATTGCGGCACTGGCGTTCATTCCCATCAAGGCAAACGCAACCAACGCCCGGGCGTGAATCATGTCCGCCGGAGCAAGACGAAGTTTGATGACGTTCTGTTTCTTGAGAAAATCAGCGGCGAGGTCTCGAACCGCCGAATCTTGAACGCGCAGCATGGAGATCAGATGTGGAACCACGTCCGCAGCCGTCATCCCCAGCAACGCTTCGGTCGTCTCGTCTGTCTGCCGGGGAGCCATGCGTACATTGTTGACGGCATTGCCGAACTTGTAACTGACCGCCCCTGTGGGAGAGACCGCAATGGATACGGATTGAGTGCCACTGCCGAATTTCAATTCCGGCACCTGACGCGACATCCATTCACTCACGGTCGCACCCTGATAGACCGGCTCCGGTGGCGTCCGCCAGTAAGCTACCGCCAGAAGGAGCATCAGCACTCCGACCAGCAGGAGAAACAACTTTGCGACGGAGTACCGCCGACCGGGTATTTTCTGCTGTGACAGATCTTCCATGCGCGACAAGCACAGATCAGATCATAGAACGCACTTGAGTAAAGCCCGCCGTTTCTGAGTCCGTGACCTCAAAGGGAAGAATCAATACACTACAAGGCATGAGGGGGAGGGACTGGTGGAGGGAGCCCGAAGGGCGACCGGAACCAGTCCCTCCCCCTGGCGTTCGCAAAATGAAACGGACAA
>JBDNGP010000209.1:0-52621 GCA_041689265.1 Verrucomicrobiota bacterium
AGAAACTTGCCCAGCGAAACCGGCGCCGGGAAGAAAACCAAAAACCGGCGCACCAAAAACAAACCATACCTAACAATGACCGCCTCCTCCGTAGCGTAATTATTCGCCTCCTGAGGTCATTGATTCAAAAACGCGCCGACTACGACGGAGGGCGGACGGCTCGTCCGCAGCGGTTGATGAGTGGAGGGGGCGTTGGAATCAGTTCAATCGCGTTCGTGAGTGCGGAGTCGCTGCGGGCAGGATGCCCGCGGTCCGGGGACGGTTTTCCGATTTGTCCGTCGCTTCGCCTCCCCAAGTTTTCAAACGCACCCTTGGAACCGTTCATGTGTTTATCAGCAGAAGCGACGGCAGCGACGAAGTTCTTTTGCCTATCGGTTGCGAACGTGGTTCACGCCTTCTTCCGGATCGCTTCCTTCTTTTCCTCCAGCTTCTCTTTTAGCACTTTGCGTTCGCTGATGAGTTGTTTTTCCAGTTGCTCGACGGCTTCCATTTCACGCTTGCTCATCGCCTCGTTGATCTGGTCTTTGAGAAAGATTTCACGCTCGGCGAGCTTCGCCTGATATTTTTCAGTTAACGCGGCGATCTTCTTTTTCTGAGCATCCGTCAGTTTCTGGGTCGGTGCGGATTTGTCTAGCCGTTCCATCGCGAGTTCGTAGGCAGATTTCATATCAATTGATCTTTTTATTTTTCTTCCACGGCATGTCCGGAAATTTTTTCCCCGTCACCGAAATGGTTTTGGCTTCGGGTTGGGCAATCTTGAGTTCTGAATCGGGGGCCGCTGTTTCGCCCGGCGCTTTCATGTCGCTCCCCCAGGCGGCGACCTTCGCTTTCAAGCCGTGCTTCTCGGCGGTCAGCTTGTCTCCGGACTTCATGTAGAACAGGCTGAGGTTCGTGTGGACGAGCTGTTCCTTCGGTTTCAGCGCCTCGGCCTTGTGTCCTTCCGAGATCGCTTGCGCGTAATTCTCCAAACGGTAATACGACATGCCGAGAGCGAGTTGGGCTTCAAAGTTTGCGGGGTCCTCGCTCAGGATGAATTTGAGCTTCGTGATCGCATCGTCGTAGTTCGCCTGGCTGAAGGCGAACATCGCGTCGTCGTATTGTTCCTGCAATGTTGCCATAAACACTTTGACAGCGCAGGTATGTCACGATTGGTTTGGGCGCGCAAGACATGACTCCCAAACTCAATCCTCCGCTCAAACTCATCTGCACCGACTTCGATGGAACGATCCACGACGACCGGACCAACCCGCCGATTGCCGCGGAATTCCAGGACTTGGTTTCGCGACTGCAGGTGGAGGGCGTACGCTGGGTGATCAACACGGGTCGCGATTTGTCCAGCCTGCTGGAGGAGATCGCCCGCTCGGGGATGCATGCGCGGCCGGACTACGTGGTGGTGGTTGAGCGCGAGATCTATGTCCACCGGCAGGCGCAGTACGTTGCGCATCAGCCGTGGAATGCCCGTTGTGAGGAAGTGCATGTCCGGCTGTTCTCCAAGTTGCGCGATGAGATTCCAAAACTGTTCGAGTGGGTGAACGCCCGTTTTCGCGCGACGGTTTACGAAGACGCATGGTCGCCGTTTTGTTTGATTACGGAGCATCCCGACGACACCGAGACCATCGTCCGGCATTTGGAAGAATGGAGCGCCGCGTGGCCGATGTTGTCGGTGGTGAGAAACGACGTGTATGCGCGTCTCAGCCACAGGGATTTCAACAAGGGCACGGCGTTGCGCGAAGTGAGCCAACTCTGCGGTGCGACGCCTGAAAGCGTGTTTGTAGCGGGGGATCATTTCAACGATCTACCAATGTTGAAGAAGGAGCTCGCGCATGGATTGGTTGCGCCCGCCAACGCGTTGCCGGAAATCAAAGAAGTTGTTCGTGCTGAAGGCGGTTCCATCGCCACCGGGAGCGCCGGGATCGGGGTCGCCGCTGCGTTGGAACAGTGGGTGAATAGCCGCCCGATCATTGATTAGGGATAATTCTGGAAAACAGTAAAATTAGAACGGCTTCTCAACATGAGGTGAGTAGTTTGCGATATTTTTGTCAATTAGTTCTAAGTCTTTTGTTTTAAGAATGTTAAGTCTCCACATTCCCATTTGACAGTCCAATTGCGGGTGATAGGCTCCTTCGTCTTGCAGGCGCGAATCGTACATGAATGCCGCAGTTTGTAAACTGCCCGCGCTATGCATCAGATTGATTAATCGACAATGAACGATTCCACAGTGGCTCCGGCCGGTTCGGTTCCTCAGCCGAAGTCTTCAAAAATCTCTGAGGCCGTCATTCGGATCGCTGGCAATTCGCAGGACGGCATCCAGGCAATCGGAGGTTTTCTGGCCCGTCTGGCCGGGCGCTCCGAGCAGGATGTCATGACCTTCATGACCATTCCGGCGACGATTTCCGGCGGACCTTCCATTTTCCAAGTGCGCATCGGCACGGGTGAAGTGTTGAGCGCTGGAGACGACGCGGACGTGTTGCTGGCTTTCTACGATCACTCGTACGCGGCGCACATTGGATCTTTGAAGGAGGGTGGTGTCGTTGTTTATGATTCTGATCATGTGGACCCAGATCCCGAATTGGAGAAGAAGTATCGCCACGTCGGTGTTCCGATCACCAGTCTGACGGTTGAAGCAATTGGAGGCACTGCCCGCGACAAGGGAAAGAATCTCTACTCGCTCGGGTTGATCGCGCGGATGTTCGATCTCAATCTCGAAAAGCTTGAACGGCTGATCAAGGAGCGTTTTTACGGCAAACCGGAAACCGTGATCGCGAACGCGTTGACCGCGTTTCATGCCGGCTACGGTTTCAACCTGTCGAACCTGCTGGAGACCTTCCAGTTCGCCGATTCCAAACATCACGACCGGCCCCAGGTCGTGACCAACGGAAACGAAGCGCTGGCTTACGGACTGATTGCTGCGGGCGTTCGTTTTGGCGCGGGTTACCCGATCACTCCGTGGTCGGACATCATGGAATTGCTTCGCCGCGAACTGCCGAAATACGGCGGATCGTTCATCCAGTGTGAAGATGAAATCGCGTCAATTTCAATGGCGCTTGGCGCGAGTTACGCCGGTCGTGTGGCGGTGACGGGATCAAGCGGACCGGGCATTTCCCTGAAAACCGAAGCCCTCGGCTGGGGTGTGATGGCTGAAATGCCGTTGATCATCGTGGACGTGCAACGCGGCGGACCTTCGACCGGGATGCCGACCAACATCGAGCAATCAGATTTGAACATTGCCTGCTTCGGCGGACACGGTGATTCACCGCGCGTGGTCATCGCTCCGGCGAATGTTGAAGACGCCTTCTACACCGCCATCGACGCCGTGAACATTGCCCGCAAATACAGCGTGCCGGTCATTATTTTGACTGATCAAGCGATCGGGACCCGGATTGAGGCGTTTGATGAACCGGATCTGAAAAAGGTTTGTCAGGACATCACTCCCGACTTGAGCGCAGTCGAAGATTTCAAGCCGTACGATTTGTCCATCGCGGACGGACTGACCCGTCACGTGGCCCCGGGCACACGCATCGCGAGCGGCAAGTATCCGGTGGTCACCGGTCTGGAACACGACGAAGCCGGGCATCCGTCGGGTTCGCCAAAAGTTCACCAGCAAATGACGAACAAGCGTCGCGACAAGCTCAAGGCGCTCGCTGCTGAATGGGAAACTCCGAAAGTCTACGGCGCTCCGGAAGGCGATGTTTTGCTGGTGGGTTGGGGTTGTTCGCAGGGACCGATTCGCGAAGCCGTCGAGCGCGCCCGGGCGAAAGGGGACAGCGTCTCCGCCTTGCACATCCGGTTGATCAATCCTCTGCCGAACGGTCTGGAAGAAATTTTCGCCGGGTTCAATCACGTGTTTGTCGTCGAGCTGAACGACCAGGGTTTCTACGGCTACGGCCAGCTCGCCGCCGTGCTGCGCGGTCGTTACTGCGATCCAAAGATCCGCGGCATCAACAAGAGCGACGGCCTCACCTGGAAAGTTAAAGAAATCCTTCAGCGCGTGGACGAGCAGCTGGTCGCGTTGAAACAGAAGAACTGATCACACATTTTCTCCCGACATCATGAACAACATTAAGAATGATTTTCCGGTCCGCTCATCTAACCTGGTAAGCGCCCCCGAACTGCCCGCTGCCGACCGTGCGCCGCTGACCAAAAAAGAGGTGGCCGCCGATCACCCGACGTGGTGCCCGGGTTGCGGTGATTTTTCGGTGCTCGCGCTGTATTTCAAGCTGATCCAGAAGCGCGGCATTCCGCACGAGGACATCACGACCATCGCCGGCATCGGTTGCTCCAGCCGGTTCCCGTACTTTGTGCAGGCGCACGGTGTTCACTTTATTCACGGTCGCGCACTGCCGTTTGCGACGGGCGTTTCCCTGACCCGGCCCGACCTGCACGTCTTCGTGTTTGGCGGGGATGGCGACGCCTTTTCAATCGGCGGTAACCACCTGACCCACACCGCCCGCAAGAACGTCAAGATGACCTACGTCATCATGGACAATCAGGTTTACGGTCTGACGAAAAAGCAGACCTCGCCGACTTCGCCGATCGGCTTCAAGAGCAAAACCGACGCCTGGGGTGCTGTGGACTACCCGATCAATCCTGGCAAACAGGTCATCGCGGCGGGAGCCACTTTCTTCGCGCGCACGTCTGCCACCAATCCGAACCATCTGCTCAAGATGATGGAGGCCGCGATGGATCACGACGGGTTCAGTGTGATTCAGTGCCTGAGCGAGTGCGTTGAGTTTTTCGAGGGCGCGTTTGATTCCGCGAATCCGCGCAAGGGCGGAGTGTTTAACGAGGTGCCGGAGGACCACGACGTGACCGATGAATTCGCGGCCTATAAGCTGGCGGCTGAGTCGTTCCCCGGTTCGTTTGGAATTCACTATCAGATGAATCGTCCAACCAAGAACACGCTGGAAGCGGACATCAACACCAAGATGCAGACGAAGGTCAAAGGGCTTCAGGACTGGGAAATCCTGCAAAAGAACTTTGACCGGATGAAATAGTCAGGGCCGCACAATCTCCAAAGCCCCGGCAGTTTGCCGGGGCTTCTTGATTTTCAGCGTGATTCCTATTTTGACCAGGCGATCAATTCAGCTTTGTTTTCAAATGCAGCTCGTTTAAAACCCCGCCATGCAACCGCGCAAAGCCAACCTCAAGCGCGAGACCAAGGAAACCCGGATACGGGTGAAGCTGGTGATCGACGGCAAAGGCAAGTCCAAGATCCGCACCGGTGTTCCTTTTTTCGACCACATGCTCACGCTGTTTGCGAAGCATTCCACGGCGAATCTCGAATTGACCTGTGATGGGGACATTGAAATCGATGCTCATCACACGGTTGAAGATTGTGGCATTGCCCTGGGTCAGGCCTATCGCGAGGCGATCGGGGACAAGACGGGGCTCCGCCGCTACGGAACTGGATTTGATCCGAGAAATCCCTTAACCGGCGAAGCCTACGTTCCGATGGACGAATGCCTGGCCCGGTGCGTGATCGACTTCAGCGGTCGCTCTTACCTGGTCTGGCGCGGACTGAACGACAAGGCATACAAGTCGCTCTCAACGGCGGAAAAGAATCAGGACATGTCCACCGCCTTTCGATTTGGTCTCGCGCGTGAGTTCTTTCAAGGATTCGCGAATGAGGCTCGTTGCAACCTTCATCTGGAGTTATTGTATGGTGATGAACCGCACCATGTTGCCGAAGGATTGTTCAAGGCGTTTGCGCGCGCAGTTGACTTTGCCTGCCAGCAGGATCCCCGGATCGCCGACCAGTTGCCCAGCACGAAGGGGAAGTTGTGAGATTGGCTGAATAAGATTTCGAACCCCCCCGTCACTCTCCATGGCGTCGAAACAGGACAAGTCCACCCTTACTGACGTTCAGCTTGTCAATCAAGCCAAGCGCGGGGACACCGTGGCGTATGAAGAGCTGGTGGCCCGGCATCGGGACAAGATCTTCGCCCGTGCGTTCAGCATGATGCGGAACGAAGAAGACGCCTTAGATCTTTCACAGGAAGCATGGATCAAGGGCTGGCGTCGATTGAAACAGTTCCACGGTGATTCCAGCTTTGCGACCTGGATGACGCGGATCGTCATCAATCTCTGCCTAGACATGATGAGAAAGCAGAAACGGCAGCGGGCAGAATCGATCGAAAATTTGTCCGAAGAATCCGGCGGGGTGGAACGTCAAATGCCCGTCGTCGATCCGAATCCGACGCAGGGTCTGGAGCGGGCCGAGCTTCGGAAGCGGATCGACGAAGCGATGAGCCAGCTGTCCGAAGCCCATCGCACGGTGTTGATTTTGCATGAATTTGAAGAACTGGAATACAAAAAGATTGCCGAGCGCATGGAGTGTTCGCTTGGGACGGTGATGTCCCGTCTGTTTTATGCCAGACGCCGGTTGGCTAGTTTGATGGTCGGATGGAAAAGAGAACAGGAATCAGAATGAGTGAAAACGAACAGTTAAAATTACAGGCCTACCTCGATGGCGAACTCGCCGAAAAGGAACGGACGGAAGTCGCGCAATGGCTCGACACCAGCGAGGAGGCACGCGCTCTGTTGGCAGAGCTGCAGCATGCGCGAAGCGCTCTGCGCGGAAATGAACTCGACCGCAAACTCGACTGCACTCGCGAGTTTTATTGGAACGGTATTGCACGTGAGATTCAACGCGATGAACCGGCTGCTGTTCGCCGTCAGGGAACCGGTTTGTTCAGCTGGTTGCGTCATCACCTCGCGCAGATTGCCGGTGCCGCGACGGGCGTCGCGCTGGTCGCGTTGACTTTGACCGTGGTGTCGAAACAGCCTGAGCCTGATTCCACCTGGGAAGTTCTTGATCCGGATACCGGCATGGTAAACTACAGCGACTTCAAGAACGGCATTACTGTTGTCATGCTTTACGACCAGTCGACACCGGGCTTTACGGCAGGCAACTAATTTCATACGATTCGCCCTCATGAAATCTGGTTTTCTATCCCGCTTCCTGCTGATGGCCGCCATGGCATTCTGCCTCGGAACGGCGGTCAACTTGCGTGCCGACGACGAGGTGACGGTCTATGCGAAGCTGATCTGGGCGACGAACCACAGCCAGCCGCCGGACCAGAGCTATCAGCGGGCAGACGATCAGCTCAGCAAGGATTTGCAGCAAGCTTTCAAGTGGAAGAACTATTTTGTCATTACTTCAAAGGAAGTCATCTGCGAGAAGAATAAGAAAAAGAAGATCGAAATGAGCGAGCAGTGTCGACTGCAGATGATGTATCTGGGGGAAGACATGTTTGAGGTGGTGATCTGGGGCAAGGACCCGAAGAGTGGCGAAATGAAACCGGTCGCCAAGGGAACCCAGAAAATGGCGGCAAATCAGAAAATGCTCCTCATGGGCGTCAGCGACAACGAGAGCGGCTGGGTCGTCAAACTCTGCCGTCATGAAGATTGAACAGCTCGTCTAAATGAAAAATTTTCAAACTCCCCAAGCGGGAGTTTTTTTGTGTCTGCAGGTTTGAATCGGACAATAAAAAGACCGGGCCATTGTCGGCCCGGTCTTCTGTTTGATTTTCTGGATTCGATTGCGGTGCAGTTCCGGTTGGCGAACCTCCCGTGACGACTTCGTCAGCCCATCACTTTGCACCCTGATCGATCCAGGTACGCAGTATGCCGACCTGTTCAACGGTCAACGGTTTTGGTGGCGGACCGCCGCCGGGAACACCAGGGCCGCCTTGTCCACCGCGACCTAGGGACCGTTCGGTCCACCTTGCGGAGGACCACCAGCACCGGGAGATTCGCCGGGACCACCTGGGCCACCGCGTTGAGCCTGGAACCCTGCCATCATCGCCTGACGTTCGGCATCCTTCAGCTTGCCGTCGCCGTCCTTGTCATATTTTTTAACGACTTCCGGTGGCGGTTGAAAACCACCAGGACCGCCCGCTCCGCCGGGGCCACCTGGGCGGCGTTTCGGAGGCATGGCGACATCCGTCGTTCACCTGGGCGGAAGCGAACAACATGATGCTTTTGGTGGCGTGCCCGGGATCGATAATTTTACCGTTCTCCCCGCCTTTCAACCGTGCTTCCCGGCTGTCGAGGCGGAGTTCGCCTTTTTGGCGGTCTTCGCCGTGGCAACGAAAGCAGGATTCTTTAAGTATCGGCTTGGTATCCTTGTCGTAGGTGAGTCCCTTGGCGACGGCTGCGGGAGGCAGTTTGGCCGCGTCGAGCTTGCTGATGTCCCACTCATTGTGGTCGGCATCGGCGGCGGAGCCCGTCCACACCCGAGGTGGCGATTCCAGCGATCAGTAGTGACGTTAGTTTGTCATACGGTTTGTTGATGGCTGCGCGACTTTCTTTTGCCGGTCCGGTAATTAGACGCCGTCATTTCGGCGAGGTTGCCGGATGTTGTGCAACGTTTGTTGGCAGCCAAAGGGTTCAGTTTTTCAGTTTCTTGATCTCCGGATAGTTCAGCAGATAATCCCGACGCTGGTCCGCGAAATTTTTGATGCTGATCGTTTCCTGGGGACCGAAGCCACCACCGTTCTGAATGTTCTCAGTCAGCGAGATTTCAAAGTCCTCAATGGAATCCAGCTTGCGGGGGTCGCGTTTCATGTCCTCGGCGATCAGCGCGTGATACTGTTCTGCAATCGGTCCCAGCGTGTTCCAGTCGAGCTGGTTTTGTGCGATGTCCCGGACATAACGGAGAAAACGTTCGCGCAGTGCGGGAACGGCGAGCAGTCGATAAGCGAGCGCCTTGCTTTGATCATTGGCGATGTAGAGCGGGTCCAGTTGGACTCCTTCAATCAGTGCCCGATTCGCTTGCCTGCCTCCGTCGCGACCTTGCGGTCCGCCGGGGCCACGTCGTCCGTCGGGTCCGCCCTGACCGCGACCGCCTCCGAATGAAGGTTGCGGCAGTGCAGCGTTCAAACCGGTCTGCACCAGTTCTTGATTCAGTGAACCAACCTTTTCCGTGTCCCATTCAACGGCCCATTTGGTGAAGGTCGCAACGAGTTCTTCACGCGTCAGTGAGCCGTCCTTGTTCACATCGACCACGGCAAAGAAACCGGGGCCGATGAACATCGCGGGACCAAAACGTCCTGGTCCGCCCGGATCCCCACCAGGCCCGCCGGGGCCAGCACCGGAAGGACCGAAGCCGGGAGGCGGAGGCAGGACTGCCCCAAAGTTTTGCACGAACTGATCCTGATTCAGTTTGCCGGTCTTGTCGGGATCAAGCTTGTCGAACCACACCACGGCGAGTTCGCCCATCTCTGTTTTGGACAACTTGCCATCGCCGTTCTGATCGCCGTGCGTGACGATGGGGCTGGCCATAATCATGCCGGGCCCGAACCTGCCGCGTCCGCCCGGACCACCGCCAAAGCCCGGACCGCCGGGCAGGGCAAAGGTCTCGTTGGCATCCTGCGGGAGGACGTGAAACTGGCCGGCCTTGTCCATGTAGATGCTGTAGTCACTGGAGCGGATCCAATAGCCGTCGTTGTTGATCAACGTGATGTCGAGCGCGAGAAACTTGAGCGCGCCATCGATGTCCAGCAACGGCGAGAGCTTTGCCTCCAGTTGGTCCGGCGGCGTTTCATTCAACACCTTCGTCATCTCGATGAACCGGGCCCAGTCCTTGGGATCGTCCTTCGACTTGATGCTGTAGATCCGTTTGTAGTTTTCCACGTCGTCACCGAGATACGCGAGACTGCCCTGCGCACCGGGATTGCCGGGCACCTTCCAACGGGCGCCCTTTTTGGTGTCGTAGTTGTCCTTCACGAAATCTTTGTTGAACTGCTGCACGTTCACATACACACCCCAGTTCTCGCCGTTGATGACCACGCGAACAAAGTTCGCCTTGGGTGCTGGAATGTATTCGCGGGCGATCTGATAATACAGAATGGAACGAAGATACGACGGATCCTCGTGTGAGTTGAGCAGGTTGAAGGTGTTGTAACTGTCGATGTCCTGCCCGTCGTGGACATAGTCGAGCGAGATGTTCAACGAGCGTTTGCGATCGGCTGGCACCATCATGAACGAGGACAATCCGCGGTAGTGAACGCCCACGTCCGGATAGATTTTTCCATCCACCGTCAGCTGGGCCGGCATCTCGACGTCTGTGTTGTTGAAGACTGCCATCTCCGCCGCCCAGTCGTCGCTTTCAAACTCCAGGAACAACGTCCGCACAATCGTCGGATCATAGAAGGGTTTGTCGGGATAGCTCTTCACATCGGCTAGCGAAAGTTTCACGCCGGGTTTGGCGGGCTCCTCCTGACGTCCACTTCCCGGATCGCGCATTCGGTTGGGCCAGTTCGCCGCCTCCGCTTTGATGTGGTCACGCGCGGCCTGACGTTCCGTCGCGTTGAGACGACCGTCGCCGTCTTTGTCGAATTGTTCGACCAGTTTGGTTTCCTGTCCCATCATCCCGAATCCGCCGGGTCCACCCGGACCTCCCTGGCCGCCGCCCGGTCCACCGGGAGCCTGTCCGTGGGCGGGGAGTAGCAAGCCACCCGCAAGGGACAGCAGGGGACATGTTTGTTTGAGCGTTCGATGTTTCATAAGTGACTGTTTTTGGTTTGAGAATGGAAGGTCGTTTCGACCATGTGTTTTTGTTTCAAGTGGGCGCAAAGTAGCAGGGCAACAATTAAGCGAAGATTAAGAAACGAAGCTGTTCGCGGTATTTTTTGGTAAACTTTCAGGTCGGCCCTTAATCGGAACTTAATCAAAGACTCGCTAGTCTTCGGTTTCAAAGTTGCCAATACCCGTGCCGAAGTTCGGGCTTTGTGCCAGCCTTCCAGCCATCAAACCACGCGACTCCTGATTGTCGAAGATGAACCGCGACTGCTGCGCAACCTGATGAAGGCGTTGCGCGAAGAAGGCTACGCGGTTGACGGCGCGGAGGACGGCGACGATGGACTTTTCAAGGCGGCATCGAACGATTACGACGTGGTGGTTCTTGATGTGATGTTTCCGGGCATCGACGGCTGGGAAGTGCTGAACCGTCTGCGAGAGACTAAACGAACCCCTGTGCTGATGCTGACCGCCCGGGACAGTTCGGACGACCGCGTGCGCGGGCTTGACGGCGGCGCGGACATTACTTGGTGAAGCCGTTTGATCTTCCGGAACTGCTGGCGCGGGTGCGCGCCTTGAACCTTGGTGTCCCAGACCACCAACGCCCCGGCAGGCCTCGCCTTTCCGCAGTTGTTGCGTCCCGACAATGCGTTTCACGTGCGGGTGCAAGGAACGTATCGGGAGGCGTTTCGATTTACCGAAATGGGCGAATGCGTCCTGATCGGTCGCGACATCGCACCGGATCTGCGCGCCATGCGCGGGTTTGCTGGCTGGTTGATATTGGCCGGAAGCGGGGTGCTTGTCCTCGGCGGGAGTGGCGGTTGGATGTTCGTGTCGCGCGCGCTGCGGCCTGTCAGTGTCATCAGTAAGGCCGCCGGTTGGATCACGGAAGGCGACTTGTCACGACGCATTGAAATTGCCGAACCGGACAGTGAACTCGGTCATCTTGCCACCAATTTGAATTCAACGTTCGCCCGATTGGAAACCGCCTTTCAGCAGCAACGGCAGTTCACCTCAGACGTATCGCACGAACTGTGGACGCCGCTGGCGATCATGATTTCCGAAGCCCAAACGACACTGGCCCGGGAGCGTGATGCCGACGAATACCGGGAAACGATTGTCAACTGTCTGGATACCGCGCAGCAGATGCGCCGTTTGACGGAGTTGCTCCTGCAACTGGCGCGATTCGACGCCGGTCAGCGATCGATCGAGCGGCAGCCGGTGGACCTGGCCGAAGTCACCCGGCGGGAGATCAAGCGCATCGAAACGCTTGCCGCCGGGAAACAAGTGACGATTGAATCGACTCTCAATCCGGGGCCAACGTTCGGGGATGAGAGTCAGCTTGCCCAGGTCGTGATCAACCTGTTGACGAACGCGTTTTACTACAACAAACCCGGCGTGCGGGTGATCGTATCCACCGACCGGGACGAGCGCAACGCGGTGATTACGGTCAGCGGTACCGGTGTCGGAATTGCGCCGGAGGACGTGCCCCACCTCTTTGAAAGATTCTATCGCGCCGACAAGTCACGCTCGCGCTCCGAGGGTCACGCGGGTCTTGGCATGGCCATCGCGAAATCGATCGTTGACGCGCATGGGGGATGCATTGGCGTCACGAGCACGTCGGGTGTGGGCAGCGAATTTACTGTGCGCCTGCCGTAGGAAAACTGAGCAAAGAAAAAACCGCCCCGGAATTCCGGGGCGGTCTTATTGGGAAGACTGCGGCGATTACTTCTTCTTGCCTGCGACCTGCTTGGAGGCTACGGCTTGCTGCTTTTTCTTGTCGGCGCTGCTGGACTTGGACTGTTTCTGTGTCGACTTCTTCTGGTTTGCTTTAGGGGATTTGTCGCCCATGTGGTTGCCTTTTTTTCTGCGTTGACTCGCTGGCGGAATAATTGTTTCCCCGCAAGCTTCGACACCTTGCAGGCAACGGAGTGAAATGTAAATGATGGACAGAAAAAAGCCGATCCGGTTTCCCGGAGAGGCTTGAGAGGACTTTCAATGTGCAGACGGAGCCATCCCCGTTCACGTCAGAAAAGCTTCCAAACGCTGTAAGGAAAAGGCCGTCGCCCCCTCGAATTCGGAACCGGGTGATGCACTCCCGGAGATGGCGGTAGAGCGCGGGGTCGGAGTGGGTGAGTGACTCGGGGGCGTCGTGTCGCGCGTAGCGGACCAGGGCGGCCAGCTTGTCCCATTCCTTGTTCTTGAAACAGACGTCGATCTCCTCCTGATGCTCCAGAAGATGTCGGGCGATGAGTTCTTCTTCTCGGGCGTTCATTGTTCGATGACTGAAAGATAGACCAGATTCTCGGAAGGGCGCTCACGGTTTTTTGGCGACCTGTTCTCAACGAGACGGCGGATGGCGGCGAGGTCCGGGCGATGTCGGCTGATGAGGAAGCGGATGTCGCTGAGATCTCGCGGTTCACAGCGAATGAGCTTGGCGGCAACAAGATTTTCAATCGGTGGACGGGACAGGGCGAGGCGACCTATCCGATCAATAAATACGGGTTCAAAGGGTCCGAGCTCCGTCGGGATCGGATCAACCAGTTGCAGGTAAGGCCGGTCCGGATCAAGAATCGAACGTGGGTCAAAGAGGAGCCCGGGCCAGTTCACCCCGGTCGTAGTCACTGGCGGGTTTCCAAATATCGAGATCGCGCGAGGTGCGACCGTCCATTCCTCCGAAGAGGCAGGTGGCCGAATCGATCAGGCAAAGCCGCACGGGTTGACCTTCGCTGCCCAGGCCATCGGCGAGTCGCTGTAACATGGCTATCCATTCCTCGCCATTGAGGGTGCTTTTCATGTTCAACAAAAAGGGCCGCCCGAGGACTACTCGGGCGGCCTTTATTAAACGGTTCTGTGCGTGGTTTGGCTACTTCTTCTTCGCCTTGGCCGGCTTGGCAGCGGCGGCGCGCTTTTCCTCGATCGCGGCCTGGGCGGCGGCGAGGCGGGCGACGGGCACGCGATACGGCGAGCAGCTCACGTAGTTCAGTCCAACCTTGTGGCAGAACTTCACGGAATCCGGATCGCCACCGTGTTCACCACAAATGCCGAGCTTGATGCCCGGACGGCTGGCGCGGCCTTTCTGAATCGCGATCTCCACAAGCTGTCCGACACCGGAGGCGTCGAGCGTGGCGAACGGGTTCTTTTTGTAGATCTCGTTTTCCTGGTAGCTGTTTAGGAAGCTGCCCATGTCGTCGCGGCTGACCCCGAGCGCGGTCTGGGTGAGGTCGTTCGTGCCGAAGCTGAAGAACTCGGCTGTCTGCGCGATTTCGTCAGCGGTGACACAACCGCGCGGAACTTCAATCATGGTGCCGACCATGTATTTGAATTTCACCTTCTTCTCGGCCATGACTTCCTTGGCGACGCGGTTCACGATGTCCACCTGGATGTCGAGTTCGCGCTTAAACCCGACGAGCGGGATCATCACTTCAGGCTGCACCTTGATCTTTTTCTTCACGCAATCCGCGGCGGCCTCGAACACGGCGCGGGCCTGCATCTCGGCGATTTCCGGATAGCTGATCGCCAGACGGCAACCGCGGTGACCGAGCATCGGGTTGAACTCATGCAGCTCGTTCACGCGGGTCATGATTGATTCGACCTTGATGCCGAGTTTCCGGGCGAGATCCATCTGCTGTTCCTTCGTGTGTGGAAGGAATTCGTGCAGCGGGGGATCCAATAAACGAATGGTCGCCGGCAGCCCCTTCAATTCCTTGAAGATGCCGAAGAAGTCTTCGCGTTGATAAGGGAGCAACTTGGCGAGCGCCTTTTTGCGGTCCGGGGTGTTGGTCGCGAGGATCATTTCGCGCATCGCGTCGATGCGGTCGCCTTCAAAGAACATGTGTTCCGTGCGGCAGAGACCGATGCCCTGTGCGCCGAAGCCGAGGGCGTTGGCGACCTGCTCCGGGTTGTCCGCGTTGGTGCGAACACCGAGTCGGGCTGCCTTTGAACACCAAGTCATCAGCTGGTTGAAGTTCTTGAACTTCTCGGTCTTCTGCGAGGTCTTGTTGCCGTTGATCAGGCCGGTGATGATTTCCGAAGGAGCCGTCTTGATCTCGCCGGCGTAAACCGTGCCGAGCGTTCCGTCGATGGAAAGAAAGTCGCCTTCCTTGAAGGTCTGGCCACCGGCGGTGACCGTCTTCTTGTCGTAATTAACTTCCACGCCGGACGCGCCGCAGACGCAGACCTTGCCCATCTGCCGGGCGACGAGCGCCGCGTGCGAACTCACACCACCGCGGGCGGTGAGAATGCCTTCGGCGGCGATCATGCCGCGCAGATCTTCCGGCGACGTTTCAACGCGAACGAGCAGGACCTTCTCGCCCTTGTCGGCGGCGATGACCGCACGATCAGCATTGAGATAAATCTTGCCGGAAGCGGCACCCGGTCCGGCGGGCAGACCGGTGGCGATCGTCGTGGCCTTCTTCACTTCGGCGAGATCGAAGATCGGCGCGAGGAGTTGTTCGAGCTGGTCAGCGGGGTTGCGCAACACGGCGGTTTCCCACGTGATGAGTTTTTCCTTCACCATGTCCGCGGCGAACTTCAGAGCGGCGGCGGCGGTGCGCTTGCCGTTGCGGGTTTGCAACATGAACAGCTTGCCTTCCTGGATCGTGAACTCGATGTCCTGCACGTCCTTGAAATGCTTCTCCAACGTCGCGCGAACTTTCAGCAGTTCGGCGTAGGACTTCGGCATCGCCTTTTTCAGCTTGATGACCGGTTCCGGAGTGCGGACGCCGGCGACCACGTCTTCGCCCTGGGCGTTGAGGAGAAATTCACCGTAGAATTCGTTCGCACCGTTGGCCGGGTTGCGGGTGAACGCCACGCCGGATCCGGAGGTTTCGCCGGTGTTGCCGAAGACCATCGCCTGCACATTGACGGCGGTGCCCCATTCGGTGGGAATGTTGTACTTGCGGCGGTAAACGTTCGCCCGGTCGTTCATCCACGAACCGAAGACCGCGCCGGCGGCACCGCGCAGCTGATCCCATGCATCGTTCGGGAACACGCGACCGGTGCGGTCCTTGACGAGCGCCTTGAAGCGCTTCACCAGTTGCTGCTGATCTTCAGCGGTGAGTTCGCTGTCCACGAGGTCCTTGCCGTACTTCGCATGTTTGAATTCTTCGATGACCGTTTCAAACGGCTCGTGATCTTCGCCTTCGCGCTTCTGCACGCCGAGCACCACGTCGCCATACATCTGGATGAACCGGCGGTAGCAGTCCCACGCGAAACGTTCGTTCTTCGTCGTGGTGGCCAGGGCGACCACCGTCTGGTCGTTCAGACCGAGGTTGAGAATCGTGTCCATCATGCCCGGCATGGAATCGCGTGCGCCGGAGCGAACGGCGACGAGCAACGGCATGCCTTCCTTGGCGCCGAACTTCGTGCCCATGATTTTTTCCATGTTCCTGACGCCGGCTTCCATCTGGGCCTGGAGCACCTTCGGGTACGTCCGTTTGTTGGCGTAGAAGTAGGTGCAGACTTCGGTGGTGACGGTGAAGCCGGGAGGCACGGGGAGCCCGATGCGGGTCATCTCGGCGAGGTTGGCGCCCTTGCCGCCGAGCAGCGGTTTCATGGAGCCGTTACCGTCGGCTTTTTTATTGCCCCAGGTATAGACGTATTTCGTGTTCGTGGTTGCTTTGGCCATAAGTGATCTTTTGCGTAATGGAATAAATCGTTCGGTCAGCGGGTTTTCATGGGAAATCCGGCGGAAAAACGAGGCGCGAATCTAGCAAAGGGCAGGGGGGAGTCAACGGTTGAGTTGGTAAAAACCCCGTGAAACAAGGGGGTGAAGTGAATTTGAAGTCGGGGATGGAACCGGGTGCTGACGCAGTACGGAATATTGACGAGCCAACGACGTAGAGATCACGGAAGAAAATTCACGAGCGAGTCCTTATCACCTGGTCGAGCGCCATGACAGCGTTTACGCGTCGGCAAAGTAGTCAGAATCAATCCGTTTGACCTCGTAGTTCGACGTTGTGGCAACTCCAATGCCATGGTCAAACATCAGCTTCGACAGGCGGGCTCCATCAATCAAAATAATTTTAGTATCAATCCGCAAAACGTATTCGACTGCGTCAGCCGTGAAGGACGAAGTCGTGATGAAGATGCCCTTTCGTGCGCGTTGCCCCTGCAAGGCACCAGCAAACTTCTGAATCTCCGGGCGTCCAACGGTGCCTTCCCAGCGTTTTGCCTGAAGATAGATGATGTCCAGCCCAAGTGGGTCTTCCTTGATGATCCCATCAATTCCTTCGTCTCCGGAACGTCCCAACGCCTCTCCGGCGTCCTTGCGGCTGCCGCCATATCCCATACGCACGACCAGATCGACGACCACTCGCTCGAGAAAATCTGGAGGGCTGTCCATAATCTGCGTGAGGAGTTCAGATTCCACCTGTCTCCGAACAGACAAGTATGCGTTCTCAAGCAACTCTTCGGGCGTTTGTGAATCTGGGACGGGGCCTTCCGGTTCTTCGTTGTCTCCTGCGTCTCTCCGCCGGCTGCGAAACTTGCGATGGTCTTCGAAGTTGTTGAGGACACGCAGATCCACCCGCTCCGGATTCTCGCGCAGGACATCACGGCCCCGATCTGTGATTACCGAAATTGCTCTGCGTGGCGCTGTGAGCAATCCAGCCTTGGTTATGTGCGACTTGGCCCAGCCGACGCGGTTGTCGAACAAGCGGGCACCTCCGCTGGGAAGCATTTCGCGGCGTTCATCCTCCGTCAGATCAAAGTGATCAGCCAGTTGGACAACCAAGTCCCGGTTCAGGTGCTCAGTCCCGTCCTGATGCAGAAACAGTAGTGGACGCATTACGGATTGGAAATCAGGTGTCGGCATAGGGTTGTTACTTTCGCGCTCGACGGTATTGTGGATGCCTCCGTCGATTTTCCACAATGGTAATTCTGATCTGCTCTGCATCGCCAAGCTATTCCGTGACAATTGCACCGGCTTGGAGGAAGTCCAGGCCACCGACATCAAATGGTGCGCTCGTCCGAAAAATCACCGACTCGGTTTCCGTGTCCAACGGGGTTGTCGAGACTTCGACGATCTGTCCGGCGGTCAGGCCGGTCCATCCTGAAAAGTCCGTTGAACGGCGAAGCGCGATCGTGGCATCGCTCAAACCGGTTCTACGGCGGATTTGAACGGCCGGGTAATCATTGCCACTGTCAGATATGATGACGGGTGTGTACGACGGTCCGGCATCTGCAACCAGAGGCGCGGTGTTGGAGAAGTACTCCACGCCGTTGGGCCGTCCGTCCACGTCGGGATCGGAGTCGACTCCGGAGACGTCCGGATCGTCCTGCTGTATCGTGGTGAAGCGTGCCTTGACCCAGGCGGCAAATCCGGAAACGACGGTGACGGTGCTGCTCATGATGGTGCCGCTGGAACCGACGACGACGGTTCGCTCATCGCTCACGGCGACGTCGTTGAACCCTCTCGTCGTCCTGGCCTGCGTGCGCGACCACGTGATGCCGTCAGTGCTCGTGGCCACAATGCCGTTCAAATCCGGAGCGACAAACACGCCGTCAATGACATTGAGATTCGGACAGTTGAACGGTGTCTGGCCCGGGACGCCGGAGGAGGTCCAGGCGGTGCCGTCAATACTGGTGAGCAGCACACTGCCCTGGCCGAGTACGACGAATTTACTGTTTGCGTAGGCGACGGTGTTCAACCTTGTGCCATTGTCATCGGCGAGTGTCGTAACGCGTTTCGTCCATGAGACTCCGTCCTGACTGGAGTAGATGATCCCTTGCGAGTTGTCGCTGCTGATGCCGGTGATCACGTAGGTTCCATTGCCGTAGGAAATATCTAGGAACCGATCGTCGCCTTCCGTGACTGGATTCCACGTCGCGAGGTCCGTGCTTGAGGCAATCAATCCGCTTGCACCAACCGCCCACCAGACATCGTTCAATTTCCTCAGACGTTCCACCCGGCCGGACACGACGGCGCTGGCGGACTCGGTCCAATCCTCGCCGTTGGCGCTGGTCAGCAGGGAGCCCGAGGCGCTCATTCCGACGAATTGGGAACCGTCCCAGACGAGCCCTTCAAGATAGTCGCCGTCCTGATCCTGATACGCCAGACCCCATGATTCGGAATCCACGCTCCACCAGATTCCGGCATTCGCCTCGGCCGCGACGTAAACCCCGTTTCCGTACTCAACCTGGAGAAAAAATTCGCGGGTACCGGAGGTTGTGATCGGCCACGTCGCACCGTCATCACTGTAGGCAGCAATCCCGTCACGACCGGCGGTCAGCATCCGACTGCCGGCCACGAAGATGTCCTGCATGGTCTGGTTCGACTCGGTCTGAACATCGTTCCATACCGTGAAGTTCGCTGTTTTGTGAATGATTCCTTGCCTGCCTGGAAAGTAGTAACTGCCGTTCAGGTAGGCGACGCCGAAAAGCCAGGAAGCAAACGGCGTAGTGCGGACCGTCCATGCGAGCCCGTCCGAACTGGTCGCGAGGAGCCCCTGTTTGCCTCCGGCAATGAACGTTCCGTTGGCGTAGTTGATCGACAGAAAATCATCCTCCAATCCGCTGCTGTTGATCGGAACATTGATCAGCTGCGTCGTCCATGTGGTGCCGTTGTCGCTCGCCAGAATGATGCCTTCCAACGAGTCTCCATCGCTATCCGTGTCCTCGTTATCAAAAGTGGTTCCGACCACGATCAACCGGCTGCCATTCGCGGCGATGCCCTCGAACCTTCCGTCAACGGGGAGGGCAACCTCCTGCCAAGTCACGCCGTCGCTGGTCACCGCGAGGTCGGGTGAATCACCCACTGCGTAGAGACTTCCGTTGGCGGCGAGAAATTGTTTGGTGTTGTACGGGAAGTTCGCAGGATGTGATTCGGTCCAGCCCACCAGATCAGTTGATTTCAGCAAGGTCCCGCCATCGGCACCGGACGCGTAATAAGTCCCATTCCAGAAGACGACCGATTCAATCGCCTTGGTGTAGCTCACAGTGACTGTCGACCAGTTCTCGCCGTCGGCACTGTGCGAGATCACTCCGTTTTCGGCGCCGATGATCCAACGTCCGTTTTGATGGGTCACTTCAACAATGTGAGAAGCGGGAGGGCGGGGATTGCGGGACACCAGGCTTTCGAGATCGAGCGCTGATGCGGTGAATGCTGTCGTCATGGCCGCGCCTGCCAGGCCGGTGCAGATTGAAAAAAACGTCTTGTTCATGAGGGTGTCAGTGGGGGTGTTTTGGGTCTTGGAAGTCCGGCGATTTTAACCGGAACAAACAATAACTCAATCCGAACAACCCAACTCTCTTCCGATGAACGAGTTATCGATCTTGGCCCGGTTGGATCCGAAAGCTCGATCTTGTCGGTCGTCGGCCCCTTCGGCGCTGCGTGACTGACGGTTCTTCCGCCGCTGGAGAATTAAAGCGCCTTACCTCAAGAAACCAGATGGGAAGTGGATCGTCGGCCAGCCGTCCGACTCCGGGCGACGTGTCGGACTCGTGCGGAGTCGGGTCGCGTCGGAGCTTACTCCGACAACTTTTTCTCCAGAATCTCACCGACAACCGCCGGGTTCGCTTTGCCCTGGGACAGCTTCATGACGTGCCCTTTGATCCGGTTGAGCGCGGCGGTTTTGCCGGCCCGGAAATCTGCGGCGGGTCCGGGATGCGCGGCGATGGCTTCGTCGCACAGTTTGTCGATCTCGCCGGTGTCGCTGACCTGGGCCAGTCCCTTTTTCTCCACAATGGCCCCGGGCGTTTCACCTGTCTCGAACATCTCCAGAAACACGTCCTGCGCGATCCTGTTGCTGATCTTCCCGCTGTCCACGAGGTCCACCAGGTCCGCAAATGACGACGGCGAAAACTTCAGCCCATCGACGGACGTCAGTTCCATGTCCGCCGGTTCAATCCCCATTGAAGCCTGCTCCGTGCGCTCGGCCTCGTTCGTCTCGGCGAGTTTTGCGCGCAGGTTGTTGATCACCCAGTTGGCGACGCCCTTTGCGTTCTTCGCTTCTTTCGCGATGTTTTCAAAATAGTTACCCAAAGCCACATCGTTCTTGAACACCTCGGCGTCACCGGCGGGGATGGAATAGTCCTGCACAAACCGTTGCTTGCGCGCGAGCGGCAGTTCCACGACACGCGATCGAACTTCGGCGAGCCAGTCGTCGGTCGGCTCGAACGGCATGAGATCCGGCTCGGGAAAATAGCGATAGTCGTGCGCCTCCTCCTTCGAGCGCATGATCTCGGTGGTGCCGGAAAGGTCGTCCCAGCGGCGGGTCTCCTGTCGCAGCGATTCACCGCGCTTCACGGCCTCGATCTGACGCGGGATCTCGTACTGCAACGCGCGCCGCACGCCGCTGAACGTGTTCATGTTCTTGATCTCGATTTTCGAGCCGAGTTCCTTCTGTCCCTTCGGACGCACGCTCACGTTCACGTCGCAGCGCACCATGCCCTTTTCCATGTCGGCGTCGCTCACGCCGCCGTACACCACGATGTCTTTGAGCGCGTTGAGATATTCATACGCCATGTCCGCGCTCGTGAGGTCCGGTTCGGAAATGATCTCCAGCAACGGGACGCCGGCGCGGTTAAAATCCACGCCGCTGAACCGGTCGAAATGGTTGTTCTTCCCGACGTCCTCCTCGAGGTGCGCGCGGGTGATGCGGATGCTGTGGATCTTTCCTTCAAATTCAAAATCGACGTGGCCGGTGGAAGTCGAGGGATACGTCAGCTGGGTGATCTGGTAATTCTTGGCGACGTCCGGGTAGAAGTAGTGTTTGCGGTCGAACACGGCGTGACGCGGGATCTCGCAGTTCAGCAGGTAACCGGTCAGCACGGTCAGGCGCAGGGCCTCCTCGTTGGCGAGGGGCATCACGCCGGGCAGGCCGAGGCAGACCGGGCAGACGTTGGTATTCGGGTCCGACCCGAACCGGTTCGGGCAGCCGCACCACATCTTCGACCGGGTCTTGAGCTGAACGTGCGTTTCGAGCCCGATGTTGACTTCGTAATCCATAAAGCGGGGAGGGTTGTGACACAGTTCAAACGGCTTGAAAAGAGGGAAGGATTTGAAAAGGTCGAGCCGCAGATCAATGGACCGCCCATCGCAGGGGGCGCCTTCGGGAATTATTTGTCACCACGGAGACGCGGAGGGCGCGGAGAAGGGAGGTTGATCGGTGAAATGGTCATCAGTTTCCTGCCTTCCTGATTTCCTTATTCATCCCTGATTGTGCAGATGTGTGCCGCCGTTCCGAGCTCAGGCCGGTGGTACTTCGTCGACCCATTTCACGCTGTGATCGCCTGTGACCGCGACGGTTTCCGGTGGCGAATCGATTCGGAAATAAGACCACGGCCCGGCGATCCAGGGATAGTCGTCGACCGCGCGTTCGTTGACCTCGATTCCCAGTCCGGGCCGGTCGGAAACGATCAGGTGACCGTCTTCCATCGGGAGCGGTTCCTTCAGAATCTCGTCGGACAACGGAAACGGATACATCCCCGCGCGGCCGTCGTTGGCGTAGCAGGGAAACTCGAGCCATTCGACCACTGTCGCCGACCGGCAGATCCCCAGATGCGCGGCGGCCAGCACTTCCAGATTGTTGCCCCAGCTGTGAAAGGCGAACTTCAATCCGGCTTGTTCCACGGCGTCAAAAATCCGGTTGGCCATCGAGTAGCCGCCCTGGCAGCAGACGTCCATCTGGATGTAGTCGGCGGCGCGTGAATCGATCAGGTCAAGAAACCCGGCCTCGTCCTGTTCGTGCTCTCCGGTCGCGATGCTCGTGAATCCCTTCGCCTGCAGTCGACGATACGCCGCGTGATCGTCTGGCGGCAGCGGTTCCTCCAACCAGACGGGCTGGAACGCCGCTAGATCATGTGCCAGCCGGCTGATTGTGTTGAAGTCGTAACTGCGGTCCCCCATTCGCCACCACGAATGCGCGTCGATCATCAACCCGAAATCGGGGCCCGTCGCCTGTCGCATCAATTCGACCGTGCGGAGATCCTCTTCCGGGCCGAGCGCCGGCCGCATCTTGTAGGCGGGAAACCCCATCGATTGGATTGCGGCGGCTTCTTCCGCGAATCGTTCCGGTGGCATGTACATTCCCGCGCTGCCGTAGAGTTTGATCCGGTCCCGCCGTCGACCCCCGATGAGTTCGGACAACGCGCAGCCCTCGAACTTGGCGACCAGATCCATGACCGCGATCTCCACCGCGTGGTAGGTCTTCATGGTCTCGAGCGAACCGCGGAAGTCAAACGACCGCCAGCCCGCCGGATCGCGACCGATGAGAAACGGCGCGATGATATCGTGAATGTCACGCGCGGCCGCTTCATGGGCCGGGCCCGGCGCGAATCCCTTCAATCCGGTGTCGGTCACCACGCGGATCAGCATGGCGTCCCGTTTGAGCACGGTCCGGACGCCGCCGTAATTGGGAAGCCGGATCGGCTCCGGCATCGGAAACGACATTAACAGCGGCTCGATACGAGTGATCTTCATTGTCCGTGAAGGGTGAACAAGAAACGCGGCGCCGTCCAGAATACACCGTATCCCGTCGGCCCGGTTCGACGCTCTCCTTTTGTTGTTCTTGAGCGGAGCCGCTGTTTGTCGCACGGTGTTTCAGCCGACATGCCGACCGCCGTTCAACATTCAAGCCACCTGCTTGACCTCGATTTCGAGGAACTCTCCGTTCGGTTGGTGGCGGACGGCGTGCGTGCCGCGCATACGCGGGCGCTCTGGCAGGCGCTGCATCGGGGCGGTTCGTTCAATCCCCGGGACGCAAAGGATCTCCCTTCAGCGGTGCAGAGTTGGCTGGAAACACACCAGGGAATTGGCGTGCTGGTCGACCATCCGGAAGTGGCGGCGGATATCCGCAGCGGCGACGGACGGACGCGCAAGCTCCTGTTGCGGCTCGCCGACGGACATGAAATCGAGACGGTGATCATGGGTTACCCGGGGCGGTTCACGGCCTGCCTGAGTTCGCAGGTCGGCTGCGCGATGGGATGTGTTTTCTGCGCCACCGGACAGATGGGGTTCGTGCGTCATTTGCGCCCCGGTGAAATCGTCGCCCAAGCGCTCGTGGCGCAGAGGTTGTTGCAGGCGGATGGCGAGACCGGCCTGCGCAATCTGGTTTTGATGGGCATGGGAGAGCCGCTGCACAATTACGACGGCGTCATCCGCGCCCTGAAGATTATTGGCGACCGTCGCGGCATGGGCCTCGCGGAATCCCGCATGACCGTTTGCACCGTCGGGATCGTCCCGGAGATCCATCGGCTGGCACGCGAGAATCTGCCGTACAATCTCGCCTTGAGTCTGCATGCCGCCACCGACGAGGAGCGTTCCGCACTGGTCCCGGTGAACCAGCGCTGGCCGATCGCGGAACTGCTCGATGCGTGTCGGGCGTATTCGGAAGCGACCGGGCGGAAGGTTTTCTTCGGGTGGACGCTGATCGCCGGTAAGAATGACACCCCCGAGCACGCCCGCCAGGTGGCCGCGTTGTTGCGGGGCATGAACGCGCACCTGAATCTGATCCCGCTGAATCCGACCGAGGGTTACACCGGCTGCACCAGCGATGAGGGGGCGGCGGACCGGTTTTCGGGTATCGTACAGCAAGCGGGAATTCCCTGCACCATCCGGCAACGCCGGGGCATCGACGTCGCCGCCGGCTGCGGACAGCTACGGTCGGCCAGCGCTAAACGGCGCCGCGGGGGTGCGCCTTGGTCGGGAGCCTGAGGAAACCCGCGGGTTCGACAGCGCGTTCCTCTTCAATCTATCGCCCCGTTAGTTTCCGGAGGAGATACGGGGCGATAGCAGAGACGGCCAGTCCGCAGTAGATCACGATGCAGATCGGGTTCGTGAAGAACGGGCTGAGTGAACCGCTCGATTTGATCAGGCCGACACGCAGATTCTCTTCAATCATCGGGCACAGAATCATCCCCAAAATGAGCGGCGCGGGCGGCACCTTGTGTTTCTCCAAAAACCAGCCGAGCACGCCGAATGCGATCATCACCCACACATCGAACAGGTTATTGTGCAGAGCGTATGAACCGATGATGGAAAACACCACGACGCCCGAGTGAACATACGGACGCGGCAATCGCATCAGGCGGCTGAAGAACTTGATGCCCAACCAGCCGGCGGGAAGGAGCAAAAACTGGGTGATCAATCCGATCGCGAACAGGCTGCTGATCAACGCTGA
The DNA here is from genome assembly GCA_041689265.1 of Verrucomicrobiota bacterium. GTDB lineage: Bacteria > Verrucomicrobiota > Verrucomicrobiia > Limisphaerales > RI-55 > JBDNGP01. Next base: position 24,645 of record JBDNGP010000209.1, read on the forward strand.
ATTCTGCTCGAAGATCATCGGGCCGGGTTTGATGTTGTACATGGTGAACGCGCCGAGCACGATCGCGGTGACCGCATCGCCGGGAATGCCGAAGACCAGCGCGGGAATCCACGCCCCCGCGACCGCCGCATTGTTCGCGCTGGTCGGTGCCACGATTCCTTCCTCGCATCCCTTGCCGAACTCGTCCGGATGTTTTGACGTTTTTTGCGCCAGCCCGTAGGCCGCCCACGCCGCAATATCCGCACCCGCGCCCGGCAGTGCGCCGACGAACGTTCCGGCGACGGCCGACTTGAGCGTTGTCCATTTGTTCCGCCAGAACATGACCATGAGTTGCAGCCAGCGGACGCGTTCCGGTTGGCCAACCTTATCGGCCTGGTCCTCCTTCGCGCCGAAACTCCGCAGCACTTCTGAAAGTCCGAACAGACCGATCATCGCCGGGATAAAATCGATCTTCGATTGCAGGTTTTGAATGCCGTAGGAAAATCGAGGCATGCCGCTGACGATGTCGTAACCGACCGTCGCGATGAGCATTCCAAACACGGCGGCGAGCAGTCCCTTGAACGTATTGCCAACGCTGACAAGCGCGCTGATGGAAAGTCCGGCAATCGCCAGCCAGAAATATTCGTAGCTGCTGAAACGCAGGGCGAATTTCGCGAGTTGCGGAGCGATCGTCATCAGCAGCAGAAACCCGATCAAACCGCCGGTGGCCGAGCAGATGAGATCAAGGTAGAGCGCGTGATTGGCGCGGCCCTTCTTCGCCATTGCATGGCCGTCCAATGTCGCGGCGGCCGATGCGGGTGTGCCCGGAATGCGGAGCAGCGTTGCTGGAATGTCGCCCGCAAAAATGGCGGTGAAACTGACGCCGATGATCAGCGCAAGACCGGCGTTCGGCGGGAGATAGAAACTGGCGGGAACGATCAGCGCCACGGCCATCGTCGCGGTCAGGCCGGGCAGCGCGCCGACAAAAATGCCGAAGATCATCCCCAGCATCCAGGGGACGAGAACGGCCGGTGTCAGAAGGTCTTGGAGGATTTCCCAGCTCATTCGGTCAGTTCCAGAAACCGGTCGGCAACGGCGTCATCAATCCCTGCACAAAAACGAACTGCCCGGTCGCAGTCAGGACGACGCCGGCAATCAACGCCTTCCACCAGATGATCTTCATTCGCCACAACATCAGCGAAACAAATACAGGCGTCGTGAGCAGAAATCCGAGCCACGGCAGCAGCGCAACATACAGAACGATTCCGCCAAGCAACGTCCAGGGTTGCCAGTTGAACTTGTCGCCTGGGTCAATATGGGTTACGGTTTCCGTCCGAAGTTTTGTGATGTTCACCACGATGAACGCAACGCCGCCGAGCAGGAGCACCGCGCCGAGCAGAATGGGCAGGAGCCACGGTCCGGGATCATTCGGATTCGTGAGCGAACGGCTGCTGTGAAACTTGATCGCGAGCAGGCAGGCCGCTCCGATGAAACTGAAAAAAAGCCCCAACGCGCATCGGTCGAAAAGCCCTTTCCTTGAAGCCGTGTTCATTGCGCGGAAAACCCTGTCGCTTCAATCACGGTTTTCCACTGCGCGTCCTGCCGCTTCAGGAATTCACCGAAGGCTGCGGGATCCCCTTCCAGAGTGGCGAATCGATTTTGCGCCATGAACTTCATGAACGGAACGCTGGCGACGATCTTTTTGCATGTCCTCGTCAGGATTTCCACCACCTCGTCCGGTGTGTCCTTCGGAACACACAGCCCGCGCCAGCCGACCGCCTCCCAGTCGATGCCGAGTTCCTTGACGGTCGGGACATCGGGGAATCCCGGCGCGCGCTCCGGAGCCATGACCGCCAGCGCACGTAGTTTCTCGCCCTCCAATTGCGCCGCCGCCTCGGGGAGACTGCAACACACGATATCGATGTGGCCGCCGAGCAGGTCGACAATCGCTGGTGCGCTCCCTTGGGTGGGAACCCAGATGACGGAGTCGACCGGCAGCCCGGCCTTGATCAGGAAACCGGCCCGCGCCAGATCCCATGCCCCGCCGGAAGCGGTTCCGGACATCTTGATCGTCTTGGGCTGGCTCTTGATCCGGGCGATCAGGTCATCCAGTGATTTGATGTCCGAATCTTCCTTCACGATAAACGCCGCCGCATCACCATTGAGCAAATAGAGCGGTTGATAATTCTCCCAGGTCAATTCGCTGATGCCCATCCAATGCATCGTGCTCAATTCGAATGTCGTCATCGTCAGCGTGTAACCATCCGGCTTCGCATTCGCCCCCTCGGAATGACCAATGGCACCCCCGCCGCCGGTCTTGTTGACGACCACGACGGGTTGACCGAGTTCCTCCTTTAACTCGCGCGCCATCATGCGCGCCATGCGATCGGTTCCTCCACCCGGCGACCACGGACAAACCAGTGTGATGGTCTTCGTGGGATAGGTGGGGGAGTCCGTCGACGACGTAGTGGAACTGTCGGATGCCTTCGGTCCGCAGCCGGTCATCAAGAGAATTGTAGTAGCCGACGCAAGAAAAATTCCGAAAGCCGAGTTTCGAAAGCCGAATGCGTGACGAGGTCGACCGAGCAGCGTGGTCGATGTTTGGTGCGTCTCTGGAGATTGGAAACTGGAGTTTGGGGTTTCGTGTTTCATGAATTGGTATTCGGTATTCGGATTTCGATTCTCGGACTCTTACTTGCTCACGGCCTGACTGCGGTTCCATCGCGGCGGCGGACGGGGCTCCAGTAGCCCGGATGTTCCGGCAGTGGATGTTTCTTCGCCTTCTCTTCATCAAAGTCGATGCCCCATCCGGGCGCGTCGTTCAGGATCGCGTAACCATTGTCGAGCGTGTGCGTGCCGGGAAAGACCTCACGGGTGGCGTCGTTGAAGTTGATCGATTCCTGGATACCGAAATTGTGAATGTTCATGTCGAGATGAATGCTGGCCGCGTGACCAATTGGACACAAGTCACCCGGACCGTGCCACGCGCTGCGGACGCCGAACCACTCGGCAAGTGTCGCAAGTTTGCGCGTCGGTGTGAAGCCTCCGGCCTGCGTCATGTGAACGCGCAGGAAATCGATCTGCCGTTTCGTGACCAGATCCACCCATTCGTGAGGGTTGTTGAACAGCTCACCCATCGCGATCGGCACCGAGGTCTTGGCGCGCAGTTGTTCGAACCACCCGTTTTGCTCCGGTGACAACGGATCCTCGATGAAGAACGGCCGATACTGTTCAAGCTCCTTGCAGAGATTGATCGCCTCGATCGGTTGCACACGTTCGTGAATGTCGTGAAGCAACTCCACCTGATCACCACACGTTGCGCGGATGTGTTCGAACATTTTCGGCGCCGCCTGCAGGTAGGGCAGGGAATCCATGTGGCTGTCCTTCGGCAATCCGAAATCCGTATCCCGCCAGTCAGCCTGACGGTTCAGATGCTCGGACCCGTAGCTGCCGTACTGGATGCGGACATGACGGAACCCCAACGCCATCTTCGCCTTCACCTGTTCCTCCAGCTTCTTCAGATCGTTGCTCGAACAATGCGTGTAAGTATCGACCGCGAAACGTGAACGACCGCCGATGAGTTGATAAACCGGCAGTCCGGCGCGTTTGCCTTTGATGTCCCAGAGCGCGAGGTCGAGACCGCTGAGCGCGTTGTTCATCACCGGACCGTTGCGCCAGTAGGAACTCGTGTAGGCGTTCTGCCAGATGTCCTCGATGTCATCGACATTCCGGCCGCGCGCGAACGGGTCGAGATACTCATTCACGGCCGTGACCACGGTGAGCGGTCGCTGATTGTAAGTCCCACAACCCAGCCCATACAAACCGGGCTCCGAAGTGTCCACGCGAACCACGACGAAACGGATCGAACCCTGCGTCGCACAGGTGATCGCGCGAACTTTGGTGATGGTGACCGGCTTCGAACCCTTGTTTGCGTTGGCGGTCGCGGCCTGCACGGATTGCGCACCCCGATCCACCAAACCAAGTGCTGCCAGACCGGTGCCGAGTCCGAGCGCCTTGAGTGCGGAGCGGCGGGTTAGTATCGTAGGACAGGCGTCCTGCCTGTCATCGTCGAAGCGTTTGGGTTTCATAATTCAAATGTCGTTCTCAATTAGTGGCACATTGTTGTCTCGCCAGATTTTGGAGTGCGGTGGCAGAGCATAGCGGCGACACCGCTTTCGATGTCGAATGGGTAACGGCGATTGCAAACATCAACCAATTCAACGCAAAGCCTCGGTCTTCCGGCAGCATGAATCGCAACGGGATTCCGGCTCAAAGTCCGGAGTTGGGCGGCACGGCCTACTCCGGGAACGCGTGACGTGTTGGATCGCAACCCCGTTGGGGTTGATTCGTTCGGAACAGCGAACCCAAGGTAGTTCGTGCCTCGCAACCTTGGGCTGGAGGACGCAATCCCTTTGGGATTGGGCTTGGTTCGAATCGATTGGCTCATTGAGATTGTCATTTCCGGTCGTCGTCAGTTCGATAAACAGAAATGCCGAGATCAGCGTTCAGCGCGGCGATTCTGCGAAGAGAATCTTTGTTGATTCTGAAATGTGTGCCGAATTGTTCCGGGTTTTGATCGTAGCCCACATCGAACAATCGGCTTTTGGCACCGTCCCAAACCGCCTTCTGTTCCTTGCTGAACCCTTCCCCCAAGTCACAAAGATTGTGGATCACTACTTCTTGATCAGAGGTGTCCTCGTTGGATTCCATTCTCACCAGATAGTCATCGTCTCCGTTTCCATTACCTGCATAAAGGACAACCGCCTTCTCCTCCATGTCAGCAGCCAGCTTCAGAAGGTCGGATGACTCGGAAATAATTTCCAGATCAACGTTGAGAAAGTCGGGTTGTCCCATATGGCTAAAAAGGAAGTTACCTTACGGCCCGGATCGACGAAGGCATGCCCGGCACTTTCACGCGTTCACCGGTGTCTTTTACTTTGTTGCCTCGGACGCGGTAGATCCGCAACTCGCGGTCAGGGTGACATTGCACAACCAGGTATTTGCCATCGCCGGTGAACGCGACGCCCTCAGGAATGCGGCCGGTCGGCAGGTATTGCGAAAAGTCGAACCCGTGTTCGGTGCGTTCGTAAAGGTAGAGGCCACCATCGTGGGCGCGCAACGGATCATCGGCGGCGAGATTGGAGCCGTCCATGGTAACCACGGCGAGCAGTTTTCCGTCGGGGCTGATCTCCAGACTTTCCGGTGACGAACCGGTCGTGAGATGTTGAACTGTGTGCGGTGATTCGGCGGCAAGATCGATGACGGTCACCGCATCGCGATCGTTCGGTGCGCCAAATCCGGCACCGGAAGTAATGGCAAATTTGCCGTCGGGCGTGATAATAACACGATAGGGTTTTCCGTAGACGGCGTAGTTGCGACCCGTCACAGAAACTTTGTTTCCATCAATTTTAAGTTCAACCAGGATGCTTTTGTTTTGGATGCTGACGAGGGCGGTTTTGCCGTCGGGGGAGATCGCGACATCCGACGCACTGTCTTCCGGTTCGCTGACTTTGATGGCTTCGTGAACCAGTGTCCGGTTCCGATCGAGCTCGATCACGGAAACCGTACCAGCCGCGCGATTGGCCACGAGGAGGAGCCGGCCATCAGGCGCAAATGACATCCCGCTCGGTTGGTTGAAGTTTGCTTCCGCGAGGGAACCGACAATGGACGGAACGGGCTTCGACAAGTCAAGAATGTGAATCTGACTGTGAGGAACAAACTTCGATGGGTCGTCCAGGTCAATCTTCACGGAGTTCGCGATATACGCCGTTTTCCCATCCGGCGTGATCGCTATATTCGATGGCGGACCGATCACCGTATTCGGCACGTCCATGATGTGGGTGACTTTTGGTGGGAACTCCGAGAAATCCAGGATTGATATGGAATCAGGCCCTGCATTTTGCACCACCGTCGCGGCGCCCGGATCGAGATCGATTTTGTTTTCGTTGCCGGAAATGATGATCTGGGCCGAAAGTGAACTCACGGCCAGCAGGGTCGCTGCGGCCGCGCCAAAGAACTTGCGCGAAAATCTCATGGTTGGAATGCGACGACTCAACCAGAAGCGCGGACCTTCGTAAACCAAAAGAACTCGGATACTGGCCACGAAAAGGCACAGAAGACACAAAAGGAAGACGGATTCAGTTTTGTGACTTCTGTGCCGTTGTTTCGGAACCGGTCTATTGCCGGAATCTGGGCGGTGCTGAAGTCATCGCACTCCAGACGCTCCGCGAGTGCCGATCCGGTAACAATGTGCGCGGAGCGTCTGGACTGCGGGCGTGTTCACCGCCGCTTTTCCCTCGGTGCAATCTCCAGACCGATGCCCAATCCCAACGGGATTGCGTCCTCCAGCCCACGGGTTGCGAGGCACGAGCTACCCTGGGTGGAGGTTTCCCAATAATGTATCAACCACAACGCGATTGCGACCGTGCCAATGCATCTCGAGGGACAATTCCTGGCCGCAACCTCGTTGAGGTTGATGCTCGTTTGGGGCGCAACCCGAGGTACCGCGACAGGTCGGAAAACTTCGGGCTGATGGTCGGAATCCCGTTGGGATTCTGCGGTTCGTTTTTGTGTGTGCCTGCTGTGCCTTTTCGCGGCTATCCACCTACTCGAGCGCCCGACGTCCTTCAAGTGCTCGGCTGAGCGTGACTTCATCCGCGTATTCGAGACCGCTGCCGGCTTGGATGCCTTGGGCGATCCGGGTCACGCGCATTTCGTCGGTGGCAAATCGCTTGGCGAGATAGTAACTGGTCGCGTCGCCTTCGACGTCAGTGCTGATCGCGATGATGAGTTCTTTCACCGGGTTCTCTTTCAACCGTGCTTCCAGTTCCGCAATGCGCAGGTCCTCGGGGTCGACGCCGTTCAGCGGCGAAATCTTTCCGCCCAGCACGTGGTAACGCCCCTTGAAACTTCCGGACTTTTCTAGACTGAGAATGTCCGTCGGTTGTTCGACGATGCAGATGATATGATCGTCGCGCCGATGATCTGAGCACAACGCGCAGGGATCGTTTTCGGTCAATCCACCGCAGACCGAGCAATTGCGAATGCGTTCACGAGCTTCGATAAGCGTCTCCGAAAGTAGCTTGGTCAGACCGGGTTCCGCCTGGACGAGATACAACGCGAGCCGTTCGGCGGAACGCGGACCGATGCCCGGCAGTTTGCCCAGCGCGGCGGTCAGTTGCGAAAGGGGTTCAGGGAGTTGGAACATGGGGAAAAGTTAACCACGGATGAACACGACGCGGCAAGATTACCACATTACTTCAGTTGCTCGGCAGTTGGTCATTGAATTCGTTGCAAGTTCGTGGCGTTCCTTTCTCCCTCACTCCGGCCCTCTCCCCGAGGAGAGGGTGAAGCTGGCGGGCCGCTCGGCTCGATGAGACGGCTTGGGGAACGCCGTCGTCCGAACCGATTTCAAGCAGATGGGAAATTGGCATTTTGACGGTGTCCAATGTTGACCCGAAGGTCGCGACTCATACCTCCTTCTCCCTGGGGAGAAGGATTGAGGATGAGGAGAACGGAACAAAGGGGGGCCTACGACCCAGCGGTTATTTCGGAAGTTGGAAGGATCTGTGAACTACATCCCCGGCAGACCCATGCCGCTGGTGATCTTGGCCATTTCCTCGTTGTAAATGTTTTTGGCCTCGCCAATCGCCTGATTGGCGGCGGTCAAAATCATGTCTTCGAGCAGCTGGACGTCTTCGGGACTGACGGCGGCCGGATCGATTTTCACGGAGACCAAAGCACCTTCGCAGGTGGCGGTGACTTTTACTGCGCCGCCGCCGCTGGAACCTTCCACCGTCTTGTTGGCCAGCTCGGCTTGGACGGTTTCCATCTGGCGCTGTGCCTTCTGCGCCTGCTTCATCATTTTCATTATGTTGGCCATAGTGAGAAAACGTTCGGATCAAGCGGGGCGGCGGTCAAGAACGCACATCAACAATTTGGCCCTTGAAAATTTCGAGGGCCTTCTTGATCAGCGGATCGTTCTTAAATTCCTCGGAATTGAAGACGGGTTCCGCCGGTGGTTGGGCGGGTCTGGCAGGATCGGCTGCACCACGGGCCGTCGGTGTGGGAACGGGTTCCAACGCCGGTGCCGGTTTCGGCTTGGCCCGACCGACGGGTGCATCGGCCTCGACGAATTTGATCCGGACATTCGCGTGACCATGTTCCCTGAGCTTGGTGCTCAACATGTCGTGGTTTTTCGCGTTGTCCACCAGACCGATGTGATCGCTGAACTCGGGATCAAAACCGATGGTGAACATGCGCCCGTCGAACGAGACCGGGTGCGCTTCCAAAAGATACGTCCGCACAAAAGGACTCGCTCGACCCGCCGATTCCACCACCTTCTGCCAAAGACCGTCGAGGTCGTCCGTGCCTTTCGAGGCAGCCTTTTGAGCAGATTCCTCCGCTGGTTCGCTGGCTCGGGCCGGTTCAGGTGTGGGAGGCGCTGCCGGAGTGGTTGCGACAGGTTCGGGCTTTGGCGCGGGCGCGGGTTTTGCTGCGACCGGTTTGCGTGCCAGGGCCGGTGCCGGTGCTGCGATCGAAACGCCTTCCTCGCCGGATTGGCGCAGTTGGTTCAATTGTTTGAGAACCGCATCAATGCTCATCGAACCGCGCGCTTCAATCGCCTTGAGCAATGCGATTTCAACGACGATTTTCTTGGAGGCGGCGTCGCGCAATTTCCATTCGCACTCGGCCAGTGTTTCCATGATGCGCTGCACCTGGTCGATACCGAGCGATTCGGTCTGCTGGGCGATGGCTTCGAGTTCCGCTTCGGAGGCTTCGAGCTGGTCGGCCTTGCCGCCAGAAATGATGAACATCATCAGGTTGCGGAAATGATTCAACAGATCGGAGACGAGCCGGCCGAGATCCTTGCCGCCGGTGGAAAGCTTGTTCAACTCGCTGATGGCCGTCGGGCCGTCCGCCTGAAGAATCGCGTTCGCAAGATCGAGCAACTGACTTTGCGCCGCGAGCCCGAACATCGACAGCACGTCGGACTCGACGATTTTATCGCCGCAAAAACTCATCAATTGATCGAGCGTGGACTCGGCATCCCGCATCCCGCCGTCGGCTCCCCGGGCGATCGCATGCAGCGCGGCGGGCTCGATGGTCACGCCTTCCTTCACCGAGATGGCGGCGAGATGTTCAACAATCAACGGAATCGGAATGCGCCGCAGATCGAACCGTTGGCAACGCGACAAAATCGTTGCCAGCATTTTCTCGGGATCGGTTGTCGCGAAGAGAAATTTTACGTGGGCCGGAGGTTCTTCGAGCGTCTTCAGCAACGCGTTGAACGCCGCCGTCGTGAGCATGTGAACTTCGTCGATGATGTAGATCTTGAACTGCGACGAGGCGGGTGCGTATTTGCACGTCTCTCGGAGATCACGAACCTGTTCCACGCCGTTGTTGCTCGCGCCGTCGATCTCCAGCACGTCGAGCGAGCGGCCCTCGGTGATTTCGTTGCACTTCGGGTCGTCGTCGGTGAAGTCCACGCGCGGACCGTCAGTGGCGTTCAGGCATTTGGCGAAGATGCGGGCGAGCGTGGTCTTGCCGGTGCCGCGCGGACCGGTGAACAGGTAGGCGTGCGCGATGCGACCGGCCTTGATGGCGTTGGCCAGCGTGCGGGTGACATGCTCCTGACCCACAACGTCTTCAAAACGTTGCGGCCGATATTTGCGGGCTAAAACCTGATAAGACATACGGCGAAAATTGAAACCGGAGTCTGCAACAGGTGGTTCGTGGGCGAAAGAGGAAAGTCGATGGAATACAGACGGGGAGTTTGACGCGAATTGGCGCGAAAGGGACACGAATTGAAGTCGGAAACGCACAATTTCGAAATCGTCGTCGTTCTCGTCCCCGTCCTCGAACCCCATTGCAAAATCGAGGACGAGGACGAGATTGAGCGGAAAATGGAGACCTGCGGACGTCGGGAAATCTGATTAAGAGAGGGAATTGGAAAGAAAGAAAAAATGCCAGGGTGACCACGGCGGATGCAGAGCAAACTACCGTTGCTGCCTTCCGGCCCTGGCGGGATTGGTAAGTCCGCACTCCATGGGCCCTGGCGCGGGGGATTAAGCATGAGCCTCAACCGGGCATCAAGGTTGTTTTCCGTCTTTTCTCAAATTCAGCGCCACGAGTTTTCCCTTGTCGCGGGCATAGTAAATTTCGTTTGCAAAGGCCGGGTAGGCTCGGGTGTCTTTCCCGAGGATCTGCGCCTGCACGACCGGCTTGAATCCGGTTGGTGAGGCCGCACCCGCGTAAAGTTTTCCGTCCTGCGTGAGGACCAGCAGGGTGTCGTTGACCAGCATCAGGGTGCCGGGATCAATCACATCCAGTTGCCAGAGAACTGTTCCGTTGCGGGCATCGACCGCCCGGAGATCGGTGGGGCCGCCGGTATCCACGCGTCCATGAAATCCGAACAGAATCTGATTGTGAAAAATGCTCGTGGCGTAGTGGTTCGACAGTTTTTCGTCGCCGCGCCAGAACGGATTAACGCCGGTGTCGGTGACACGAAGAACGATCGCCCCGACCCCGTACGACGCCGAAAGAAAAATCTGGTCGCCCATGATGACGGGGGAGGCCGCGTTCACGGAATTGTTGTTCTTCGCACGCCACGGAAATTCAAACTCGACAAACCCGCTGGCGGGGTCGACGGCGGTCAAACCATCGTGCGTGAAGAAGAGGGCGTAGTTGCGATTGTTGAACCGGCCTGAAACCGGTGACGAATAACCCGCTTCATGACTCGTCGTGTTCCAGCGAACTTCACCGGTCTTTGCGTCGAAGGCCATGAGGCCGTTTCCGTTCGCGCCACCGATCTGCATCAGCACGCGTCCATCCTGAACCAACGGGGAACAAGCGAGCCCGAAGAACCCGTTGTCGGCTTTGAATTCCTTTTTCGTATCAATGCTCCAGACCAGTGAACCGTCCGCGAAGTTGAGACAGGAGAGGCGCCCCTCGGCACCGAAGGTGTAAACGTGATCACCGGAAATTGTCGGAGTAGCGCGCGGTCCGTTGTCGAAGCCGAATTGGTCGCGATAGGGGGTCGGATAACGATATTCCCATTTCGGTTCACCCGTGATCGCGTCGAGACAGGTGACGACCGACTCGTTGTCTGCGCGGTCGTGCACGATGAGTTTTCCATCGGCCACGACCGGGCCGCTCCAGCCGGTGCCCACTTTTTTTTGCCAGAGCACGGTCGGTTCGCCACCCGGCCATTCCAGATTCAAATTAGTCGAGGTCGTTTTGAGATCGCGGTTCGGCCCCAAAAACTGCGGCCAGTCCTGGGCGTGGATGCTCGGGTGAAGACCGAACGCTGCGGCAATCATCAAGAGTAGAAAAATTCTAAAGCGGGACATGGCCGGGATTCTAATGCAACAAAGTGACGGACGCAATTCGGGTGATGCGCGTTGGATGCGTTCGGAACCGAGGGGCAGGAAGGCAACAGTCCCTCCGCCGTAGCAGCGCGTCCCGCCTGTCTCGTTGCGGCCACGAAAACCAGACGCGGATGAAAGCGAGAAACCAGGCCACGGCCTAGCACCGGCCGGACCCTCGCAGCACCCGTGACAGGCAGGATGCCCGTCCTACACCCAATGCGATTCCCGGTCGCCACCGGTTGTTCCTTGCGGTTTTTTGGGTGGCCAGACTAGTCTTCGCCGTGCCTACTGCTGAAAAAAAGCCCGCCCGTTCAGAACCTCTTTCTGCCGGTCTCCAACGTTTTCTCTACCTGACCGCCGCGATCAACGGTGCGGCCATCCTGATCGTTGAAATTCTGGGAGCCAAAATGTTGTCGCCGTACTTCGGGACATCGCACTTTGTCTGGACGGCGCAGATCGCGGTCACGCTGGTTTCGCTGGCGGTGGGTTATTGGTTTGGCGGACGGTTGGTGGACAAGTCACCGGACCTGCGTCGGCTTTACTGGTGCATGCTGATTGCGGCGCTTTATCTGGCGGCAACCGTTCCGCTGGTAAAACCCGTTTCGTTCGCGATGTTGAAAAGCGGGCTGGCGACCGGCTCGATTGTCACGGCGCTGTTTCTGTTCTTTGTTCCACTGACCTTGCTGGCGGTAACGGGTCCGTTTCTGGTGAGGGTGATGATCCGATCGATGGATGCTTCGGGAAGCGTCGTCGGTCGGATCTCGGCGATCAGCACGTTTGGCAGTGTCGCAGGGACGTTGTTGATCGCGTATGTGCTGATCCCGTTGCTTCCGTACTCGATGACGATGTTTGCCACGGCCGGACTGCTGGCGGTGTTGACGCTCGTTTACCGTTTCGGCTGGGCCGCGACGAATTTGAAAGCGCCCGTTGCGGTCGCGATCTTGATGTTGCCGATCATGATTTTTGGCGCACGAACTGAGGCTGGCGGTCACATCAAAGGCTGGAAGGAACTAGCGCGCAGCAATTCCGACTTCGGTCTGCTCCAGGTGCTCGAACGCGAGGACGGCGGGTTGCGCTGGTATCTCAATGATCTTCTTCTCCAAAACACCTACGATCCGGAGCGCAAACAAAGCGCATCGTTGTTCACGCACATGCTGCACGATCTGGCGGATGCGTATTCGCCGAAACTGGAGCGAGTGCTTTGCATCGGCATGGGCGTTGGAATCGTGCCGATGCAATTCGCGCGAGAAGGTCTGGACGTCGACGTCATCGAAATCAACCCGTCGATTGTTCCGCTCGCCGAAGACTATTTTGGATTTGATCGAACGTTGCTGAATCTGACGATCGGCGACGGCCGGCATTTTCTTCACAGACTGTCCGATGCGGGGTACGACGCCGTGATTCTCGACGCTTTCTTGGGCGATTCCTCACCCTCTCATCTGATGACGCGCGAGGCGTTTTCCGATATTCACCGCGTGTTGAAACCCGACGGCGTTCTGGTGATCAACAGCTTCGGCAGCTTCGAACGCGGGAAGGATTTCATGGCGGCGTCGTTGGACAAGACGTTGAAAAGTGTTTTCGCAAACGTCGTCATCCACGCGACCGGCAGCGGAAACGTTTTCTACGTGGCCAGCGATCAATCGCCTTTGACGATGCATCGCCAACCGGATGTGGACGGCGCGCATCCGCAGGTTCGGCACAGTGTCCAGGCCGCGTTCGCCGGGATCATGCAACCGACGGCAGCCAGTGGAATCGTGCTGACGGACGACTACAACCCGGTTGAATATCACGACGCTGCGAACCGGGAGGAATTCCGTCGCGGCCTCGCGAACTACATGATGAATCCGTGAGAATGACGCCCAGTTGAACACGTTGACGCCATGAACAAGACGCTCGCATTTCTGTTTATTCTCGCCATGACGGCGGCCGGCATGTTTGCGGTGAAATGGCAGAATGCCGTTTCCCAGATCGAAGCGGACGCGCGGAAGGCGGCACGTGATGCCGCCGCCGTGGTCACCTTACCGCCGACGAATCCAAGGGCGCTGCTCGAAGTTCAGCGACTCGAGAACGAGCTGCAGAACTTGCGTGTCCAGATGGTGAATCAACGCGATTTGACCGCCACCGCCCATCAACGGGAGGTCGAGCTGCTGAAGAGCGAAAATGAGTGGCTGCAACAACTGCTCGCGAATCAGCAGAAGCTGGCCGCCGCAATTCCTGCGGCCCCGGCGCCGGTGATCGAGGAAGTTTCGATGCTTGAGCCGGTGCTGCCCGAGGAGGACTACGTGGCGGGGTTGACAGTGGTCGACATGTTTGAATTCAGGGCGCTGAACTGGCGGCAGGGGACGATGCCTGCGGCCGGCGCGGCGGTTATCAGCGTTGCTCCCGGTTCGCCGGCGATGATCGCCGGAATTCAGACGGGCGACATCATCCTGAGCGTCGGCAATACCGTGATCGACGGGCCGGGCACGTTCAACGAGAAGGTCTCCGATTTGTTGCCGGGGTCGGCCACGCGACTGACGCTCAACCGGAACCGGTCGGAGCTGACGGTCATGCTGGTGCGACCGCTCAAATAACGGCGAGGTCCGGTAGCCTGCATTGGAACAGGAGCGAACGGAGGCGCTGACCGGTCGAAGCGTCTGAAATTGATTTCCGAACTGGCCTGTCTCCGTTCTCTCCGTTGCCTCCTGTTTAGGCGAAAAGGAAGGAACCGTTCACTCCGCTCCGAACATTTTTTTCAACGGCTCGAACTGGTCCTTGTATTTGAAGAGGAAATACATGCCGGCGAAACTGGTCGCGTTGAAGAACCCATGCGTCCACGTCGCCTGCCAGATGGACCGGTGAAAGATCATGATCAATCCGAGCATGACACCGAGCGCCCCCGTGAGAATGACGCCGCCAATGCCCTGCGGGAGGTGGCCGATGCCGAAGATGACGGCGACGATCAGCACGAATCCGATTTTGCACCAGAGCTTGTCGTAGCTTTGCGGAAACAGTCCCTTGAATCCGGCGAGCATGCTGGACCGCCAGAGCTCCTCCCGGAATCCGGCCATCACAAAACTCACGAGCGTGATGTTGATAAACAGATACATCGGGCTGTTGACGATGGCGTCCGTGTCCACCAGATGCTCAACCTTCGGCCGGTTGTCCTCCATGAGTTTGGTCGACGTTTCCTGAAAGCTTTCCATGGAGAGCGGTTTCCCTTCGGAAGACAACATTCCCAGCACGACGGCGAACACGACGATGTAAACAATGACGCCGATTAACAACCGCATGCCGATGCTGTAAACGAGGCCGAGTGCCCAGGGCAGCACGCCGGACTTCCAACGCAACATGAGGTCATCCACCGTCGCACGGGATGCGCACCATGCCAGTCCGAGGAAAACGAAGAACGAAGCCATCGTGATCATCAAGTTCAGCAGCAGGATGCCGATGTTTGCCGAGAGCGCGGCTTCCGCATCCTCTGGTCTGATGCCGAGACTCAATGCCGCGATGAGCAACGGGTAAGAACCCATGATCAGCAGGTGAATCAACCAGCGCCACTTCGCGACGGATGGCGGGGATGGTTGCTCGGGCGTTGCGCCTTCGTCCATTGGCAACGGTGGCGGCGGTGATGCTGAATGGGTGGCTGAGTCGGGTGTCGGATCGCTCACGCCGCGTTTATAGCGACAACCGTTCCGCGAGCCAGCAATAATTGTTCGGGAACAACTGCTTGTGGAGCGCGAGACGGCCCGGCCCGCAGCGGATACTGCGTTGACAGGCGGACTTGAGAAATCAGAACGTTCCGACATTGGCGAAGCCGCTGCGACCGGAGACCGGGTCGCGCTCCGGGCTGCACCCGGTTTGAATCGTAGCAGCCGACATGAGGAGGCTCTGATTTTTCCTATCCTCCAGCTTTCAGCAAACCCAACGTTAGGTTAGTGCGTCAAGCAGTCTGTAACATATCGAGTTTTGCCCGGGCGCGCGTTATTTTTTCCAGGATGTCCGATGCGCTGGCGGTCCAGACGAAGGGTTTGGGGGCCTTGTTGTATTGCTCGATGTAGGCGTTGATCGTGCGGAACACCTCGGGCACGTTCTTGAACACGCCTCTACGGAGCTGCTTTTCGGTGAGGTCGCGAAAGAATCGTTCCACCATGTTGAGCCAGGAGGCGCTCGTGGGTTTGAAGTGAGTGTGAAACCGAGGGTGCTTGGCCAGCCAGCTCCTGACCTTGGCATGTTTGTGGGTGGCGTAGTTGTCGACGATCAGCTTCAGAAACTTCAGCCACTCCTGATGGCGCCCTCATCCAACGCAGCACGGACATGATCCACTGGAAGGATTGGAAGACCATGGATCTGGAAGACAACACCTGCGAAGCCGTCGATCTAACGACTGGTGAATCTCAATACTTCTACCGCGCCGTGGAGGCGACAACGACAACCGCCACGGAATGATAACCACGGAGAGCACGGAGAGCACGGAGAGCACGAAGTTGATGGCCGCGAAAAACAAAAAAAAACGCGCAAAAGGGAAAACCTGTTTCGCTCAGTTCTCTGTCCTCTGTGCTCGCTGTGGTATAATATTCAGGCTCAGATGCCCTTCGACCTGTTACATCCAATGCGGTGATTCCGCTCGCGCTGCAAATCTCCACTCCAAGATTTGGCGGAGAGATGAAGACATGACAACCGCAAAAAATGGTTCAACCCGCGCTTTTCTCCGTGTTCTCTGTGTGCTCTGTGGTGAAGAATTCCGGTCCCCGCCGTTCTCTTTCGGCCGCATTCACGCTCACGGAATTGCTGGTCGTTATCGCCATCATTGCGGTTCTCGCCAGCCTGCTGATCCCGGCGTTGAGTGGTGCGAAGCAGCGTGCCCTGTCGTTGGAATGTCAGAACAATCTACGGCAGCTGCAGCTTGCCTGGATCAGTTACGCGGGTGATCACGACGGAGCCATGCCGCCGAATGAAGAGGGGCAGCCGTTTGGAGTGTGGGAAGGTGTGCGCAACTCCTGGGTTCTGGGAAATGCAAAGCACGACGATTCGCCCGACAACGTCAAACGCGGCAGTTTGTATCCGTATCTGAATAATCCCGATGTCTATCGTTGTCCAAGTGATCGATCCAAGGTGAAAGGGAAGCCGGACCTCGCAAGGTTTCGCAGTTACAGCCTCAATGGTGAACTGAACTACGGGATCCTCGCCGATCAGATGTACGGTCTGCCCATTCTGCAATCGTTCCACAAGGAGTCCGACCTGAAACGGCCGGTGAAGACGTATGCGTTTCTTGATGTGAATCCGGAAACGATCGATTCGGGCAGCTTTGGATTACCCGGTCCGGCTGCGAAAACGGAGGAGGAGTTGAAACGTAATTTGATCGAACTCAAACGAAACCGCTGGCTTCACCTTCCCGGCGAACGTCACAGGGGCGGAGCGAACATCAGCTTTCTCGACGGGCATGTGGAACATCACGAATGGCAGTGGAAGGACAAGAAACCGGTGTCGCCGTACGGGCATCGTTCAGTGAATGATGCCGACATGGCGGACATGCGCTGGCTCGGGCAACACGGCGCCGTCTGGCAGCGATACTTCCCTGATTCATCGTCGCTGGAAATTAATCCATCTTTTTGCGCTAGCTCACCATGAGTGGCTTTGCTATTCACCGCTGCACATGAGTCCACTTTTCCAGAAAGCCATCCAGCAGTTTGATCAAGCGAACGCTGCTGATCCAAACCGGGATGTTGTCGACGGTGTGGAGCAGCCGCGTGAGCTGGTTTACTCGCAACGACTGATGGGGTGGGTTCTTAAACTTAATCGTGACGCGTCTGAGGCGTTGTTGCTAGCCGCGCGTTCGCAGCATATTTGTCGATGGGAAAGCCCGCGCAGTGATTATCCCATGGACCGTGCTGGGTACTTGAAATGGCGTGCGGATCTGAAGAAGTTTCATGCGGCAAAAGCGGGGAGTATTTTGCAGGAGCTGGGTTACGACGAGGGCACGATCCAGCACGTCAAGTCGTTGAACCTCAAAAACGACTTCGGGAAAGATCCCGATGTGCAGGTGCTCGAAGACGCCTTGTGTCTGATGTTTCTCCAGTATCAGTTTTCCGATCTGGCCAAGAAAGCAACCGACGAAAAGATGATCAACGCGATCCGCAAAAGCTGGGGCAAGATGTCGGAGCAGGGCAGGGCGGAGGCGTTAAAATTGGAATTCAACGCGAACGAAAAACGATTGCTTGATCTGGCTTTCCAAGCGGAGTGAATAAGGAAGGCAGGAAGTTAGGAAGCGGGTTTCGTTTGACGCGTGGCGGTCTGGTTCGTGGCAAAATCGCGCTCGGGTCGAGCGGAGTACGATTGCGAGCAGGATTAAGATTGGGATTAAGAATCTGGTCTCTGTGAACTCAGTGCCTCCGTGGTGAAACAATCGCTGTTACTCAATCCCCAAGGCAACGCGTCCCGCTTCGGAAATCATGGACTGATGCCACACGGGTTCCCAGACGATATCCACGGTGGCTTCTTCGACGCCAGGAAGTGACAGCAATTTCTCCTGGGCATCTCCGGCGATCACACTGCCCATTCCACAGCCCGGTGCGGTCAATGTCATTGCCACGTGTACGACGGTGCCGCCGTTGGGTCCGGGCGTCAGTTTCGTGTCGTACACCAGCCCAAGGTCAATGATGTTCACCGGGATCTCTGGATCAAAACAGGTCTTCAGGACTTCGGTGACCTGTTCTTCTGTTGCCGGTTCACCGCTGAAATCTTTTTTATCCGGCTGTTCGGATGGCTCGAACCCAAGGACATCAGCGTCCGCACGTTCGATGCGAAATAGACCGCCGGGGCCGCTCACGGTATAAGTGCCACCGAGTTGCTGGGTGATGAACACTTCGGTCCCTTCGTGAAGTCGGGCGGAAGTGCCGTCAGGGATCATCACCGCGTTGCAGTCACGGGTTAGTTTGATGGAGGTTGCAGGCATGAGATTTGAATATACCAGAATGGGCTGGATGGGAATGAAGATGTGGGGTGAATTGAAAGGCAAAGAAAAAGGGCTACCGAAGCAGCCCTTGTGAAATCGATGTTTCCGGGCGGTCTAATCGCCTTCAATTCCGAGCCGCTTCTTCATGATCTTTTCGTTGGCTTTTTTCAGCAGCTGTTGCTCTTCGACTTCAAAATCAACTTCGGCTTCCTTCAGCTCCGGCGTGGTGTCCCGCCGCTGGTTGACCAGATTCGCGGCATCCTCGGGCGTAGGAAGCACCGTTGGCCGGATCAGGATCACCAGTTCGCGCCGGCTGTCGTTGTGGTTCTTCGACTTGAAGAGGTTGCCCAGCAGCGGAATGTCCTTGAGAAAGGGCACTCCGCTTTCACTCTTTTCAAGCGAGTTCCGGATGAATCCGCCGAGGATGATCGTGTCGCGGTCCCGGACGGCGACTTTCGCGGAGGCGCTCTGATCCTGGGTGATCGGAACATCGTTGCCGTCAATAGTGACGCTGCCGCCGACCTGCTGGACCTGCTGCTGGATGTCCATGACAACGAGGCCCTCCGGGTTGATCAGTGGCAGCACGGAGAGGGACAGACCGATTTGCGTCTGCTGGTACTGGGAACTGACGCCGCTGTTGAAACCGCCGTTGTAGGTGCCGGTCACGTACGGCCGGGTCTCGCCGACGAACAGTGAGGCGGGAACTGCGTGGGAGGTCTGCACGCTTGGCCGGGAGAGGACCTTGATACGGCTGTCCTGAGCCGCCATGTTGACGGCGACGGCAAACTTGTCACCGAATTCGCCAAACCACGAAAACCCGGAGGGAGCCGCGCCGCCAAAGCTGGAGACGTTCGTTGCCCCACCGAAGTTGGCGAAGCCCAGTCCGTTGTTCATAACGCTTCCGAACTTGTTATCTCCGTTTTGATTCTTGCTGACGGCGGAAACACTGACATTTTGACGATCTCCAATATTGACCTCCATCAGGATGGCTTCGATCAGCACCTGCGCCAGCACGACATCCATGCGCGAGATGATGTCCTTGATGGTTTCCATGTCCTGCTCATTCGCGAACACGAGCAGTGAGTTGGTGCGTTCGTCGGCGATGATCTTCGTTTCGCTCAGGACCTGAACTTCACCGCCGGTGCCACCGCCGACGCTGCCCACGATCTGGTTCAACCGATTCTGGAAGGCGCTCCGGTTGGCGGCGGTCGCGCCGACCGGGGTCGGCGTGCGTGCCTGCATTGTGCTGAAGGTGTTGTAGGAACCGCGCGAGCCTGAGTTGCGGTTGTTGTTGTTCTGTCCGCCAAATCCCGACTGGTTGGGGAAGCCGGACGCCTGGTTGCCAGCGCCCCGGAAACCTGACTGGCTGGCGCTTCCCACAGTTGTCACGGAACCTCCTCCTCCGGCGGCCAACCCGCCGAGCACCTGGGCGATGTCCGCTGCGAGCGCATATTTGATCGGGATGAGCTCGGTCTTGTATTCCACCGGAATGGCGACGTCGATCTTTTCGATCAGTTCCAGCATGCGTTTCACGTTTATGGCGTAGTCGCGGATCACGAGGGTCTGCGAGCTGTCAATGGCGACAAGGCTTTCCGGGGACTTCGTGAAAACGAGCAGCACGTCGAGGATCTCCGTCGGCTTGACGTGCTTCAACTGGACGATATGAGAAGTGAACTGGGCGGCTTCCGGAAGCTCCTTGGTGATGAGGCTGGAGAATTCGCCTCCCTGTCGGTTGGCTTCCGCGCTAGGGACGACGAGAAGGAATTTCTCACCCATTGGCACAGTTGATATGTTGTTGAGCGCGAGATACGTGTCGAGCGCCTGGATGGCTTCCTTCTTCGTGAGTTCAACGTCGGTGATGTTGAGTGAAATTTCGCCCGGCATGGGGAGCGCCGCCGGTTTGAGAATGACGCGACCGACCAGCATCGAATAGATGTCCAGCAGGTTGTCGAGCGTGGCGCCTTCGCCGAGGCGGAGCAGATCTGTCGCAATCAGTTCGTTGTCGTCGCCGGTCCCCGGTGTGGCGGTCACTCCGGGCAGTGAGCTGGGAATCGCGGGGTTGGTCGCAGAGGCACCGTTGGCGGGCGCGGGCTGGCCCGTGTTCTGAACGCGGTTGGGGGCCGGGAAGGTCGGCGGCGGAGTGGCCGGTCGCTGGCCGGGCAGACCGGGCAGTTGCCGGGTCGGTGGCGCGGCTACGGTGGGCGGCGTGACGGCGCGGTTTCCCTGCTGCAGGAAATCTTGGACTGCGGCTTGTGCCTCCTCGGCTGGCGGTGCAGGTGATTGGTTTGTCTGCGCGGCCAGGGTCAGGACCGATGCAGCCAGAATGATGGAGGCCGGGAATATTTTCACTTTGCTGAGGCGGTTGAAGTTGTTTTTTGAGCTCTTTGAAAACTGGCGACCAGGGTGATGCTGCCCTGTAGTCGCTGACCAGTCAGATCGCGTCGGACGTCCATGCTGCGCACCCGGATATTGGAATCGTGGTCGCCCAGCCGGACAAGAAAATCAGCGAGCTGCTTGTAGCCGGTGTCATACGAGATGACGATGGACTGTTCGTCGAAGAAATCGTTCTTGGACGCGTCCGACCGGTTGACCGGCGCCTGGCTGTTGATTGTGACACCGCTCTGCCGTGCCTGAGACTGGACGGTCATCTGCAGCTGCAATGCCTGTTCGCCGGGGATGACCGCCGATCCCTGTCCTTCGAGTTCAGCGAGCCGGGCCTGGTAGGTGCCCTTTTTGGCGATCGTGGTTTCGTAACGGCCGATCGTGTTCCGGATGTCCTCAGTCTCGTTCTGTGTCCGGGCCATCTCGCCGAAACGCGGGAAGACGAACATGAAATTCAGGACGCCGAAGAGCACGATGCCGATGCCGACGAGCAACCGCTTTTCGCCGGGCTTCATGTTCAGTTTGTCGAGGGATGAACTCATTTCTCCTCCGGATTGGCGAGTTCGCAGACGAAATCCCAGCGGTTGAGCTGGGTGCCCGGCTGCGACATGATGTTCGGGGCGCGGACGGAGGCGAACAGCTTTCGTCCGTCGCTTTCGGCGGATCTCAGTTGATCGACAAATTCCGCGACCTTGCCGCTGTCGGCCTGCGGCGCGGTTCCGTAGACCGCGATCTTGTTGCCGCTCTGAAAACTGAAGTTGTTCAATATCACGCCTTCGGGCAGGTGCTCGGAGACCGCGCGGAAGCTGTCGAGCGCGGCATACTTCAAGTTCATTTGATTCTGCAGAATCTGAACCCGCTGGCTGGCGTGAACGGTATTCGTGTAGGCGAGCGCGATCGAATTCAGATAGTCCTCGGTCTCGGTGTGCTGATATTTCGCCCACTCGATGCCGATGAAATAGAGCAGCACTCCGAGAATGTAGGCGAGGAGCACGACCCCGAGCGAACGCATCCAGATCCCGTCGACAAACACCTGATGATAGCGCTTGGAGATCTCTGGCGGTAACAGGCGGGCCGGCGAACCGATCTTCGTCGCCCGGTTGGCGGTGAGATTGGTCAGCGTCGCCTCGTCGAGCGGTGGCATCACCTCGACCGTCTGCTGCGAGAACTCGCGCAACACGGGTTCAAACACCACCGCGAGTTCTGCATCGGCGACGAGGTGGCAGACTGGGATGCCGGGCAGCCAGCCGTCCAGTTCGCCAGCCCAGACGGTCTGGGAAAGCTGGGTGGTGAGACTCTCCTCCCAGCCGATTTCCGGCAGGTGAAACATCGTCACGTTGTGAAGCTCGCCCCCGGCGATCCAGACCGCGAGCGCGTGGAATCCTTTTTCCGTCCTGAGTGGCAGCAGCCAGAGGCCATCCGGTTTGTCGAGGAGCGACAACAGTTCATCGAGCAACGGGAACTCCAGCTGGTCGGCGAGAAAGCCAGCCTTTTCCAGTTTGCCAAGCAGCGCCTCCACCTCGTTCCGCGACGTGATCACGAGGACGATCCGGGTCATTCCGTCGGTCTTGTTCGGCAGCTCGAAATAGGTCCAGACGATGTGCGTGACGGGCAGAGGGGACAGTTTTTCGAGCTGAAATTCCAACATGCCGTGGAGCTCGGAGGAATCCACGGAAGGCAGTTCAACCACCCCCATGAACACGTTGCCCGGAGGGAGCAGCGCGATGTTCAGCTTCTTTTTCCAGAACGACTGGAAGGTCTTGCCGACCACCTTGGCCGGAAGCTTCTCGCCGGCGGCGGCGGAGTACCCCTTGACCAGGGAGAAAGCGTCCCCCTTTGTGCGGAACTGCCAGAGCCGGCGACCGACTTCGTCCGTGCTCACGACGTTGCAGAGTTGCCAGCGTTCTTTTTTCACTTGGTCGGCAGAAATACGGTCTGGCCGTCGCCGACCAGTGATTTGAGGTGTTCCTCGGTCTGGGTGACACGCAGGACTTCTTCAACGGTGGTATCAGCGCGGCGGACCTTGGTCCAGCCGTCCATCCGTAGGGTTCGCATTCCGTGGTCGATGGCCGTCTGAGCGATCGTGGAGGCGGGTGCGCGGTTCATGATCAGCGGCCGCAACACTTCGGTGACCACGAGGAGTTCGTAAATTCCGAGCCGTCCCTGATAGCCGAGCTGTCGGCAGTTTTCGCATCCCGTCCCATACCAGAACTTGGCCGTGGGAATCTCTTTCTCGGGATAATTCACCTGACGAAGGTAGCTGGGTTCAATTTTCTGCTCAGTCTTGCAGGTCGGACAAATGGTGCGAACAAGACGTTGCGCCATCACGGCTTCAACCGAGGACGCCACCAGAAACGGTTCGATGCCCATGTCGATCAAACGGGTGAACGCGCTCGGGGCGTCGTTGGTGTGCAACGTGGAGAAAACAAGGTGGCCGGTGAGCGACGCGCGGATGGCAATCTCCGCAGTTTCAAGATCACGAATTTCTCCGATCATGATCACATTCGGATCCTGCCGCAGAATGTGGCGCAAACCTTTGGCGAACGTAAGTCCGATGTCGGGGCGAACCGCGATCTGGTTGATTCCCTTGAGCTCGTATTCCACCGGTTCTTCGACCGTGATGATTCGTTTGGTGACGGAGTTGATCGAACTCAGACAGGCGTAAAGCGTTGTCGATTTGCCAGCACCCGTCGGGCCGGTGACGAGCATGATGCCGTGCGGCTTCAGAATGATTTCTCGCATCGCCTCTTCTTCTCCGGGCGAGAATCCGAGGTGGTCGAGGCTCAAAAAGATTTTGCCGCGTGACAGCAAACGAAGGGAAACGCTCTCACCGTAAACCGTGGGAACGGTGGAAACTCGAATATCAATTTCCTCACCCTTGATCCGCACGTTGATCCGTCCGTCCTGGGGAAGTCGCTTCTCGGCGATGTTCATTCCGCTCATCACCTTGATGCGCGAGATGATGGCCGCCTGATAACGCTTCAACTGCGGCGGCATCGGGGTTTGATTGAGGATGCCGTCAATTCGATAACGAATCCGCAGCTCGTCCTCCATCGGCTCGAAATGAATGTCTGTCGCGCGGTCCTTGTAGGCTTCCCAGACGATCTGATTGACGAACTTGATGACGCTCGCCTCCTGGTCGCCCTCGGTGATTTCCTTGTCCTCCGCGACGAGAAGTTCGATGGGTTCGTCATCCTGAAGTTCATCCAACGTTTCCGCACCAACGCCGTAGTATTTCTTCAGCGCCTTTTCTATTTCATTGCGGGAGGACAGGGCAAACTCAACCGCCGTCCGGGCGTCGAACTGGACCGCGTTGAGCATCGCCGTGTCGAACGGATTGCTGACGACGATCTGTAGTTTGCCATTCTCGAAGCTGACGGGGAAGACGGTGTATTGAAAGGCGATCTTGGTGGAGATCCGGTTGCGGGCTTCGACGGGAATGTCCCGATTTCGCAGGTCGATGAATTTCCAGCCGAATTCCTTCGCCATTTCCTGTAGAAATTTCTCCTCAGTCATCCCGCATTCGCGACCGACGAACTCGAGCAGCGGCTCCTGCGAACCGTTTTCCCGGGCCACCTGCCAGGCTTTCATCAACGTCGCGAACTGGTCCGGAGTGATCGCTCCGATCTGGGCCAGCAGATGTTTGATGGATGGTATGGGCATGAGCCTTCAGCTAACTAACGACATGCAACACGGCATACGTCGAATAGTTGCGGCAGGGCAACTTTATTGAACGTCACCGGTTGGGGGGAGTTTCCAGAACGGGTTCGTGAATGATCCTGATGCGGTGCCATCAGACGGTCATGATCTCTTTTTCCTTGTGACTCAGATGCGCATCGATCCTGGCGACATACTTGTCGGTCAGCTTCTGGATCTCCTTCTCGCAGTGCGTCACCTCGTCCTCGGTGATGCCGCCGCTCTTGCCTTCTTTCTTGGCGGCCTCGATCGCATCGCGACGCACGTGACGGACGGCGACACGGCCGTCTTCCGCCATTTTCTTGGCGATTTTCGTGAATTCCACGCGGCGCTCCTCACTCAGTTCAGGGATCATGATCCGGATGAATTTGCCGTCCACCGAGGGATTGAGCCCGAGGTTGGCCTTCTGAATGGATTTCTCGATGGGGGTCACCGTGGAGGCGTCCCAGGGCTGGATCATGACCTGACGCGGCTCCGGACAGGTGATTCCCGCCAGCTCACGGATACGCATCTGCGATCCATAGGCCTCGACCATGATATTCTCCACCAGACTGGCTGAAGCCTTGCCGGTGCGAACACTCGTAAATTCGCCGACCACCACTTCTTCCGTCTTGGCCATTTTCTCTTCCGCTTCCAGTAAAATGTCGTCCAATGCCATAAGTCCGGCGAGGGTATCAGAGCCCCCCGGGGTTTGTATAGAGTCAAGAAATGGGGAATTTTTGTTGAAACGGGCGTCTGTGCGCAAAGATCACGACCGACCGTCGGGTGGCGGAATTGATTGTCCGGAGGATCCAGGAATTCGTCCCTTTGAACTTCGACACGAGACCAAAAAAGAGAGTGGAGGGAGGAGACGCACGCCGGTCGTTCGGTGGCGCGGACCGGAGGTCTGAGCCACGAGATATGCTGACTCCGTCACTTTTCAGGTATCAATTTCGAACGCAGGTTAGGCTTCCGATGAATCAGTTAGAGCTGGTCTGATCTTCACCGGTCCGTTGCCTCGAACGTCGCGACGAGGGGGCGGTGGTCGGAGGCGAGTCCCCAGTTGGGAACGGCGAGAACGTGGGTCTGCTCCGGCTTCCACTCCTTGGCGAGACCGGGGCTGATCATGATGTAGTCCACTCGGGAGTAGGAATCTTCGACCCCGTAGAAATATGTCCAAGTGATGTTGGGGGGATCATAGGATTTCTTCGCGGGCGGCGTGTTGTCGCCGTTCGGTTCGGCGGGGCGGGTGTCCACCAGTTTCGTCCGTCCGCGACCTTCGAGCGCCTTGATCGCCGGGGAGTCCTTCGTGTCGTTGAAATCTCCGACTATGATGATGTTGGCGGTCGGGCTGGCCCTCAAACGGTCCTCCACTTTTTCGCGCAGCAACCGCGCTTCCTCGAGTCGCATGTCGGCTTCGTCCGCCTGGGGCACCGGACGTTTGGATTTCAGGTGGGCGGTCAACAGCGTGAGTGTGTAGTCCGGGTTGATCTTAATATCAACTTCCAGAAACCCGCGGCTTACGTGGAAGCGCCGGCCGTTCAGGAGGTAATTGTCTTTCAAGTGTGGGCGACGGGCGGTGATCGGGAATTTGCTCAAGACCGCCACGTGGATGTTGGTATCCCAACCGGTGATGATTTCATGGTGAGGCAGGTCCAGTCCGCCGCGTTTCAGTTCCGATTGCAGGTGCATCAGCCCAGTCTCATCGCTCATTTCCTGAACTGCGAGAATGTCGGGCTTCAGCGCAAGAATGTTCTCGTGAATCTTGTTTTGTGAATCGACGGATTTTTGCGGTCGGCTGTCCCCGGCATTCAGGAAGTAGTTGTTCAGGTTGTAGGTGGCGACGCGAAACGTCTCAGCGGCGGAGGATGACGTGATGCTGAGTGAAAGAAGAATCAACCCGATCCACCCTGAGAATCTTGACATGAACATTTCCGGGTTTTTAGGGAATCGGGCGGGTTTAGTCAAAGGCCATTCAGCAACTGGTCGGCCGGAAGAATATTTTTGCAAAGGCGGGGACCACTGTTATGGTCCGCCGACCGTTTCATTATGGACAAATCTACAGTCAGTCCGGCGAGTGTCGTCGGCGATTCAGATCTGCATGACAAGCAGAGCGAACGCGATCATCGGCAGCTTCACATCGACAAGGTGGGTGTGCGCGGCGTGCGGTTTCCCGTGCAGGTGCGCGACAAGAATCACGACAGTCTGCAAAACACGATCGCCACCATCGGTATGTATGTGGACCTGCCAAAGGAATTCAAGGGCACCCACATGAGCCGGTTCATTGAGGTGCTTAATTCCCATGGAAACGTTGTTCACGTGGACATCATTCCAGATATTTTGCGGGAGATGCAGATGCGTTTGAAGGCGGAGAATGCGCACATCGAAATGGAGTTCCCGTATTTCGTGACCAAGAATGCA
Organism: Verrucomicrobiota bacterium; assembly: GCA_041689265.1. Lineage (GTDB taxonomy): Bacteria > Verrucomicrobiota > Verrucomicrobiia > Limisphaerales > RI-55 > JBDNGP01. The sequence goes on from JBDNGP010000209.1 coordinate 51,405, forward strand.
CCGGTGAGCGGCAAGCCCAGCGTGATGGATTACACGGCAAAGTTCTCGGCGAACACCATCGGCAAGGAAATCGACTTTGTGCTGACAGTGATTACGAACGTGACGACGTTGTGTCCGTGTTCGAAGGCGATCAGTAAATACGGCGCGCACAATCAACGCGGACAGGTCACCGTTCAATTGAGATCTTCAGACACCGTCTGGATCGAGGAGGTCATCGCGATAGCTGAGGCGTCGGCGAGCAGTGAATTGTATTCGTTGTTAAAACGGCCGGATGAAAAATTTGTGACCGAGAAGGCGTATGAGAAACCGGTGTTCGTCGAGGATCTGGTGCGCAACGTTGCGCTGAAGCTGAACGAACATCCGCTGGTGACGTGGTACAAGGTGGAGGCCGAGAACTTTGAGAGCATCCATAATCACAACGCCTACGCCTGCATTGAAAAAGGCTGAGGCTTCCTGCTCGCGCCGTGACTTCATCGGATCAATCGCCGCACTGGCAACCCGCCACGACGCCGCCTGAACTGGGCGATGGCGAGATCCACGTCTGGTATCTCCCGCTCTCCATCACCGACGACCGTTTGGAACAATTTTTTGGAGTGCTTGCGATTGAGGAAACCGAGCGCGCGGCGCGGTTTGCGTTTCCCTACCTGCGGCAGAGATATATCGTCGCCCATGGGATGTTACGCCTGATTCTGGGGGCCGTGCTGAATCGCGATCCGGCGGGGTTGAGTTTTCGAAAAGGGGATCACGGGAAGCCATTTTTGGTCGCCGACGAATTGCAGTTCAATTTGAGTCACAGCGGCGAACACGGCTTGCTGGCGATGACACGCCGGACGGAGATCGGCGTGGATATCGAGGGAATGAGCCGGAAAGTGGACACCGGCGGAATCGCGGAACGATTCTTCTCGGAGCGCGAAGCGGGCGAACTGCTTTCGTTGGCGGAGGATCAACAACGTCATGGTTTCTTTAATCTCTGGACGCGAAAAGAGGCTTGGTTGAAGGCGACGGGCATTGGGATCAGCGAAGGTTTGAACAAGGTTGAGTTCAATTGCCGGCCCGGCGATCCGGCTCGTTTATTGCGAATCAATGGGAAGGTCGACGAGGCCGAAAATTGGCACATCAGCACGTTTTCAACACCGGCAAATGAGTTTATCGGGAGCGTGGCGATTGAGGCTGAGCCGGGAGGGTTTCAGTTTTTCGCCTACGACTGATCCAATCAT
>JBDNGP010000210.1:0-47555 GCA_041689265.1 Verrucomicrobiota bacterium
GAGACTACGAACGAATCCGCCCCGTTGAAGCAGTTCGGATCAGCCTTCAGCTTGCTCGCCAATCCGCCGGATCAGGCCGCTGAAAATCAAGCTGTGAATCGGATAGAGCGCGTACCAGTAAAACAAACCGAACAACCCTTTTGGCTCAAAAAACGCCGTCTGTAGCAGCAGGGTTTTCCCGTCGGGTTCAGGCCGGGCCTCGAACTCCAGCCAGGCTCTTCCAGGAACTTTCATCTCCGCCCGTAAACGAATCAACCGCCCGGGGTCGACCATTTCCACGCGCCAGAAATCGAGCGTGTCGCCAGAACGCAGCTCCTCGGGATCGCGACGGCCGCGTCGCATGCCCACACCACCAAACAAACGATCCACCATGCCGCGCAACTGCCACGTCCAGTCGAGGTAAAGCCAACCCCGTTGTCCACCGAGTTGCGCAAAACTCTGATACACCGCCGCGGCCGGTTTGAGGACCACCCGCTGTCGCCGTTCGATGATCATACCTTCACTGTTGATCAGCGCGACCGGTGTTCGTTCTCCCTGGCTGGACGTCAACGCGTCCGTCCAGGCGGTTTCTACACCGCGCATCTCCACCTTCTCCAATGCCAAACGGACGGCGGTATCGTAGTCCAGCGGGTGGATCTCAGGGAACATTTCGAGCGCGGCGTCGTCCCGGACAATGACCTCATTGCCGAGTCCCTTGATCAACGGCTGGGCGATGTTGGCAGGAATGGGGGTGACCAAATGCACCCAGTAGGACGACAACCGCGGCGTCAGGACGGGCACAGCCAGGAGGTATCGCGTCAACCCTCGGGCGCGCGCATAACCGGTCATCATGCCAGCGTAGGTCAGCACATCGCGGCCACCAATTTCCAGTGTCCGCCCAATGCTCGCGGGGCAACCGAGTGCGGCCACCAAATAATCGAGGACATTGCGGATGGCGATGGGCTGAATGCGCGTGAACACCCACTTGGGGCAGATCATTACCGGCAGTCGCTCGGTCAGGTAACGGATCATTTCGAACGACAGGCTGCCGGAACCCACCACGACGGCCGCGCGAAACTCCGTCACCGGCACGCCAGCTTCGCGCAGCACCTCACCCGTCTCCTGCCGGGAACGCAGGTGCGGGGAAAGGTCCGCGTTCGAATCGCCCAGTCCTCCCAGGTAGATGATTCGTTTCACGTTTGACTGCAGCGCCGCCTCCGAGCAGTTCCGTGCCGCCGTCACATCACGTTCGTGGAAATCACTGCCGCCTCCCATGCTGTGAACGAGGTAATACACCACGCTCACATTGCGCATGGCTTCAACCAGTGTTTCCGGCTGCAGCATGTCGCCCTTGACCAGTTCCACCTGGTCCAGCCAGGCGCGTCCCTGCAACCGGCCCGGGTCCCGCACCAGGCACCGAACGCGATAACCGGCCTCAAGCAGGCGGGGAACCATCCGGCCACCCACGTAGCCGGTGGCACCTGTCACGAGAATTAATTTCGAATCTGTCATTGGTTCACACTCTCCGTTCCAGATCCTGTTGAAGCCGGGCAACGGCCAGTTCCTTGGCCTTCGCCTCCACTTCAACTGTCAGCGCCCGTCCGCTCCATTCGACCGGAAAGTCCGCGGGATCAATGTAGTCGTGATGCCTCGATGGCTTCGGTCCGTTCCAACCTTCCAACGGACTTGAGATGTGAAAGAGCGGTTCGCGGTTCCACGTATCGCGGGCCGCCGCCGTTGCTTCTTCCAACTTCAAATGATCCGGCAGACACCGGTGATGGTGGGCGTCGTACACGAGCGGCAATCCTTCAGTCCGGCACAGAGGAAGCAGGTCGGCGGGGGTAAATGTCTTGTCGTCGTTCTCCACTGTCAGGCGCGCACGCGCTCGCGATGAAAGACGTTGCAGGTTTCGCCGGAAACGTTCCAGCGCGGCGGGCTTGTCTCCGTAGCCGCCACCACCGTGAATGTTGACGGTATCAGCATGGGTCCATTCCGCGATCTCCGACTGCGATTCGATGTCGGCCACGGAACGTTGCACAATGCTGTCGTCCGGAGAGTTGATCACCACGAACTGGTCGGGATGAAATCCTGTTCGAATTCCCGCCGCCCGGGCGAACTCTCCGCAACGACGAAATCGCTCCACAATGCCGTCCGCGTCGGCAAGCTCTTCGACACGATAGCCCACGGTAGGGTGGGTCTTGACCGGCATGATGGGGCTGCTGATTCGGAATGATCCGATCCCGTTTACCGCACAAAACTTCAAGGCAGCGAGCAGCGATTCCGCGTTCTCCGCGCATAATGCGGAGAGCCGGTCGAGCTGCTCACGTCGGGGCAGTCGCGCCAGCGCCGTCGCGGTCGTCGTGCGGAACTTGATGGGTTGCGCGGTGAACTGACAGCAAAGACCCAGGCGAAGTTCGGGGCGGGATACGGCTGTGTTTGGATTTTTAGTTTTGGGCATGATCAACCCCGGGCCTGGATCCGGCCGAGGCCGCCATCGACGCCGATGACCTGTCCGGTCACCCAGCACTGTTCCTGGTCCAGCAACCAGCAAATGGCGGAGGCGACTTCCGTCGGTTCGCCGATCCGCCCAAGCGGGTGCAGTGCGGCCGATGTTCTGGCAACGTTTTCATTCTGAGTCAGTGCGCGAGTAAGATTCGTCCGCGTCAATCCGGGGGCAACGCAGTTCACCCGCACACCATACCGCGCGTAACTCGCGGCAGCGGCCAACGCCAGGCCTTCCACCCCGGCCTTGGCGGCGGCGATGGCCTCATGATTTATCAACCCGCGTTGTGCTGCGACTGAGGAACAGAGCACAACGCTCCCGCCGCCCGTTTGTCGCATCATCAGACGGGTGGAAGCACGTACGAGGTTGAAGGCGGTGGTGAGATTGAGCGCGAGGGTGTCGGCAAACTCCTGATCGCTGATCAGATGCGCTGGTTTTAACAGGATCGATCCGGCGCAGTTCACGACGCCATCGACCCTCCCATGGTGGTCGATGATCGACTGCATCATCGCGTCCACGGCGGAACTGTCCCGGGCATCCAGAGCAACAGGCTCCGCCCCCGTTTCCGCGGCCACGGCCTGCAGTTGTTCGGGGTTGCGGGCAGCAATCACCACACGGCAATCCTTTGCCATCAGGCGGCGCACGACCGCCGAACCAATGCCGCCGGACCCGCCGACCACGACGATGACTGGAGAGGATTCGTTGTTCATTGGGCTGCTGTGGACGGAACCGGTTTCTTCATTCCGCCAACCTAGCGGTGGTTTCCAGAATCCGCCAATGGCCAAACTCGGACAGCCTCCGTGAAGCCACCTGGTCTCACGCCGTCTCGAAGGGAAAAAGGTGCCGGGGGTCGTGGGACCGGCTTGCCACTCGAACGTTTACTGGGCGATCAACGCATCACCAAAACGCTCGCGGGCGAATGCGTTCCGCATACGGAACCACGCCTCGAAGCGCTCAATGTCGCAGCCGGTGTCCGGGCTCGTGAGATTCTGCGCTTCCAGCCAGGCGTGCATGCGGGGGCTCCCCTCGGTATGCTGGGAGACGATCTCCCCGAGGTATTTCGTGAACAACCGAAAATTGTAGGGTTGTTCCAGCCAGCGGCGAAAAGGTTCGTGGTCGCCATAAAACGGTTCCCCCTGTTCGCGCTCGAAGGCCGCGTCGCTGTCCCAGTGAAACATCCGAAACCGGCCATCCACGGCGCGTTGATAAAAATACGCGTTCTTTCCTCGGGACATCGTAAATGTGTCCCAGTTGGCAATGTAACCGCTTACCGCTGCCAGCTGCAAAACCGCGTCCGCATCGATGAGCGCATTGATGGAGTCTTCCGAATAGTCAGGAGATGAGACCAAGTTGAAAAAGTTAATCAGCCCGGAGAAGTCATCGTCGGCTTCGTGCGTGCGCTTCATCCATTCCGTGCGGTAACGGCCAGGGTCGGAAGTTCCCTTGTAAGACCAGTCCGCATCGCGGGTTTCCGGTTCCCAGGAATCGGCGAACCACCACTCGTCATCGATCCGGTAAAGGTCTCCGATCTCCTCCCCGGGATAAATTCGGCGCAGGAAATCTGCGTCCACCGGTTCCACTTCCTCCCGCAAATCCACCGGACCCGCGTTCACCACTACGCGGACAAATTCGCTCTCGCTGGTAGGGTTACCGAGCAGGTAGAGAAGGTAGCGCGTAACACGATCCGAGTAACGGCGGGATCCGGCGGTATCATCATCGAACACCCATTTCCGGCGCCCGCGAAACAAGTGATCCGCCGGCGCCTTCCATTTGCCGCGCGACAATGTATCGCTGCGGTTCCAGGCGCTGCCGCTCCGGCGAACTTCAATATTGTACCACACGTCTCGCTCATTCGAGATGAGGGTTCCGTTGAGATAATGGTTGGACACCTTTGGATGCCTGTATCCGTATTCCGCGGTGCCTCCGTCAGCGATCGAAGCCAGATCACGGGCGGACACCACAAAGCGTGAGGTGCGCAAATCGTCGGGTAGATTTCGGCCATCGACGACATACATCGCCGGTAAGTCCCGTCCTCCGGTCGGCAACTCCTGGCTCCCCCGTGCGCTTGTTTCTGCCCGCACATAAAACTGCACCACTTGCCCGGCTTCACTGTAATCGGTCAGACTCGCTGAATACTCCCGGGTTCTCTCTGCTGTTTCGCCTGACACCAAGGGGGCCGTGTTCATGTCGGTCGAACGCCATTCGGCATTACCCGACAACGAATCCAATCGGTGGAAAACCGTGACGCGTTTGGGAGGTTCGGTCGACGTGACGCTTGCGGAAATCCGCACCGGTTCCCCGGGCGCGGGCACGACCGGCGAATGTCGCAGTTGATCCAGCTGTGGAACCGGGTCGGCGCTCAGACGGGAATTCGCGCGGCCGGGCGTTCCCAGATCGGCCGGAATTGGCAACCGCATGGAAAATGAAAAACTGTGATCCCATGTTTGTGCGATCAGGCGAGGGGATCCTGAAATCCACCGCGCCTCGAAGCGCAGCTCACACTCCGCGCCGGGTTGGATTTCAGGAATGTCGATCTCGATACGGTTCGCACGATTGTCACCATGTCCTTCTGAGATCAGGTGCAACACATCACCATCCCAATAGCTTGCCGAGTGGTTTCCCTGGATCAACCAGCCGATTGCGCCAGTCCCGTCGTGCGATTCACGCGCCCCGGGAGACAGGTAATCCTCCCCCGACTTCGTGTTCCACAACCGAATGTTACGCAGTTCCACGTGCCCTTCTTCCACCATAAAAAAATGCAACTCCCGATGGTCGCTTACGCGACCCAGCGGGTTGCGTTCTTCATAGACGCCTCTGTGCGCGAATGTTTCGAAATGGCTCTTGTGTGATTCATCGCTGGACTTCCAAGCGGAGGCCAGTTGCCCGTCCATGGCGGAATGAACCTTCTCCATGCTGCTTCCACCGCCCGCCGCACCCGCTGGCCAGGTCCCTCCCGTGCGATAGTCGACCTCGCTCACCAGGTTTCCGAGTGTGTCCTCCAGTCGAACCCGATCGCCGTCGTTGCTCAGTTTGCCGCGATAATTACCAAGGACCAAAATGTCCGGTCGGGTTTTTGTTAAGGCTTTTGCGTTCGCGCTGACCACCAGATAAGCGCCCGGCTCCAGCACTGTTCCGGACGGAAACTTAAACTCCACGCCATCCGTGAACTGCCATCTGCTCAGGTCCACATGTTCCTGACCGCGATTCAGCAGCTCGATGAATTCCCCGCACCCGGAGTCCGATGGAGGATCGTACATGATCTCGTTGATCACAATCTCATCGTGCCGTTCCGGATGGTTGGGACTGCCCCGGCTCGGCTCGGAACCGCGATACCACTCCCCTGATTTTTCCGGCCACCGTTGCCAGCTTTCTTCCGATGGGATGATCGAAAAATCCCTGGCGTCCAGAACTTGACCCGCCGAAGTCGTTAGATAGAGCCGCCGCCCATTCTCGGAGGGTCCGCTGCGGAAATTGAGGTCCACCACGGTCCTCTCTCCTGACCCCAAAGAACCGGTTACCGTCACCGCATCAGAGAAGTCGCGCTTTGACGCCACCCGAAGTTCTCCCGCAGCAAACGACCAGCCTGATCGATGGACCAGTTCAACCCAATCCACCGAGCGGTCCGACGCAAAATGAACTTCGTCGATGACAGCTTCCCCAAGTGAATCAGCACCGTTCACTGCTTGAATTTCCGCCAATCCGGGAGAGCCCAACACATCCGTGCTCGCGCGCCAGTTTCTCCAGTCGTCCACCGGCTCGTGGATGTTGCGTAGAACCAGAGTGTGACCGGCCCCGTCGGCAGCGATCGGCCAGTCGCCCCCGTCACGATAGCGAACCTGACTCCTCGTCACTCCATTCTTGTCCTTCAAGACAAGTCGGTCTTTGCTGTGTTTGAGAACTCCCATCCAAGGACCCAATACGCGCGCGTTCTCCGGAACGCGATACCCCTCCCGCAATCTGTCCGGTGCAACGGACGAAATCACGAGACGCTCGAACGGTTTGAGGATCGTTCGAGCCGGGTGCTCTTCCGAGAATTTGGGAAACCGAAACCGCATCTCCGCCCCCGACAAATTCCAGTCTGCGATGTCGAACGGAGTTGAAGTAAGATTCTCGATCTCCACCCACGCCGGTTTCGAACCGGGCGGATGGTACATGATCTCACCGATGATCACTTGCTCGGCCTGCGCCACGCGCCCAGTCCATAAAACCATGAACGCCAAAGAGGCTGCGGTCCGGAGCCAGCGATGGAAGAACGGCCGAATGAGTAATCGGATGGTGGTCATGTTATTTCAGCGAACGTGAATTTGAGCGTCCGACGGTCGAAACACAAGATCGGGCACCAGCGGTGTACATTTGAACCTCACAACTCATCGAGTGATTAATCTCCCAAGAGGTCCTTTTCCGCACGAAATTGTTGAACAAACCAAAAACGGATTCAGAGGCACGGAACAGGCGGGCGGGGCCGTAGGTTTCAGGGTTCTTTTCTTCCGGGCCGAGCGTCACGCTCAAATGGGGAAGTTCCGAATTACCCTTTAGAATCGCATCGGCAATCGGGTCTCGTTTCCGTATTGTTCCGCTCGAAGAATGAATAAACCAGTCATTGCCATCACGATGGGCGATCCGGCCGGGGTCGGTCCTGAAATCTGTTTGCGGGCCTTAAACCACGCGCCGACCCAGGAGATTTGCACGCCGGTGGTGTTCGGCGATGCCACGGTCTTGAAACAGTGCGCGAAAAAACTCGGACTCCACGCGGGCTTTCCAATTCTTGATGGCGACGACCTGGCGGACGTCGCCCGAGCCGAAGTGCCGTCGATCATGGACGTGACGGGACTCGATCATGTCCGTTTCCAACCGGGGCATGTCGACGCCAACACCGGGGCCGCTGCGTTCGCCTACATCAACCGCGCGATTGACGCCGCATTGGGTGAACATGTCGCCGCCGTCACCACCGCGCCGATCAACAAGGAGGCGCTTGCGATGGCCGGCATCGCCTATCCGGGGCACACGGAGATGTTCGCTGATCGGGCCGGGTCGGATCGCTGGTGCATGATGCAATACTCGGAGGAGATCACCTGCACGTTCGTCACGGTGCATGTCGGTTACGCGGAGGTTCCCAAGTTCCTGACGACCGCGCGCGTGCTCGAGGTGATTGAATTGTCGGCGGAGAATCTGGAACGCATTCGCGGCCACAAACCAAAGGTCGTCGTCTGTGGACTGAACCCTCATGCCGGCGAACACGGTTTGTTCGGTGATCGTGAAGAGGAACGCATTATCATTCCGGCCATCGACGCTGCGCGAAAAAAGGGAATTGAGGTGGAAGGACCGCTCCCGCCGGACACCGCGTTTCTTCCCTGGAAACGGAAAGCCACCGACGTGTTCGTCTGCATGTATCACGATCAGGGGCACATTCCGGTAAAGGCGCTGGCGTTTGATTCGGCGGTGAACACCACGCTCGGTCTGCCGATCATCCGCACCAGCGTCGATCACGGCACCGCGCTCGACATCGCGTGGCAGGGAAAGGCGGACACCGGCAGCCTCTACAGCGCGATCCGGCTCGCGGTGAAGCTTGCGGCGAAGTGAGTTTCAACGATTTACCTCCAAGCTACGTCGGGCGCGGAGAATGGATATGCGGACTCTGCGGTTTTACTGAAGAGATCTCAGGATGGAATACAAATGGAGTGCCACAAAAACGTGCAAGAAGCACAATGAGTCAGGATTTTTTTTGCGCACTTTGTGCCGGGTCATGGCGAATCCTGTTTCCCCAGCAACACCGTTAACCATCAGTTTCAATCAGAGGCGGACGAGCCTCCCTTGCCCGGGTGCTCCGCACGTTGACTCCTTGTTGCCGGGCCGTTATTAACCACGCATGTTCCGCTTCCACAAAGGGCAGTTTATCACGAGTCTCTGCGCCGTGTCCGTTTTCATGGTCTGCGGTTGCCGGACGACGTCGCACGCGCCGCCGTCACCTGTTGCGGAGATCAATGATTCCGGCGGCGTGTTGATGAAGGAACAGGCGACCTTCGACGTGCAGCATGTCGACTTGGAACTGATGATTGATCCGGATCGGAAATTCATCGTCGGCACGGCGACGATTGAAGTTAAAATTATTAGCCCGACTTCGTGGCTTGTGCTGGATCTCGACCCTGGTCTCAACGTTGACGAGGTCAGAAGAATTCAAACCGGCGATGATGCCGATAACGCTGAAAACGTGTTCGAACAACGCGGCGGCAAGCTCTGGATTTTCCTCGGCTGGCAGCGCGAAACCGGTGAACGCGTCGTTGCGGCGATCGATTATTCAGGACATCCGCGCGAAGCCGTGAACGCGCCGTGGGACGGAGGATTCACCTGGGCGAAAATTGCGAGCGGCGAACACTGGATCGCGACGAGTGTGCAGGGTGAAGGCGCGGACCTCTGGTGGCCGTGCAAGGATCATCCGTCGGACAAGCCGGAGTCGTTCACCTTGCGCATCAACGTGCCTAAACCGCTGGTCGTCGCATCGAACGGCCGGTTGATCGAGGTGCTCGAACTTGAAGACGGCTCGCGGACGTATCATTGGCACACGGGTTTTCCAATCAGTAACTATAGCGTTGCGTTGAACATCGCGCCGTATGAAACGATCACGGTCGATTACACGAGCGTGACCGGCGAGATTGTGCCCGCGACGTTCTGGGTCTTGCCGGAGAACAAGGCGAAGGGCGAAGAGTTTTTTCCGGAGATGTTGGAACATCTGAATTTCTATGAACGCACGCTGGGGCCATATCCGTTTCGCGCGGAGAAATATGGGGTCGCCGAAACGCCGCATCTCGGCATGGAACACCAGTCGATCATTGCCTATGGAAACAAATACAAGGGCGGACCGCATGGTTACGACTGGCTTCATCATCACGAACTCGGCCACGAATGGTGGGGCAATCTGGTAACCGTGAGCGACTGGCGCGACTTCTGGATTCACGAGGGGCTCTGCACGTACATGCAGAATCTTTACGCAGAAGAACGCGAAGGCGGGATGGCGTATCATCACGCGATGTACGAGAACCGACGTCGCATCGCGAATCTATACCCGGTGGTGCCTTCCGGCGCGACGGGCATGTACGAGATGAACGAACATGCGGGAGTGGATGTTTATTTCAAGGGCGCTTGGGTGCTCCACATGCTGCGCTACCTCATCGGCAGGGACGAGACGCTGGAGGTTCTTCGCCGGTTCGCCTACCCGACTCCCGAGCTGGAGGAAACAACCGACGGCCGTGCAATCCGTTTTGTCACGACGGACGATTTTGTTGATTTGGCGGAAGAGGTTTCCAGACGCGAGCTGGATTGGTTCTTCAACGTCTACTTGCGACAGCCGATGTTGCCGGAGTTGGTTTCCGTCATTGTCGGGGATCAATTGATTCTCGAATGGAAAACGCCGGAAGGATTTCCGTTTCCGATGCCGTTGGAGATCGAGGTGAACGGAGGGATTCAACGAATCGAGATGCCTGGAGGAATCGCGACGTTGGACGCGGCAAAGTTCATGGGAGCCCGTCTCGATCCCCACATGTGGATTCTGAAAGCGCCGAGGTTGATCGAGATCGGGACGAAGGATTGATGGGAACCTCCTCTGTTTAGGGAATCGCTGATTAAATCCAGCCAGCAATTGGAATCATGACAAAATGCCTGATAAGCAAGTGGCAAAAAATGCAAGACCGCCTTTATTCAGCGCTTCCTTAGGTGAGCCGTTTTGCCGGTAAGTTCATTTCACGGAGAAGCCGGTTGACGCGGCCCGTTGCCTGCACAACCTTGGCACCATGCCTGAAATGAGCCGCCGTTTTTCCGTTGGGATTGCTTTCTTCCTGTTTCTAGCTTCGTTCGCCCATGCCTTGGACACTCGCGTGCCGAACACTTCCCTGACTGTCCCTGAAGAACCGGCGGTGTACGGATACCAGACTGAGAACGCGTTTGGTAGCCTGACGTTCAGCCGACCCGTGGCTTTGGTTTCGCAACCGGGAGAGCTGAACCGTTACTTCGTCGTCGAACAGGCCGGGCGCATCTACGTCATCACCAATCTGGCCAGCCCGACTAAGACACTGTTCATGGACATCTCTTCGCGGGTGGATTCGTCGGACAATGAGGAGGGATTGCTAGGCATGGCGTTTCATCCGGATTGGGAGAACAACGGTTACTTCTACCTGTTTTACACCATCAACACCACGGTGAACGGGACGTTTGGTCGCCATGATCGGCTGGCGCGTTATCAAATTGATCCGTCGAACCCGACCGCCGGATTGTCCAATTCGGAGCAGCCTTTGATATCGCAATTCGATGAAGAAGGGAACCACAACGGCGGAGACCTTCATTTCGGCGCGGACGGGTTTCTCTACGTCTCCACCGGGGACGAAGGCGGCGGCGGAGACAACCGCAACAACAGTCGCTTCATCAACAAAGATTTTTTCAGCGCGATTCTCCGCATCGATGTCGACAAGCGATCAGGGAATCGGGAACCCAATTCCCACCCGTCAGTTCATCTGGATGGTGCAAACAAGGCCTACTACTCTGTTCCAGACGACAACCCGTTCATCGGCACAACCAGTTTCAACGGTCAGGCCATCGAACCCAACACAGTACGCACAGAATTCTGGGCGGCCGGATTTCGCAACCCCTGGCGGTTCAGTTTTGATTCAGCGACTGGTCTGCTCTATTGCGCCGACGTCGGGCAGAACCTTTATGAGGAGGTGGACATCGTCACGGCCGGCGGCGACTACGGCTGGCGGTTGCGCGAGGGATTGCACGCTTACAATAACAACACCGTGCCGCCGGGCGTGACCGTGATCGATCCGATTCTCGAATATCCGCACAATGGCGGGCCGGATGTTCCGGGCGGAAACCTAGCGGGCAATTCCATCACTGGGGGAGTGGTTTATCATGGAGACCGTATCGCGCAACTGGACGGATACTATGTTTTTGGCGACGCCGGCAACGGGCGCATCTTCGCCTTTCGACGCAATCCCACCACGGGTGTCGCCGAGGATGTGAAACAGTTGACGGGGGCCAGTTCTCCCGTCGGATTTGGAATCGATCCTTCAAACGGCGACGTTCTGATCGCGCGCCTTGGCGGGACGGTCAGCCGGTTGATCTATTCGAACGATCCCGTTCAGGGAACTCCTCCTCCGCCGACGCTGTCGCAAACCGGCGCTTTCACCGACCTCGCGACGCTTGCTCCCGAACCGGGCATCGTCGCCTACGAACTCAATGTTCCGTTCTGGTCGGATCACGCGATCAAGTCCCGCTGGTTCTCCGTTCCCGACCTGAACGACACGATCACGTTTGATCGCACCCGCAACTGGACCTTTCCGCCGGGCACGGTCTGGATCAAACATTTCGAACTGGAAACCACGAACGGCGCGGCCGCGTCGAAACGTCGATTGGAAACGAGGTTCATTGTGAAGAACGACGAAGGCGTGCACGGTTTCACCTACAAATGGAACGCGCAGGAAACCGACGCCAATTTGGTTGACCAACAGGGAGAGGACGAAGTGATTTCGATCTACAATCCGAATGGCAGCCTGCTGCGCGAGCAAACGTGGCATTACCCGGCGCGCAACGAGTGTCTGCAATGTCACACTTCGGCAGGCGGGTTCGCGGCCGGATTCAACACCGTGCAACTGAACCGCGCGCACGATTCCGGGAACGGTCCGGAAAACCAGATCGCCGCGTTGAGCGACGTCGGTTATTTTGACGCCCCGGTTACCGGCGTTCACGCGCTGCCTGCGTTGGCAGCATCGGACGATGGATCGGTCAGTCTGGAATACCGCGTGCGCTCGTATCTGCAGGCGAACTGCGTTTCCTGCCATCAGCCGGGCGGGGCCGCACAGGGGAATTGGGACGCACGTGTCGCGACGCTCACTGACAACGCGGGCCTGATCAACGGCAGCCTCGTGAACAACCAGGGCGACCCCGCCAATCGTGTCATCGTTCCAGCCGATCTGGATCATTCGCAACTGTTGCAGCGGATTCTCGTGCGCGGTGCCGGACAGATGCCGCCGCTCGCCTCCAACGAAATTGATCAATCAGGCATTGACCTGCTGTCCGCGTGGATCACCGGCAGTCTGCCCGATCGTCAGACGTTTGCCGAATACCAGACCGCGTTGTTCGGTTCTGTCGAGAATCCCGATGGCGCGGCGGACTTTGATTTCGATCTGGACGGTGCCGATACCTACACCGAATGGCTGACGGGGACGGATGCGAGGAACGCTGTCGATGTTTGGGAAATTGTGATCGGTCAGTCGGACAGTGACGTGAACATCGGGTTTGAACAACTTGCCAACCGCGCGTTTGAAGTGCAGTTCAAAACCAATCTGGCGACCGGTGAAATATGGCAGACGTTCGACGCGCCGTCCAACGTGCCGACGTTCTCGAACTCCGACCAACCCGCCGTCGTGACTGATTCCGTGACCAACGCGCCATCGCGTTATTACCGCGTCAAGGTCACCAGTCCGTGAGAGTGCGGTTGAAAGCGTGGGGCGGGTAGGGACCATTGCTCCGTGCGGGCCGCCGAGGGGCTTTGAGATTCCCGGGTATGCAGCCGCAGCGGGATTTGTTGCAACCTTTCCTGCGTCCGAATTGCGTAAGATCCATTTTCCAGATCGCTTCAAGCTCGATTTAGGAGAAACGCGATCCCGCCGAGTCCCAGTCCGAGACCCCAGAGAATCACCACTGTCACCGGTCTGGAGAAACCGCGCCGGTTCAGGCGATGCGACAGGTGGTTGTTGTCACCGATCCAGAACGGCTGCCCGATCCTCCAGCGGATGATGACCACCCAGACCAGATCAATCAGCGGCACGCCCAGAATGAGCAGGGGGCTGATCACGGCGAGTGGTTTTGGATTGGACGAGGAATAGAAATGCGGCAGCACTGCGAGGACGGCGAGCAGGAATCCGACGAGATGACTCCCGGCGTCTCCGAGAAACGAGGAGGCTTTGGGGAAATTGAACGGCAGAAATCCGACCAACGCGCCGCCGATGGCCAGTGCAATGAGGGCGACGAGGTATTGGCCGTGCAATCCCGCGATCGCGGCAATCCAACCCGCCGCGATGGCTCCAACGCCCGCGCAGAGGCCGTTCATGTTATCCATGAAATTCAGCGCGTTGATCAGCGTGAGCATCCACAGCATCGTGATCGCAAAACTGAAAATGACGCTCGGGATGAACAACGTGATGCGCACGCCCGAAGCGGCGACGGCGAACGTGATCAGAAGTTGTCCTCCGAATTTGATCGAAGGTTTCAGTTCGTGACGGTCGTCCAACCAGCCGAGAACCACCATGCCGACCGCTCCGCCGAAGATCGCGAGAAGTTGCAGCTTGCGCTGGCTGAATCCGTAAAGAAGTGAATCAACTGTGTCCGGCGGAAGAACACCGGTGAACAGAACGAGAACTCCAGCGACAATCGGCGTCAGGAAACCGGTGAGCACGCCGAGCCCGCCCGCGAGCGAGATCGGTTTATCGTGTATTTTGCGATGCCCCGGATCATCAACGTGGCCGGTGCGGATGCACCACCAACGCCACAGCGGCATCGAGAGCAGGGTGCCCAGCATCGCGGCGATTCCCGCGGCCAGATACGCGTTCGTTGGAAACGTCATGCCCGGTGTTCCTCCATCAGATTCACGTACAGATCGTAGGTCTGGTTCACCATCGTTTGTTGATCGAATTGCGTTCGCACGAGGGCGCGACCTTCCTCGCCGTATTGATGCCGTAAGTCGCGGGATTCTGAAAGTTTCACCAACGCGTCAGTCAACCCCGGTTTGTCACCGGGCTTGATAAGCAGGCCGGTCTTGCCGTCGAGGCACACCTCCCGCGCGCCGTCGCAGTCGTAGGCGACGACCGGCTTGCCGGCGGCCATCGCCTGGGGAAGCGCGCGCGGCAACCCTTCGCGCAGAGAAAGATGGGCCAGGCAATTCATGATGCCGACGTATTTCGGCACTTCGCTGGGTGGAACAAGTCCGGTAAGTACAAATTGCGAACTGAGTCCATGGATGGCGAGCTGTTTCTCGAAACGCTCGCGCCAAGGGCCGTCGCCGATCAGGAGGAAACGTGTTCGTGGATTCGCCTTCGTCAGGTCCGCAGCGATGGCGAACAGGTCATCGTGTCCCTTCAATTTGAACAGACGCGCGATCTTGCCGATCACGAAATCCTCCGGGCCGATCCCCAGTTTCTTTCGCAGTTCAGGATCGTTTTTCGCGGTGAGAAACGGCTGGAGATCAAACCCGCTGCGGATGGTGGTGAATCGCTCCGGACGTCCGATTCCAGCGGCGAGATATTGCTGCGTCATCGCGTCGGCAACGCTGACGAAATGAGTGGTGATCTTTCCCGCACGGCGTTCGGCAGATTTAAAAATGAAGTTGCTCAGCGCCCCTTGAAACGTGCCGAACGACGGGCCGTGGATGGTGTGGACGATGATCGGCACTCCGGCCGCCTTTGCGGCCAGCCTCCCAAGCACTCCCGCCTTGCCGCTGTGCGTGTGGACGATGTCGGGCCGGGTTTTGCGAAAACGCCGGATTAGTCCGCGATAGGCAAGCAAGTCACGCAGTGGGTGAACCGCCCGGATCAGATCGGGTTCGTCGTGGAGGATGCCGGCGTCCCGAACCGGTTTCTCCAGCGTGCCCTCCGAGCCGGTGGTCGGTCCGGAAACGAGATCGACTTTCACACCGGGTTTCCCCTTCAGACCCAGAACGGTCGCAATCGTGTTTTCCTGCGCGCCACCGACGATGAGCCGGGTTATGACGTGGATGACGCGCATGAACCTATTTGGCCCTTAGCTGTTCGACACGTTGCGTCGTGTTCGTGTATTCGGGGGTGTTTCGCGGAGCTGCCTTCAGATACGCCTCGAAGTGCTTTACGGCGTCGGCGGACCGGTTCTGTTTGGCTGCGATTTCGCCGAGACCGTAGTTGATTTTGAAATCGTGGGGCGCCTTCTTCAGAAGCTGTTCGTAGTCGGAGCGCGCCGCGTCGAGATTACCGGACTGAAGGTAGGCAATGGCGCGGTTGAACCGGGCGGCGTCATATTCCGGCACTGTGGCGAGCACGTCGCTCAGCAGCAAGATCGCCTGTGGCCAGTCCTGTTTCAGCAGGGTCACCGAACCGAGATTGAACCGGTAGGCGATGTTGGTTGGGCTGCTCCGTGTCTGCTCCATGACCAGCACCTCGGCTTTTTCCAGCAGGTTGGGGACGAAGGGGGAGTATGACAGGTACATCTCCGCCGCCATGTCGCGCATCAGCGGGTTTCCGGCGAATCGGGTTCGGCCGGATTCGAGCAGAGCCACCGCTGGTTCAAACTGGCCCTTGGCGAACATGGCGCTGGCTTCAAGACTCAGCAGATCCATTTCCGCATATTCGTTCAGTCCCGTCCCGGCGGCCATCCGGCGGATCTCCCGGATCATTTCCAGCGCGCGGTCGGGGGCCTGGGCCTCGAGGAAGATGCGGACCAGTTGAGCCCTCGCGAGCTGGTTGTTCGGCGTGAGCTCCATCGCGCGCAGGAACTGCTGGGCGGCCTGGCGGTAGTTCTTTCCGGCTGTGAACACCTGCCCGGCACTGGCGCTGACACCCGGGGTATCGATCGGGCCGCCGCTGGTGAGCACGCGCAGCATATTGTCGCGGTAATCCTTGAGGACTGAGCTGGTTTTTTCAGATGGAACAAAGCTATTCGTTTTTCCGGCCAGATGGTGACGGTTGAATTCGAGGTTGATCAACGCGCTGGCGTTGTTGGTGTTCAGCTGGGCGGCGCGTTCGAACCATGGCGTCGCGTTGGTATAGTCATTGCCGTACTGCAGGCGGACACCCCAGTGGTTCATTCTCCGGGATTCGATGTCGGCCAGGTATCGGTCGGGCAGTGAGGCCTCTCTGCGCTCTAGTTTCCCGCTCAACAGATCGAGGGTTGAATCCCATTCCGACAGGAGCGAGGCGTTCTGTTTTTTGATGGCCGCTTCGTCCGGCAGCGGTGCTTTGATGGTGTTGGTCGAGTAATTCTCCAGCGCAAAAATGGGTCCGTCTTCGTGGGCGTACATTCGTTCGAAGAAGTAGCCGAAGCTCGGGTGCAGATAACGAACGGGATGTTCCTGTCCCTTGGTGAAAACGATGTTTGCGATGTAGGAGTCCTCGACGTTGCCATCGAACACCATGTTCTCCGGAAGCTCGGGCCACTTGTCCCCGATGGTCTTTCGCAGGTAGGCGTGGTAGCCGGGAAAATTCAGCGAGGATGACTGCACCAGCCAATGTCTGTCGGCGTTTCCGCTGCGCTCCAGGGCGTGTTCCACCAGATAAAGAAGAAAGGGATCATCGCTCATCACGATCGACGTTTCCTCCGGCAGCTGATCCGCCATCGCGCTTGCGTGCGCCGACAGCAGAGAATGATTGTAGCCCCGGATCTGAGGGTAGTTGTCACGGAGCAGCGCCACGAACATTAATGCGGGCAGCACGAAGGCGACGCCGACCATGACCTTGTTGATCAGCAGGCCGATCCCGGCGGATTTCTGCCATTTCTTCTCGGGCGATTTTCCGAACACCACCAGCAGGTAGCCGACCGAGTAACCAATCACCAGCGCGCTGAGATAGAACAGCGAGAAGAAACTCATCCCGGTCTCGAGCTGGGCTTTTTCGGCGTAGAGCAGGTGCAGGTTCATCACGACCGCAGCGGCGATGAACACAACCACCAACACCTGGAACATGATCCGGGTCATCAGGTTTCCCGCCGCGCTGGTATCGCCGAAACTGGACGGCCAGCGGATGCCGATGATCGCCAGCGGGAAGAGTGAACCGAGGCACATCAACATGGTGAAGAGGCGCGTATTCCAGCCGATTCCCAGCATGGATTTTTGGGTGACCAGATTCGTCTTGAGCGCTTCCCAGAATGTAAGTTCGAGGGCGTCCGACCTGACGGCCAGCAGAGGCAGCAGAAGATAAAGCGACAAACCGGCAAGGCCGGCGACCACCAGTTTGAGAATCAGCGTCGACCGGAAGAAACGCAGCCCGAGAATCCAGATCATCGCCCCGAGCGTGAAGGGGAAGAGCGCGATCAACGCGAAGTTGTTCGTTACGCCGAGCCCGTAGATCAACGCGACCCGGACTAGCCGGTTGTCCTTCTGGTCGAGACGGAATTCCAGCAGTTCGCGGATGACAACTGCGATCACCAGCAGATCGAGCATCTCGGTCGAAGCATTCGTGGCGTTCTGCCAGAAGAGCAGTTGCAGTCCGCCGACGATCACGGCGGTGACGGCGGGGAGCCACGCAAATTTTCCGGTCAGGATGCTGAGCTCGTTGCGTTCACGTTCCCGTTGATCACGGGTGCGGTCCTGCGGGAGGAGCTGCACGGAACGCGCGAGCAGGGCGATGGTCAGGCCGCCCATGACAGCGGACAGGACGTTGAGACCCATCACCTGAAGGCCGTCGGGCAGGATGCGGATCGGCAGGGTGACGAGAAAGTACAACGGATACTGCAGCATCGGCACCCAGTCCCAGCCGGTGATCTTTGCGGTGGTGGCGAGGGTCAGCAGGCCCGGGCCGGGGTTGAGGGTGACCAGAAAGAGAACGAAGAAAAGGGCGGCCAAAATCCAGGGCAACTGACGGAACGGAACTTCGGCACGGCGTGAAGGTGATTTTGGGGACGTCATGAATGGGCCAATTGAAACGAACCTCCCGCCGATGGCAAGAATGCTTTTTCTTCAGCCAAGCGTTCGGTGGTGCCGTTGGGGCGAACCGCTGACGTCGGGAGCGCCGTGATTGGGCCCGTATTTTTCAGTCGGTGAGGATCAGTCGGTCCAACTGGGACCTCGCCGGATCTTCCACCAAAGAAACGCTCCACCCGCGATGAGCAGTGCCCAGATCGAGGGCTCGGGCACCTGGCCTGCGAAGATCATTTCTCCGGGGACGGTGTTGTAGGCCCAGTCGGTGATGGTTCCGCCGTTGACTCCGGTTAGCCACCAGGTCTCCACGCCGATCCAGCCATAGTGCTCGCTCCCGTCAATCTGGAACTCCACCCCGAGATACGCCTTCATGTTCGGCTGCCAGTACCCGTGCGTCCCGGACGTGTCCGCGAAGTGTAGCGTCTGCCCGATCCAATCGGTTGGTGAATATTCCTGACTCTCAATCCAGTACAGGTTTGGTGCAAGTGAGGGGCCTATCTCGAATCCGGTTCCCAACGGGATCGAAAAGCTGCCAAGATCGTTTCCACCTTTTGGAATCGCTACGGAACGGTTTCCCACCGTGCTAAAAATGCGGAACGAACTTCCCGCTTCAAAGGCAAAATCAACGGTGCCGTTCTGGTCCATGTCGATGTCGTAATAGACAGTCGGCGAACCACGGGAAATAATGACGTGATCGACAGCATCGACATGGACGAAGCTGCCCTGGCCCATTGCCCGGACGCAGCCCAACCACAGGATCGCCGCGCCGATCAGGCAGGCGTGATGTTTCATTCTCTTCATGGCATCAAGGTATCGTTCTCAATCAAATTGTCCAACCCTGTGCCCCCAAAACAGTCGCGCATGGGGGGGGGGCACAGGTGCGGGAGAAACGGGTTACGGCAGGGCGATCCGGTAGAACCGCTTCGGCTGGCTCGGGGAATACGCCACTTCCACCGCCGTCAGCGGGTATTGCGCAGTGACGGTTCCCGTGGCGTCGGTCCAGGCGGAGGCGGGGGCGTCCACCTCGTCGATGTATTGCACCTTGTAGTCCGTGCCGACTGTGGCGTACCACGCCACCGCCACCGTATTGCTTCCGGTCTGCGTGATTCCGTTGATAAGGGGCTTGGGGTAGACCAGATTTCCCTCCACCCAGAGACTGTAGGGCTGGTTGGTGGTGCTGCCCAGATAGCCCGAGTCCACGAGCGTGCCCTGGTGCGTGATCCGGATGGTCAGGTAGACAATCGACCCGGTGGTATTCGTGGGAACGAAAACCTGTTCCACATTGTCGAGGCGGTTGTTGGTGTTGCTGTGCGCCGGCGCGTAGGGGGAGACAGGGTCCAGCGTGAAAGGGTAATTCGTGGCAACCAGCGCATTGACCACCACCATGTCGAGGTCGTTCACCAGCATGCGGTTGGTGGGATTGAGCTGGCCTTGAATCCCGCTGTAGAAGCCCGGCGGATCGGTCCACGTCAGCGTGGCGCGGAGTGGTGAATTGATCGGCTGGACCACGGTGAACTCCTGTGTTGTGCCGTTGGTGAGCACACCTTCGAGGAGATGCCCGTCCGGTAGCAGGCCGCTGGAGAGAGGGTTGTAAGTGGCGGTATTCTCCATGATCAACCGTGCGGCGTGGTCCGTGTTCATCAGCCCGAAGCCGAACTTGTAGTCCGGGCCTTCGAGGCCGGCATCATCCGCAGTGTGAATCAGCAGCCCCCTGAGTGTGGCGGAAGTTGGTTTCCTGCCAAACTGATTGAACCGCTCAGTGAGCAGACCAAGGGATCCTGTCACGGTCGCGGCGGCGCCGCTGGTTCCACTCCCCGTCGTATAGGTAAGGGTTCCGTTCGTTGTCATGGTCGTCGAATATATGGTGGTTCCGTTGGACACGATGTCCGGCTTGATGCGACCGTCATCGGTGGGACCCCAGAAGCTGAAGGAGGTCATCACGACGCCGGTGGCGTTCTGCCAGCCATTGATCAGGTCCCCCACCGCCCCAACGGTGACTCCGTTCTTGGCCGTGGCCAGATAGTTCAACGTGCCGAAGCCGCCGTAGTTCGTGTCGTTCGCGTAGTGGTGGTCGTGCTTCAATCCCAATTCGTCGAAATGTTGGTGATTCTGACCGGATTGATTCGGGTTGCTTCGGCCATTGCCGGCGGCCCACACCGCCAGATAGTTCATGTTGGTATAGGCCAGATTATCCATATCATGGCTCTCCTTGGTGTAGGCACTAAACAACGCATCTTCGACCATGTTGGAACCGCCCCACCAATACCCCGGAATCCCAGCCCATGCGATATCCGTAGGAATGATTGGAGAGACGAAGATCGCGAGTGACCGAATTGGTTGCCATTTCTTCGTAGTCTTTGTTTCGATTGAACGCCAACACTTGAGCATCGGAGGCCATTCCCCGCGCGAGCGGGTTCACGCCCGCCGCCACCATGTTTCCCGCCATGAAAGTCGGATGGCCGGTGGGATCGAACATGTTCGTGTCGTCAAGCCAGACGACACGGTCAAACCCGCCGGTGGTGAACTCCACGTGGTTGGTGCCGATCACGCCGCCGTCCCACAGGCCGAGCTGCACGCCGTACCCATTCAACCCCCAACCAGCCGGGGCGTTCGTTCTGGCCTTGTCCGTGGAGATCGTCTTCGCGGCGTTGATATTGTAGCTGGTTTGAAAGACCAGCCGGTCTCCCACCATGTCGACCTCCACGTCGGAAGGGTCGCGGCTTTCGTGCCGGATTTTGTAGCCGAGTTCCTTCGCCCGTTTCTCCGCCCTGACCTTCGAGGCACGTTGTTCTTTGCCCACCTTGTCGGCCCAGTTCAGGATGTCGGTTTTGCGCCGTTCCACAGCGGCCTTGCGATGCTCGCGTTCCAGCAATTCAGCTGAGATCAACCGCTGCTGTTTGATAAGGTCCACAGGATCTGCTGCGGGAGCGCTTTGAAGGTAGGGCAGAACGGTTTCCCGGTTCTTTCGCCAGACTTCCTCCTGGGCTTTGCGTTGTGCCGCCAGTTCCTCGGGCGTCTGCTCGTGCGGAGGCACGTACGGTGGAAGGTCCGGAATGGGCGGCAGGCCCTGGGCCGGACTATTGGCGATCCCCGCTGCCAGAACGGCGAGCAGCGCGATGTGGATTTTGAGCGAATTTATTCCCCTCTGATACGACTTTGAGGGAACTGACATGTCTTGTTTCTTCATGGGTTCCTTTTGGTTGTGTGATATCTGTTTCTCTGACCGGGCGAACACTTCTGAACGTCCTGTCTCCAACTACGATGAGGAATGTGCCGGGTACGGGAACCGAAGGCAAGTTCGAAGCTGATAAAATTCTACCTATAGGCGGTAGTGCTTGCGGTGGTCGTGCTGTTGTCCTGTCTGGATGTCTTCAAAGCCAGCGCATCGCAGCCGATTGGGCGACGCCATCCGCCGCCGCCGCAGGAAAGCTGGGTTCAGTCAGGAGCTGCTTGCGGAGAAGGCGGACTTGAATTCGAAGTATCTCAGTGAGGTTGAGCGCGGCAACAAGACGATCTCGGTGGACAGTCTGGCAAGAATTGCCGCCGCACTCGATTGTCGCCTGGATCAGTTGTTCCGTGGCATGTAACGATTCGTTTGGCCAGGTGCTGACATGCCGAGTTTTCCGAAGGCACGAGTCAAAGTTTGTTGCTGGCGTCCGGGGGGTGGATCGGTTAAACCCGTGACTTTGTTACGCGCATGAAAATTTTTGCATTTGTATTCAGAACTGTCGTGGCGTTGTGCCTGATCTGGGTCGCGACGACTGGTTCGCGGGCGGCCGGGCGCAAACCCAACGTTGTCCTGATCGTGGCGGACGATCTCGGCTACGGGGATCTGGGCTGCTACGGGCAGGAGAAGTTCAAGACGCCGAACATCGACCGGCTGGCCCGGGAGGGGATGCGGTTCACCCAGTTCTACGCGGGCAGCACCGTCTGCGCGCCGTCGCGGTCCGCGCTGTTCACCGGACAGCACACCGGGCACACGACGATTCGCGGGAACGGAAATGTGCCGCTCGCGGGCACGGACTTCACGCTGTCGAAAATGTTTCGTTACGCGGGTTACCGGGTTGACGGCATCGGAAAATGGGGGCTGGGCCTGGCGGGAACGACCGGTTCCCCCAAAGCGCAGGGGCTGAATCAATGGGTTGGGTTTCTCGACCAGAAGGACGCCCACGATTATTATCCGAGCCGCGTCTGGCGTTACGATTCCCAAAGCAACTGGGATGACTACGTGGCGAACAACGGCAACAACTACATTCAGGAACTCTTCAACAAGGCGGCGCAGAATTCCATCCGCATCAATTCCGACTATCAGTTCCTGCTCTACCTGCCGTTCACGATTCCCCACGCGAACCCCGCGTTGAAGGAGGAGGGGATGCAGGTGCCGAGTGATTCACCCTACACGGCGGAAAAATGGCCGCAGCCCGAGAAGAACAAGGCCGCCATGATCAGCCGGCTGGATCAGTCGGTCGGGTATGTCCGAGGGTGGTTGGACCAGCACAAGCTCGACAGCGATTCGATCATCATTTTCACCAGTGACAACGGACCGCACGACAAGGGCGGCGTCGATCCGGAGTTCTTCCAGAGTTCGGGCCCTTTCCGCGGCATCAAGCGCGACCTCTACGAGGGCGGTATCCGCGTGCCGATGATCGTCTGGTGGCCGGGCCACGTGGAGGCCGGTGCGGTGAGCGACCAGATTTGGGCAATGTGGGACCTGCTGCCGACGCTGGGCGAGGTCGCGGGGGCGAAAGAGATGAAGGACATCGACGGGATCTCCATGCTGCCGACGTGGCTGGGCGAGAAACAGACCAACCAACACGAGGTTCTGTATTGGGAGTTTCACGAGCGCGGTTTTCAGCAGGCGGTGCGGATGGACGACTGGAAGGGCATCCGGCTCGAACAGGACCAGCCGATCGAACTGTACTATTTGAAGGATGATCCCGGCGAAAAAGACAACGTCGCGAAGGACCACCCAATGATCGTCTCGCGACTCGAGGCATTGATGGACCGCGAACACGTCCCGTCGGAGGACTGGCCGGTTGACTCCGATGAAACGGATCCGGACAAGCCCACTAAGACAAAACCTGAACCTGACAAGACGAACAACGCGCCGCTTCCGCCACCGACTGGAAACTGACGGATTGGTTTCCCGACCGACCCGGCTCGTGGCATTGAACATGAACGGATCACTGGAGAACACACTGTACGGAGTCCCGCTGTTTGCGGGGCTGGAGGAATCGGGCTACGCGCTGCTCGCGGCCGGTGCCAGGGAATCCAAGCTCAGGGCTGGGCATGTCATCATTTACGAAGGCGAGGCCGGTCGGCATCTGTTCATCATCCAGCGGGGGACGGTGCGCGTCTATCGCGACACGCAGCACGGCGAAGTTGAGCTGAACGTTCTTCAAAACGGCAATTTTTTCGGTGAGATGAGCATCCTCGAGGAGATGCCACGCTCCGCCAGCGTTCAGGCGATGACGGAAGGCACACTGGTCATTCTTTCACGCGTGCAATTCGAGCTGTTGTCGGAACGGCACCCGGCGCAGTTCGCCAACATGGTGACCAACCTGGCGCGCGATCTTTCGTTTCGGCTGCGGCGGTTGGGCGACGAGTTTGCGCGACAGCATTAGCGAACGAGCCTTTCCCGGACACGAATTTAATTTGATCGCACGCTTGACTCCTGGCCGGTGACACCGTATTCACCGGCTTCTGATTTGAGGCTGGAACAATCCGTCGATTGAAGGAAATCCAGTTTTGAATCACGCCCTTCGGGACATTCTTACGTCCCCTCAGGCCTCCTTGCTGCGAGCACTGCAGCTCATTCTCCTCCAACTCCGGCGGGCAGAGACATGTAACTTGCCGGAACAAAAAGTAGAATATGAACACATCTCGTTTTCCTGCGAAGCGTCGCGGGCGTCCTTTCCGTTCCCAACCTTCAAACAACAATACCCAGAGCCATGCTCTGAGCTTTGACAGCCGGCCCGGTCCGACGGCAGCCGAGGCACAGGCTGAACTTGCCAGCCGCAAACCCGCTGCGCCGATGATTCCGGTGCAGACCTTCATCGACGCCGAGAACGCATTTGCCGAGCTGATTCCCGAAATCCAGCACGCGCTGAGTGCCTCAGGCTATCACACCCCGACACCGGTTCAGGCGGAATGCATTTCCCATCTGTTGAAGGGACGCGACCTGCTCGGCAGCGCGCAGACCGGCACGGGAAAAACGGCCGCCTTCACGTTGCCGCTGTTGCAGCGGCTCGCCGGCAGCGCGCGCCGTTCACAGTCCCGCAAACCGCGGGTGTTGATTCTTGCGCCGACCCGTGAACTGGCCGCGCAGATTGGCGACAGCATCAAGACCTACGGCGAACATCTCCGGATCACGCACACGGTGATTTTTGGGGGCGTCGGTCAGCATGCGCAGGAGAAGGCGATGAACCGCGGTGTGGACATCCTGGTGGCGACACCGGGCCGGCTGCTGGATTTGATGGGGCAGGGGTTCGTTCAACTCGATGCCATCGAGGCGTTCGTGCTGGACGAGGCGGACCGCATGCTGGACATGGGATTCATTCACGACGTGCGCAAGGTGATCGCCGTGCTGCCACGGGAACGTCAGTCGCTGTTCTTTTCCGCCACCCTTCCGTCGGAGATCGTTTCGCTCGCCGGTTCGATGTTGAGGGACGCAGTGCGCGTGACGATCGCGCCGGACAAACCGACGGTCGACAAGATTGCCCAGACCGTGATGTTCGTGGACCGGGGCCGCAAGGACGCGCTGCTGACTTCGATCCTGAGCGATCCCGCGATGGACAAGGTGATCGTGTTCGTGCAGCGGAAACGCGTTGCCAACCAGGTGACCGACAAGCTGGTGGCGGCGGGCATCCGCTCGGCGGTGATTCATGGCAACAAAAGCCAGAACGCCCGCACGGCAGCTCTGGAAGATTTTCGCAACGGACGCGTCCGCGCGCTCGTCGCGACGGACATCGCGGCCCGAGGAATTGATGTCGACGGCATCACGCACGTCATCAATTACGAACTGCCGGTTGAGCCGGAATCCTACGTGCATCGCATCGGCCGCACAGCCCGCGCCGGCACCCGTGGAGACGCGGTCAGTTTTTGCATGGCCAGCGAACGGAGCCAGTTGCACGCGATCGAGCGTCTGATCCGCAAACCGATCCCGGTGGATCGCGATCACAATGAACACTCGGACGCCGCAGAGCAGGCCACCGGCGCAGACGCCCGACCGCTTCCACGCGGTGGCGGTGGCGGCGGCGGCGGCGGAGGAGGCGGCGGCGGCGGCGGTGGTCGCGGGCGTGGACCACGGCGGAACGGAAGTTCGCCGCGCGATCATGCCGTGTCATCCGGTCCGGCGCGGGGAAACCAGGCTTCCGGCAATCGCCGGTCAGCGGGTGCTTCCGGTCGCGGACAACAACGCAGCCCGGGCCGCACGTTCGGCCGTTAAACGGTGCCACCCGCACCCGAGTGTAGTGCTGCTGGTTGATCAAGCCAGTGCGCTTCGTGATTGAACCAACGGACGTTCCGTGTTGAATTCGGCGCGAGGTAACAGCCTCGGCAGAATCAATATCAATATTTCGGAAAGAACAATTATATGAGCAACCTGGTCGTTATCGGATTTGACAATGAACATCGGGCGTTCGAAATGCGCGCCGAATTGGTCAAACTTCAGAAGGAGTATCTCCTCGAGATGGAAGACGTGGTCGTCGTGACCAAGGATGAAAAGAACAACGTCAAACTCCATCAAGCGGTCAACCTCACGGCCGCCGGTGCCGCCGGCGGTGCGTTTTGGGGAACGTTGATCGGTCTGATATTCCTGAATCCTTTGCTCGGTGCGGCCGTGGGCGCCGGTGCTGGAGCAATTTCCGGAAAACTTTCTGACGTCGGGATCAACGACCAGTTCATGAAGGAGCTCGGCGAGACGATGACGCCCGGATCCTCCGCCGTGTTTGTTCTCGTACGCAAGGCCACGCCGGACAAGGTGCTCGAAGACTTGAAAGGATTCGGCGGCAAGGTCCTCAAGACTTCGTTGACTGCTGTCGAGGAGGAGGAGTTGCAGAAAGCCCTACAGCAGTCCTGAATTCATCAACGCCGTAACGGGGTGAAGCCGGATGAGGCTCAACCCGCTGCGGCAACCTCACAACGCTGAAAAAATGAGCAAGAAACTGGATCAATGTCGCGACCGGTTGACGATGGAGATCAGGACGGTTGAAACCAATCTGGCCCAGGCCGGCCACCACCTCGACTCCGCAACCGAAACAAAAATCGACGCGCTGGAAACCCGGCTGAAGGAATCCCTGACGACCTGGGATTCCAAGCGCGAACACGCCGCCCAGGCGGGCCAGCGGATCAAGGAATTCATCGGGGAGCTGAAAGAGAGCGCTGTTTCCAAGTTCGAGGATTGGAAAACCGACCGCGAGGTCAGCAAGCTCGAACACGACGCGGAAAAGAAGGAGGACCACGCGGTCGATGCTATCGCCGTGGCGGCCTTCGCGATTCTGGAAGCCGAGGTCGCCATTGTTGAGGCGCTCAAGGCCCGGAAGATCGCCATCGAAGTTGCCGGGTAGTCTTTCGGTGGAACTTTTTTACCGATGTCTGACAGCCAGTTTTTCGCCGCATTGTGGACGGGCGGATATTTTGTGATTCACGTCGGCGTGATGGCTCGCGCCATTCTGAGGCCCCACCGGGAGCCTGCCTCGCGTGTCGCCTGGGTGGTGGTCATCGGTGCGTTGCCCGTCGTCGGCATCGTCGCCTACATTCTGCTGGGCGAAACAAACATCGGCCGCGGCCGCGTCGCACGGATGCGCAAGGTTCTCGCGGGAATGCCGGACGCAGATGAGGCGCCAGGCAGCGACGCGGAGAACAATCAACCGGATGTTCCCGAACGATACTCCCACCTCTTTCAGGTTGGACATTCCGTCAACGGATTTGAACCCGTCGGCGGCAATCGCGCCCGTCTGTTGCCCGATTCCAACTCCGCCATTGAATCGCTCGTTGCGGACATCGACGCCGCGCGGGAACATGTTCACCTCATCTTCTACATCTGGCTCATCGACAACAACGGCCTCAAGGTGGTCGAGGCGTTGAAACGGGCGGTGGTGCGGAAGGTGAAATGCCGGGCGATGGCTGACGGGCTGGGTTCGCGTGGGATGATTGATTCCCAACACTGGAAAGAGATGCAAAAAGCCGGTGTCCAGGTTGCTGTGGCGCTGCCGATCGGCAATCCGTTGTGGCGCTCCTTGAAAGGCCGCATTGATCTGCGCAACCACCGCAAGATCGGGGTGATCGACAACCGCATTACGTACTGCGGAAGTCAGAATTGCGCGGACCCGGAGTTTCGAGTGAAGGCGAAGTTTGCGCCGTGGGTGGATGCGATGATGCGGTTTGAAGGCCCGGTGGCGCGACAGAACCAGCATCTCTTCGCCAGCGACTGGATGGCCCATGTGGACGACGATCTCGACGGGTTGTTGCGCGAACCGTTGCCCGCCGGTGAACCGGGTTTCACGGCACAGGTGATCGGCACCGGACCGACCGTGCGCACCTCCGCGATGCCCGAAGTATTCGAGACGTTGATGTACACCGCGCGCCGCGAGCTCTTCATCACGACCCCTTACTATGTTCCGGACGAATCGATGCAGGCCGCCGTATGCGCATGCGCCCGGCGCGGCGTGAAGACGACGATCATATTTCCCGCGCGCAATGATTCGTGGATTGTCGGCGCGGCCTGCCGAAGTTATTACGCCGAGCTCCTCGCTGCGGGCGTGCGCCTTTTCGAATACGAGGGCGGGCTGCTCCACACCAAGTCGCTGACGCTCGACGGCGAGATGACATTGATCGGTTCTGCGAACATGGATCGCCGGAGTTTCGAGTTAAACTACGAGAACAACATTCTCTTTCACGACCGCGATCTGACTTCCGAGATGCGCGGGCGGCAGGACGAATACCTGTCGCGATCCCACCAGGTGACCGCTGAGATGGTGGCGCAATGGCCGATGTCCCGCAGGCTGTGGAACAACACCATCGCGATGCTCGGACCGGTGCTGTGAAGAGCGGGGCGTCCGGTTCATCGCACCAGTCCGTGGCCGGGCGGAAACCGTTGCTACCCGCTCCACATCGTCCGCACGTCTTCCGGAGATTTTCCGGATTCGCGCAGCGAACGGATGCTCAGTGAATCGCTTCTTTTTGCGAGCCGTTGACCTGATTCATCCACCACCAGCGGGCAGTGATAAAATTTCGGCGGAACCGCACGGAGCGCCTCGTAGAGCAGAAGTTGTCGTGCGGTGCTGACCAGCAGATCTTCGCCGCGAACCACTTCGGTGATCTTCATCGCGATGTCGTCGGTGACGACAGCAATCTGGTACGAGGGAACATCGTCGTGACGCCAGAGAACAAAGTCGCCGAAGTCCCGGCCCGCGACGAACGACTGCGCGCCGAAACGCTCGTCGTTGAACTCAACCGGCTGATCGTCCGGGACGCGAAAGCGCAGCGAAAATCGGGAGCTCTCCTCGAGTCCCCACACGGTCGGGTTGAGCGCCGCCGCTTCAGCCGGATTGCCGGCCAGTTCGTTGGCGCGACACGTGCCTGGATACAGGATTTCGTCGTCTGCGCCGTGCGGTGCTCCGGCCGATGATTGGATGTCCTTGCGCGAACACGTGCACGCGTAGACGTGTCCGGCTTCGATCAATCGCATCAGTGTTTGCCGGTAAGCTGAAAAACGTTCGCTCTGATTGTAGGGCGCGAACGGCCCGCCGATGTCGGGACCTTCCCGCCATTCGCAGCCGAGCCATTTCAAGTTCTCAATGAAGGCGGCGACAAATTCCGGTTTGCCACGCTGCCGGTCGATGTCTTCGTTACGGAGAACGAGTGTTCCATTCGCGGCGCGGGCCCGTTCGTGGGCGATCCAAAATGTGCGGGCGTGCCCGAGGTGAAGCAGGCCGGTCGGCGACGGCGCGAGGCGTCCCCGGTAGATTGATGGTTCCGGGTTATTCATTCGCCAGCCAGTCTGAGAACTTCGGCAGATCAAAGACCAAGGATGCCTGAGCCTTCGAGCAGTTGAGTGACGTGTCCGGTGAACGCGGCGCGCCGGCGTAACTCTTGAGCGAACTCGGTGAGATCAAATTCCTGAACTCCCGATGGCGCGCCGTGAGCAGCTCGCCAATTTGCCAGCGCGAAAGCCTTTCCGAACCTGCGATATGAAACAAGCCGCTCGCCTTTGCGTTGATCAATTCCCAGATGGCGCGTGCCGTCGCTGATGCTGGAATCGGACAGCGAAATTCATCGGTGAACAAGATCATGGTTTTCCCCGCGCGCCAGGTTTGAATCATCTGTTCGTCCATCCCGCGATCACCGGTGGGCGACTTGCCGGCGTTCAACGACGTGCGGACGACCAGATGTTTCGGGTTGGCGAGAACAATTTCCTCGGCAGCCAGTTTTGTTTCGGCATAGACGCTCAGCGGATTGACCGGATCGGTCTCCACGTAGTCGCCTTTTTGTCCATCGAAAACCAGATCGGTGGACATGAACACGAACGGGATATCAGCCGCGAGTTCGGCGAGCGCGCGCGTGACCTCGACGTTCTGCCGCCGTGCTTCATCGGGATTCTTCTGGCAATCCGGACTGCGGCTCATCGCGGCGCAGTGGAGGATCGCGACTGGGTCTTGGTCGCGAAACAGTTTTTCCACCGCGATGAAATCCGCGAGGTCGACAGTGGCGCGGGTCAGGGCGGCTGGCTTCCAGTCAGGTGCCGTTGAGTCGGCGGTTTCCATCAAGTGACTGCCGATCAATCCTCCCGCCCCCGTGATCCAAGTGATTTGACCACTCATCTCAGTCTGTTCCGTGCCAGGTGGAAAAGGTGAGGCCGGTGTTCGTGTTCACCACGATCAACGCTGTGTCGTCCGTCAGGAAATCTCGAAACGGGGATTTCTCAAAGTAGGCGAGTTCGCTCTGAACCGAGTTGCTGGACACGATGCGCTGCCAAAAATGGCTGGGATATTTGTCCATGAACGATTGCCGTGAAATGGGTTGAAACCCGTCACCGATGATTCGAGATCTCGTTTTTGCGGCGCTGCTAAATATTGCCTCAGCGCTGCCCGAGTCGAACATCACTGAGTAGCTGCCGTCGTAGAGCGTGGTTTCTTTGCTCGCTTCAAATCCGAAGGATTGGCGAAATGATCCTTCGGGCGTGATCGACTGGATGTAATTGATCGCGCCAAAGATTGTGACTACCGTCGCGAGCACCACAAGAAGAGTGAACGGAATGCCACCGAGCAGTTTCAACCACGTTTTTTTCTTCCAGAACCCGACGATTGCCACGACCAGAAAAACGATGCTCATCGCCGCGTACGCGAGCAGCAACATGGCGATCATTACCATTCCGATTCCTGGCATGCTATTGCGCGTCCAGGGCGAGTTCGAAATGGTGACTTGTGATGTTCATTCCTTTGGAAAAATAAAACCGGTGCGCGTTGAAACGTTGAACGCTCGAATCCAGGTGCAGTTGCCTGCATCCGGCCGCTCGGGCCTGCTCGATCAACCAGTCCATCAGTTTGCCGGCGAAACCCTGCCCACGCACCGCCTCAGCACTCACGAGATCGTCGACGTAGAGGAACTTTCCCCAGAAAAGGTTTTCGAGGAATCGATAGCCGGCTACCGCGTGGACGCTCCCGTCCAATTCGATGAACGCGAGTTGGTACCCGCTCGCAATCTGATTCTGCGCTTGTTTGACAAATGCCGCTTCCGAGTAAGTGGGTCGGAGCTGATGCATTGCGGGGTAGCATCCCCGGATATCTTGTTCAGAGATGGCCGGTCGTATGTTCGTTGAGCTCATGGAGTCTTGTTTGTTGAATCGCCGTTGTTTCCGCGGGCAGCGAGCTTGGTGCGCATGCGGCTGAATCGGCGGTAAAAACTTCCGAAGAATACCAGGCCCGCGCTGTTGATCCCGACGGTCAGACCGAGTTTGTAGGTCCGGCCGGTGTTGTTCGCCGCGTAGATCGGCACGTCGATGCCCGCCATCAGATAGGGCATGGCGGCGGGCAGACAGACGCCGTGGAGCACGCCCATCGGGAATCCGGCCGGCGTGTCACTGCGCTCCAACGATGCATTGGAGGTCCGTAACACCCAGGTAAACAGCACCGCAAAGAACCCCAGCACCAACGCCGTGCGAATCAGCCGTTTCCAAAGTGGAACGGGAGCGGCGGATGCCTGGTTGCTTTCATTGCTCATGCTGGGGAGGACGATGTTTTTGAACGACGCACGGGTGCAAGGAGAAACTCAATCGTGGTTCAGCGTTTCGCCTGTTGCCACCAGCGAAGCCAACGGATGGTATCGCGCACCGGATGGATCTTGCTCTGCTCGGATTTGTAAACCGTCTGGACGGGGATGAACCGGATCCGCCTGTTCGCCTGGACGAAGGCGAATAACATCTCTGATTCGATCTCAAAACCTGTCGAAGAAAAAGTAAGTTCGCGCCAGACGGAAAGCCGGATCAACCGATACCCGCACTGGGTATCCGGCAGTTCGACCCCCGCCAGCCGTGAAATCCTTCCGCTCATCCAGCGGTTGACGATACGCCGCACCCACGGCATCGCCGCCGTGTTCGTCATACGATTGCCTACGACGAGATCTGCTCCGTTGGATTCGGCGATATCCAGAAATCCCGGAAGATCGTCCGGGTCGTGCTGGCCGTCGCCGTCCATCGTGACCGCATAGTCGAATCCGAGATCGGCGGCCGCGCGAAGCCCGTGGACCAGGGCGGCGCCCTTGCCGGAATTCGAGGCCATAGAAAGCACCTGTGCGCCCGCGCTTCCCGCCATCTCAGGAGTGGAATCCGTGGAACCGTCGTCGACGACGATGACTTTCCCAACATGTTGGAGAACGTGCCGAACGAGACCGTCGATGGTCCGCCCCTCGTTGAAACAGGGGATCACTGCGGCGCATTGGTTGGAGTCGGTCAACGCCGCGACAGTGCCTGAAACGACTTCCGCGGTGAAGGAGGATTTCAGTGCCGTCACCCCGGATTGAAACCGGTGATTCGACCGACACGCCGCAGGCGAGGTGCCGCAGCGGAAACCTGCAAAGTGGCGGGGGCATCTTGGCCCTACTTTTTCCCCGACCGCGCCATGCCCGCTTAATCATTGGACTGGGTGAGCGCTTTCTGAATACTGTGGCGCGCCGCATGGATGAATCAAACCGCCATTCAACCGATCATTCTTCGCCTGACGCCTCGCGCGGTCGGCGAATCTTCCTCGCGTTGGCCGTGTTGATCATTGTGTTGGCGTGGCTGCGAGTTCCCGATCCACTGGAATGGAAATTTCAGGTGGACCCGACCGGCGAAAACATTGCCAAACCGGACGCGCCCCGGGCGGTCAAGCGCTTTGTCCCGAACCACAGCGGGAAGTCTGTTCACGCGAGCTCGATTGTCGCGTTGCCGGACCGGTCGCTGTTCGCCGTGTGGTATGGCGGCACGCGGGAGGGGCACCGCGATGTTTCCATCCAGACCAGTCGCTTTGATCCGGAAACGTCCGTCTGGTCTCCGGACGAGACGTTGATCACGGTGGCCCGGACGCAGTCGGCGGAAAGGCGGTATATCAAAAAACTGGGCAACCCAGTCGCCTTCCTGGACGGCGAACAAAAGCTGTGGGTGTTCTACGTCAGCGTATCCGTCGGCGGCTGGTCGGGTGCCTCGGCGAATTTCATCACGTCCACCGATCTCGGGAAAACGTGGACCGTTCCGCGCAAGATCGTTTCTTCGCCGTTCTTCAACATGTGCACCCAGATCAAGACGCGCCCTTTCCTGTTCGCCGACGGCACGATCGGGCTGCCGGTTCATCACGAGATGGGATTGAATTTCTCATCCATTCTCCGGCTGGATCGCGACGGGAATCCACTCTCCAAACGTCGTCTGTCCGCCGGCAAGACGACGATGCAGCCGATGCCGTTGATCATAGACGAGGGGAACGCGCTCGTGCTGATGCGCTATCACGCCGAGGACCTGCCGCTGACAGCGCCGATGACCCGGTCGTCGGACGGCGGATTTGAGTGGAGCCCGCTCGCGCCGTCCACGCTTCCGAATCACGATTCCGCCATCGCCGGGCTGACGCTGGGTGACGGCACGCTGCTGGTCGCCTGCAACGACCAGACATCCCGCCGCGCCCGGCTCTCGCTGCTGGTGTCGATGGACAAGGGATCGACGTGGCAGCATGTCTATCATGTCGAATACAACGCCACGTTCGACGACGGATCGATGAATCAAAAGGAATATCGGGAGTGGTTCCGTCGCCTGCTGGACGAACCCATCCGCGAGCCGGTGAACGATCCCGATGCGCTGGCTCAACGCGCGGCGGACGGCGCCAACTGCGAGACGGGCTGCTCGCCGGAGTTCGCCTATCCGTTTCTCATTCAACAAGGATCTGAGTTCCATCTGCTCTACACCTGGAACCGAGCGATGATCAGTGAATTCGAGTTCAACGAATCCTGGCTGAAGGAACAGATCAGAGGGGCAACGAAATGATGCAGTCGGTTCACAATATTTACGGACAGGCCGGAGCCGCGTTGATGGTGCTGGTCATCCTCTCGTCCGTGCTCCGTCCGGTCGTCCGGTCGAATGCAGCTCGCGGCATTTTATTGGGTATCGCCTTCGGGGTGTCAGTCATTCCGCTGGGCGGAATATCGCTGGTCGAATTGTTGCGGGGTACGACGGGCGATATCTCGATTCCGACCTTTCTGTTTTGCGTGATGGCTTTGACGAAATTCTGGTCCGATGAAGGTAAGTCCTGCGGGCAAACCGGTCTTGCATCCAGGCCGTTCCCATTTTTTGGCGGCGGTTCGCTGGGCGGTTTTTTCATCGTGGTTCTGATCGGCGGCTGTGTGTTCTATCCGATGACCATGGGATTCACAGTGACCGATCCGTACGCGTGGGGCTACGCGCCGCGTTGGATGCTCCTCGTCTGCCTGCTGGTCACGGTCGCATTTGAATTTGCCGGACAACGCACCGCTTCGAGTCTGGTTTTGATTTCGGTCGGTGCCCACGCGTTGCGTCTGATGGAATCAACCAACTTGTGGGACTACCTGCTGGACCCGGTTTTGTTTCTGGCCTGCCTGGTGGGTTGCATCGCTGCACTCGTCCGGTGGTTGTGGAGTTGTCGCCGACGCAACGCGGCGACTGGATTGGTCGGATAAATCATCCGTTTCTCTTGATTGTCCCGATCAACCGGAAAATGGAAGATTGATGTCCGAATTCCCACCGTATACGGTTCGTTCATGACGAAGGAGTTTAATGTTGTCATCGAACGCGATGCGGATGGCTATCTGATCGCCAGCGTGCCTGAGTTGCCCGGATGCCATACTCAGGCGAAAAGTCTGGACAAGTTGTCAGAGCGAATCCAGGAAGCCATTCGCCTCTGTCTGGAGGAGTATGGCGACCAGTATTCCGGCGGCAACTTTGTCGGATTCCAGAGAGTCTCGGTGGAAGTCTAATCGCGTATGAGTCCAAAGTCGCCGCGCCTCACGGGACGGGAGCTCATCAAGTGCCTCGGCAAACACGGTTTCAAATTACGCCGCATACGTGGCAGCCACCATTTCCTTGCCCACATCGACGGTCGAGCAACCGTGGTCCCCGTTCATCGCGGAGAAACCATTGGAATTGGATTGCTTGGCAAAATTCTGAAGGACACTGAACTGAGCCCCAATGATCTCGTCAAATAGCAAGCCCCCGAGAACTGCCATACAAGGGCCGACTATTTCCAGCCAAACAACTGTAGAGTCCTGACCCAAGAGGCACCTTAAATTCCAAGAACCGTTTGACGATCGAGGTCGCTCGCCCGCTGGCCAGTTTTTCGACGAAGCCAGGCGATCCATGGATTCTGGAGAGATTGAGAACGCCCTGGCCTTGTTCCTCGAATCCGCTCTCCGGGAGCCGCACTTCAAAACGTATGAGTTGCTTGGTGAATGCTGTCTGCGATTGCGCCGTTTGTCTGAGGCGATCCCTTTTCTCGCCGCCGCCTCGGCGTTGAATCGTGGAGTCAGGGCTTCGGCACTGCTCGCGGAAACGTGGCTCGCGCTGGGGCGCCCCGTAGAAGCCGTGGAGGCTGCGGACCTCGCACTTTCCCGTGATCCTCACAACCGGCTGGCCAAGCGAATAAAAGAAACCGCAACGACCAAAATCAAAATCTGAGTTCATGTTGCCAATGGTGTTCCGCAACAGACAAAAAAAGCGCGACCGATGACTCGGCCGCGCCTTCTTTAATCCGTTGAAGTTCAGCTGAACTTCGGCGGCGCAAACCCTTCGCGGTATTCACGAGACAAGATTTCCTTGTTCGCCTCGTCGCTGTTGGTGAACTTGAAGTTCTTCGCATCCCAGCGCAGTTCGTAGTCGGGATAACGGGTCGCCTTGACGGCGAGCAGCGCGGGCTCGGTGATGCGCCACCCGATCGTCAGCGGAGTCCACAACGGCTTCTTGGCACCGAGACAATTGTCGGCCCAATCGCCCCAGTGATTCCGCGGCTCCACCTTCGGCATGTCCTCGTCGTCCGAGAGCTTGCCCTTGCGGTAGATCTGCAAGTCGCCATCGGCCGCCAGGATCAGCACTCCGTCCTCGCACACCACCATGGTGTAGTTGGCCTCGAGCTTCAACGGAGGCAGGCCGAGCGCTGCATAGGAAGGCTGCAGTCCGCTGTCGTTGTAGCGCACCACAAATTTCTCGCGACCGAACTGGCCGCCACCCGGATAGGTGACGGTGCTCAGGTTGTGATCTGAATGTCCGACACCGGAGGGCCGTGGGGTGTTGGTCATGACCGCTTCGGGCGCGGGCATGTCGTAGGCGAAGTAAAGGAGATCGAGCAAATGACAGCCCCAGTCGGCGAGCTGTCCGCCGCCGGTCGCCCAGTAACTCCGCCAACGACGCGGCGCGATGAATTCACTGTATGGAATCGCCTTGGTGAGCGGTCCCTGCCAGAGCTCCCAGTTGAGCGTGTTCGGAATGGGCTGTGCGGGCTTGTAGTCGCTCCAGGGCGCGTCGAAGTAATGGCCGAGGGAAATGCCGCCGGTCCATACGTGGGCTTCGAGTGGTTTGCCGAGCTGGTTGCGGCGCAGGATTTCGACGGCGCGCATGC
Organism: Verrucomicrobiota bacterium; assembly: GCA_041689265.1. Lineage (GTDB taxonomy): Bacteria > Verrucomicrobiota > Verrucomicrobiia > Limisphaerales > RI-55 > JBDNGP01. The sequence goes on from JBDNGP010000210.1 coordinate 36,236, forward strand.
GTCCCGGATTGCAGGAACGCTGGTTGCCCATCTGGGTGATGACGTCGGGACGGGCCGCCAAGCCGTCGCGCATCATCCGCAGTTCGTCGAGCTGCTGCACGAGCGGCTTCTGGCCGTAGAGATGTTTGTGATGCTTCAGGGCGGTGAGCATCATGGGGGCGTGATTAAAATCCGGGGTGTCCACGATCACCGCGTCAAACTGGTCGACGCGGTTGGCGAAAGCCTCCCGGTAGTCGCTGATTTTCCAGGCGCCGGGGAACTCGGCGGCGACCTTGTCGAGTGCCGCCCCATCGACATCACAGAATCCGGCGAATTCGACCATCGGATGGCCCTTGAGGTTTCCACGATCCATGCCACCGATGCCGCCCACGCCGATCTGTAGGATGCGGAGTTTGCTGTTTTTGTTCGTGGCGGCGCGACCAGTAAAGGAAAGCGAGGCGATTCCGGCGGTTGCGATGGCGCCGGTCTTCAGAAAGGAACGACGCGTAACGGGGGAGATTGAAGGGGGCTTTTTATTAGTTTTCATAGGAGCGTCGTGATCATGCAGAGAACCCGAAAAGCCTCAAGCAAAACGTGCGTCGACATCATGGTTTGTTACCAATCGAACTCAACCTGTCCGGGTGAAACGGTCCACCGGCCCGCGGTTGAGCTCCGGTGGGAGCGAAACAGATGTAGAACCGGCGGGCATTGAAATCCCAACCTCCGTCAGGAGCGGCATCGTCGGTGGCGATATGTCGGGGGGATTTCCACAACGCGATGTCCGTCCCGTTCCTCAACCAGGCTGATCGTCCATAGACCCCGGCTCTGTTTTGACATGGACTATCAGTCATGCCGAAACAGGAAGACGTCCGCACTCTCTTTGGCCGCAGCGTGCGGCGGAGACGCGAGAACAAAGCGCTCACGCAGGAAAAACTCGCGGAAAAGGCCGGGCTTGATCCGACCTACATTTCCGGGATTGAACGCGGGCTGAGGAATCCCGGAATCAGGAACGTCGCGAGGATTGCCAAGGCGCTGGGGTTGACCACCGCCGAGTTGTGCAAAGGGGTGGACGCGTGAACGTCGCCAAAAAGAAACACACGGGTAGTCGCCGACGTGAGGAGGCTCACTCGGCCCCGCTCCAGCGAAGAAGAGGAAGAAAAGTCAGAGCCTCGTTACCTCGTCGACTACGAAGGTAAAGGAGGATTCGCCGCCTTATCGCACCAGCGCCGACCTGCGTTTCATCGATCTGTTCTGCGGGATTGGAGGATTCCGGATCGCGTTTGAACGGGCCGGCGGAAAGTGCGTGTTCGCCAGCGACCGGACAAGTTCAGCCAGCAGACCTAACCCTTCTTGAATATCTTCGCGCGGTGTGTGGCTAGAAAGCTGGTGTCCGGCAATGCCGCGTCATCCGGTAGAATTAGCGGCAGACCCGCATAGGCTCCGAAATTTTCTGCCACCGCGCGTTGCGGCAATTCCGACTTCAGTCTTGGCGAGAGCAGCAGTTTCAGCGAATCGTCGAAGGAGACCAATCCGCGATCAAATGCAGCGTCGTGAAGTCGTGAAAGGGAAAGACCGTTGCGGATGTTCAGCCGTTCCGAAGCATGGGTGCCCCACGGAAGAATATGTGACGCGATCAACAGCTCGCGCACGGCAAGTCCCGTGATTCCGCAACGCCCTCCGAAATTGTTGAGGACGGCTTCGCGGAAGTAATCCTGTCCCCGGCGCAGCTTCACGCTGGAGATCATCTCCGTCGGGCCGGTTGGCCGGTTCTTGCGTACGCGAACTCCTTCCTTTGGCAGGACTTCCAATTCGCTGGCGTCATCCACGCCGAACAGTTTGCGCAATTCCTCCTCGCTGACGGGCACCGCTTCGTTGAGATCGTTGTGAAACTCATTCCAAACCGTGCGATCAAGAGCGCTTGCACCGGGAAGTCCTTTGATTCCGCGCAGCTTAAGCGCCGGATCCAGCGACGCGAGGTTGCAGAGTTTCATCGCCAGACTGTTGGCCCCGCGTCCCAGTTTTTCCGCCAGTGCGATTATGGAAGGCTGGCGAGAATGCAGCTGACCAAACCTGAGTTTGTGGTAGAGGTTTAGCGCGACGAGCAGTTCGTTGCGGGTCCATCGTTTTCCGGCTGCCATGCGCGCACGCTGCCAGGTTGGTTGGTTTGAGTGAAGCAGGAAAATGCTTGCCACAATTCCCGTACCTGGCCAGGTAGTATTGCCAGCAATGGCAAAAACATTAACAGCACGCTTCTGTGTCTATATCACTTCCGTCGGCGAGGGGCGTGTGCCTTCTGTTCGTGGCGAACATGGATTGGCGTACGTTTTCGAAACGGAAGAGGAAGCTCAGCGTGAGATTGCAGAGAACGCGATGACACGGCTTCAGGAATTCATGGACGGGGAGCGCGATTTCGAGGATGCGATCACCGTTGAGGAATACGTGGCTTCCGTGACTGTAAATCCAGACGGATCAATCGTTGATGAGTTTGGGAGACCATTCGGATTAGGGTCGCTTTAGGCGCATCAACCAGCTTGGCTGGATCGATTCCAAACAACTCGATTCCACGGGCGGACTAAAACCATGCCTAGCCTCGCAGTGCGGTGGGTTCACGCTGGAGGCCGAGCTGGGCATTCCGAAGAACAGTGTAGCCGAGCCCGACTTCCTTGGATGGGAGGTCAAGCAGTTTGCCGTGGCGAATTTCGACCGTATCGATTCGGCCAGACCGATCACGATGATGACGCCCGAGCCGGACGGAGGCTTCTACACGGAGCATGAAGCAGCGGCATTCATTCTTAAGTTTGGTCGCCCAAACACGAAGGGAAAGCACGACCGTTGGGATTTTTCCGGGCGGCATTTCTTTGAAAAAAACTGTGCGGCCACCGGTTTAAGAATGGAGCTTGCCGGTTTCGATGGCGCGACAGGAATGATCACTGACGCAAACGGCAAGATCGCGTTGGTGAGTGCGGACGGCGACGTGGCCGCTTCATGGTCATTCAAAAAGATTCTTGAGCATTGGTCGCACAAACATGCGAAGGCCGTTTACGTTCCTTCAAAACGGCAGACTGACCCGAAATGGCAATATGCGTACGGGCACAAAGTGCGACTGGCGGAACGAACGGATGCACTCCGGCTCCTACGGGCGTTTGCAGTGGGCTCTATGTATTATGATCCAAGCACTAAACTGGAAGAGGCTTCTTCACCCAAGCCTCGTCACAAGAAACGCAGCCAGTTCCGTGTGGCGTCGAAGCGAATTACCACGCTCTACGAAACGGTGGAGTTGGTGGAATTGTAAACGTTCCGCATTTAGCGTACTGCAAAAAAAATGTCGGAGACGTAGCTCGAAGCTTACGAAGTTGACGGAGGTGGGTAGGGACTTTTGGAAGTCGAAGTTCGACTTCCCGCGGCCCTACCACAACGACGCCTCCCGTCCTTTTTCGCCATTCTTTTTGTGAACTGTGCTAAACGAAATGGATTCGTGGAAATTCGCGCAATTCGTGTCAAAACATCCTGTACGACGGCTCGGATTTGGCGGGTCTCACCAGCCTGTTTCGTAGTTTCAAGAATGTTGAGGGTGGACCGCATTTCCTCTTTCCTCCGGCGATCTTCGGCGTAGGATTTCCGATCATGAAAACCAGATTGATTGCTTTGCTGTTGTTGCTCGGGATCGCGATGGCCCATTCCGCTTCCACTCCACCTTCCACGGATGAACTGCTTGCCGAGGCAGGCAAGCAGGCGGCGGCGGATAAGAAAGCGATCTATGTTCATTTCAGTGCGTCGTGGTGCGGTTGGTGCAAACGGCATGAGGCGTTTCTGGAGTTGCCCGCCGTCAAACCCGTGTTTGAAAAATACTTCGTCCCGGTGGAGGTGGTCGTGCAGGAGACCGAGGAGAACAAGGCGCTGGAAAATCCCGGATCAACGGCGTTTCTCCAGAAGATGGGAGGCCCGGCCGGTCTGCCGTTCTCGGCATTTCTCGATGTGAACGGGAAGTTGATCGTGAATTCAAAGACGGATTCGGACAAAGGAGCGGGCGGTGGAAACATCGGTCATCCGGTCGCGCCGGAAGAGATCGCGTGGTTTGTGGTCATGATGAAGAAGGCCGCGCCCGACATGATGCCGGATGATCTGGCGGTCATCGAGTCCGCGCTGAAGAATCAGAAGCGGTAGATGTGAAGACGTCGGGCCGAGGCACTGGTGTCGGAAGCCCTCGCCCTTGCATTGCTCCATCAGAATCAGCGTTCATTAGCGTCCATCAGCGGTTAAACTTTTTCCATGTCCAACGTCTTCTCCAAAATCAAACGACCTGAATTCATGTCGCCGATTCGGTCGAGGGTTGTCAGGGACGTTGTGCTGGCGCGGATCGGCCCAAGCATCAAATTTTGCAGACGTGCCGGGTGGGGCAATCTGATCCTATACGGAACAATGCAGTAGAAAACCACGAATGGACACCAATGGATACGAATCCAGGAAGCCCCGGCAATCTTTTGGTTGATCGGCGAAAGGCACCGTCCGGTGAACAGGGTGGTGTTTCTCACCAGCAGCCAATGGTCCCGCCTGAGGGCATGTCGAACCTATCTTCCTTCTTCCTCCCGGGCATTGATTTGCCACGATTGTCGAACTTGGTTCCATTTCTCCGGTTCGCGTTCGTGGTGGGGTTGCTCGCCATTTTAGGCGCTTCGCCGGGTCGGGCGGCAACGACTGAAACTTCTTTGAAAAGCGCGGCGGGCGATTTGTTCGAAATGGGCGTTGGGTTGTCGGATCGCATTGCTGAGCGGCCGGGCGACTGGGCGTTGCTCACGAATCAATTCAGCATCATCACGCCGGAGAACTGCATGAAACCGAACCCACTGCTCTTTGATCGCAACGGCAAACCCAAGCCGGCCTACGACGCGGTGCTGACGGTGCTGACGCCGTGAACCAATTTCGGCATTCGGCATTTCCGGTTTGCACGTCCCGTCGTCGGTCAGGCAATCTCCGCGTCGTGAACTCCAAACGATTCGATCGATTCAAACGTGTCTCCCTTCTGTGTCTGGGCCTCTTCACATCGTCGCCCATTGTGCATGCCGATGACTGGCCGAGCTGGCGCGGGCCGCAGAACAACGGTCAATCCACGGAGTCCATTGCCGAACTTCCTTCGAGCCCGAAAGTCCTGTGGAAAACCAAACTGGGCGCCGGCCTGTCGTCACCTGTCGCGGCGAACGGCAAAGTCGTCATCATGGACGCCGCGAACGGCAAGGAGGTCGTTCACCTGATCAACGCCGCCAACGCCGAAGAGGTGTGGATGGCTGAGATCGACGAAGTGTTTAGCGACAGCCAGGGCCCGTCCGGACCGCGCAACACACCGATCATCGATGGCGATTACGTTTACGCCGTGAGCTGCCGGGGCCAGTTGGTCTGCCTCTCGCTTGAGAACGGGTTTCCCGTCTGGGACGTGAATTACGTGACTGATTTGGGCGCAAAATTCATCGGCGAAAAAGGATCGGCGGAAGGTGCGTCGCGACACGGCAACGACGGTTCCCCGCTCGTTGACGGGCCGCACATCATCGTGCCGGTTGGCGGGCTGGAGGCGCACAGCGTCGTGTGCTTTGACAAACTGACCGGCACGGTCGTGTGGCATTCGCAGGATGATGTGGCGGGTTACGGATCGCCGGTGGTTGCAACCATCGCGGGAGTCAAACAGGTCATCGTGTTTACCGCTGAGGCGACCATCGGCCTGCGTCGTGACAACGGAGAACTGCTGTGGCGGATTCCGATGAAAACAGGATTTGGCCGGCACGTCCTCACACCGGTTGTCTGGAACGACATTGTCGTCGTCGGTTCGCACGAACTCGGGATGACCGGCATCCAGGTATCCCCGGACGGAGACGGCGGTGTGAAAGCCGAGGAGATCTGGGTGAACAAGGATGCCGCGCCGAACTTCGCTGATCCTGTGAACGTCGGGCAGTACCTTTTCAGTCTCGGTCCCAAGAAAAATGTCCAATGCATCGACCTCAAGACTGGGAAGATTCAGTGGGACAAAACCGGGTTGATCGTCACGTCCGCGAACAAGGCCTACTCCGGATTCATCGTGACAGGAGAAAATATTCTGCAACTGACTGACGCCGGTGAACTCATTCTCTTCGAAGCGAACCCCAAGGAATTCAAACAGATCAGCCGCACGCAGGTATCCGGGATGAACTGGTGCAATCCCGCACTGTCCAACGGTGTGCTCTACCTCCGCGACGGCTTGAAGAACAGCGGCGACTTCTACGCGATCAAGGTGAAGTAGTTCTCGGCACCGACGTTGTTGCGTAGTGCGGAAAGAATGTTGGGATCGGGTTTGGCAATTCAGCGGAGACGTCCCCAAGACTTGGGATTCAGTGTGAAGTGTATGTGTCCGCAAGATCTCCAGGCTCTTCCGATAAATCGGGATCGCCCACCTTTTACGGTGATGCAAGCGGGTGGGGTGAGTTCTCCGAACGAACCTGCGGGCGCGTCGGCAGGCTGAAACTGGTCGCCGCCCCTCCGAGTGCGCACAGAACTCAGGACAACGGGATCCGAGTTTATCGACATTGTTTTGAGAATTGTTCCAGTTCGCTCTGCCCCCAATCGGCTCCGAAATTCTGCGACAGCGAAGCTTCCCTAGACACTTTAGCGATTGCCTTCCTGAGAAGTCGCGAAATGATGAGGACGTGCTAGCTCGTACCGTTCAACCCGAAATTTTGGACTCTCTCCCGGCGGATGATGCCGCCGCACGACGGAGCCGCCTCGATTTGCGGTTGATCAACGCGCTCATGGGAAATTTTCGGTGGGTCGAACGACAACTTGCCGAACTGGATCGAAAGCATCCAATCGTCGAACTGGGAGCTGGGGAGGGGCGACTGCTGAAACGTCTTAGCCACCTCGGCTACCGATCGACGGGCATCGATCTCGCGCCACGTCCGGTCGACCTGCCGGAAACCGTCAGGTGGACGCAACAGGATTTGTTTGCTGGATTCGATTCCGCTGGAGCCACGGTCGTTGCGACGTTGTTCCTCCATCACTTCGAAAAAGAACAGCTCATGCTTCTCGGAGAGAAATTATCAGACGCGCGGATGTTAATCTTTTCTGAACCGTGGCGGTGCCGGGTGTCACTCGTTTGTGGCTACTCACTATTCCCCTTCGTTAATCACGTCACCCGTCACGACATGATCACGAGCATCTGCGCTGGATTTCGGTCAGGTGAACTGCGGGGGTTGCTCGGTTTGGGCGAAGAATGGGATGTGCGCGAGGAGCTTAGTGTGTTCGGTGCGTGCCGCCTGGTTGCCAGAAAACGATGAAGACGATCACCATCATCGGCGGTGGGCTGGCAGGATTGTCCCTCGGCATTGCTCTGCGGAAGAAAGGTGTGCCCGTGATTATTCAGGAGGCTGGCACGTATCCCCGTCATCGAGTTTGCGGCGAATTCATCAACGGAGTCTCCGAATCGACACTGGGAAATCTTGGTATCGCCGAGCTGCTTTGCGACTCCAGGAAACTGCAAACAACTTCGTGGCACCTCAACGAGAAACCGATTTTCGAAGGCCTGCTCGACGAGCCTGCCCGGGGAATCTCCCGTTTCGAACTCGATCAACGCCTCGCCCGGCGCTTTGAGGAACTGGGCGGGCAGCTCTTGACGCGTTCAAGGGCACGACGAGTTCCCGTCGACGGTCTGGTCTGGACTGCCGGACGCAAGCCAGAGAGTCAGAGCCGTTGGATCGGACTGAAGGTCCACGTCCATAACCTGAAGTTGCGTTCGGAATTGGAAATGCACCTCGGGTCAAATGGTTACGTCGGTCTTGCTCCAGTTGAACGTGATCGCGTGAATGTGTGTGGACTGTTCGAGCGTCGCGATTTCCGTGGGCCCGGTATTTCTTTATTGAACGACTATCTGTTCGCCAACGGGTTGGAGGCCCTTCAGCAGCGGCTTGAAGAAGTGGAACACGATCCGGAATCGTTCACGGGAGTCTCTGCATTTCAGCTGGGGCAGCAACAGGCGGATGAGGAATTGTGCGTGCTCGGCGACTCCGAAAGCATCATCCCACCGTTTACTGGCAACGGCATGTCCATGGCGTTCGAGGCTGCGGAAACGGCCGTTCCTCCACTGGTCGAATTTGCGAGTGGCGCACGGCGCTGGGATGACTGCGTGCAGACGATCCGGAGACACATCACCGGACGATTCCGTGTCCGGCTCTTTACAGCGCGCATTTTGCATCCATTCTTGATGGGTGAACCCGGTCGAATCGTTCTGCTCGCAGGTTTGAAGTTGGGAATGTTCGGCCCGGTCGCCCGCCTGCTCAAATAGCTCAAATGTTTTTAGAATCCATTGCCAGTGCCTTTCCACCACATGTCTTCACCCAGAAAGATTGTCTCGAGATCATCAAAAGTTCTCGGCGGGTGGCGGAACTTAAGCCGAGATCGCAGGTCCTGCTGTCCCGCATTCTCGAGGGCGATTCGGGGATCGAAAAGCGGCGGTTCGCCGCGCCGGATCCCGACCGGCTGTTCGATACCAGCGCTCAGGATCTAAACCAGGGGTTCGAGGTGGAGGCACCCCGACTGGCCGCGCGCGCACTCGCGACTGCATTGAAGAACGCCGACGTAAAACCCGGTGAAGTGGATGCACTCTTTGTCTGCACTTGCACCGGGTACTTGTGCCCGGGCGTGTCCAGTCATGTCGCTGAGATCATGGAGCTGCGTTCGAATATTTTTCTCAACGACCTTGTTGGACTGGGATGTGGAGCGGCCATTCCCACCATCCGTGCAGCACATGGATTCTTAAAGGCGAACCCTGGAAGCAGGGTGGCCACCGTCGCCGTTGAGGTTTGTTCATCGGCGTTTTACATGGATGACGATCCCGGTGTTTTGATCAGCCTGTGCCTGTTCGGTGACGGTGCGGCGGCTGCCGTGTGGTCAGATAATCCGGGGGACGGAAAATACGAGGCGGGTGGTTTTCAAACCCTTCATTGGCCTGGTGAAAGGGAAAAAATACGGTTCGTGAATGCGGATGGAAAATTGAAAAACAAATTACATCGCAGCGTTCCGGAAGTTGCCGGACGCGCCGTGAAACAATTGTTCGATCAACGCACTGCTGATCCTGATCAAGTCATCGCCCACACGGGAGGACGCGATGTGGTGGAGTCGATGGAAGGCCAGCTCAAAAATACGTCACTTCGTGAGACGCGGAACATACTGCGTCAGTATGGAAACTGCAGCAGTCCGTCGGTCCTGCTGGCGTTGGAGGACCGCATGCGCAGCGACGGGATTGACACCCGTCTTTGGTTGACCAGTTTTGGCGCGGGCTTCGCCGCTCATTCATTCGAGCTCTCTCGGTGATGGAATAAGAAGGAACCAACTGCTGGCGCGTCTGACAAATTGAACGGCTTGCGTTCCTGGTGAATGACCAAATGTGCTTTCAGGCTTTCCTCCGCCCGTATGTTTTTGGCCTGCCGTGATCGTGCCGCTTGCCGGGAGGTTGAACAGAATGACGCGGAGGAAGCGAAGAGAGAAACCATTCATTTTGATGCGGCATTGTACCGCGAGCTGACCCCTCCGAATCGTCGTTACATGTGGAGCGGGGCACCATGGAGAGTCACCCAGCATTTTTCTCTGTTTGCTCGGTTACCTCCTGTTCGAGAATATGGAGAATAAAGGGGCGGCGTGGCGCCGGTAGAGCCATCGCTCTATTCAAAATTGATCCAAGCCCTAATCAAAATGTTTGAATAGAACGTGGTTTAGGCGTTTGAATAGAGCGTCCATCCAGAATTCGACTACGGCAACAGATCGAATTGTTTTGGCGGTTCACCTTCTGCCTCCTTGGTTGCGGAGGGCTACGAGATTCTGTTGGCGCCGAATGGTGAAACGGCCCTGAAGGTGACTCTGACATCTCAGCCGGATGTGATTCTCCTGGATGTGATGATGCCGGGCATCGACGGGTTTGAAACCTGTCGGCAGCTCAAATCCAATTCTGCTACCGATTCCATTCCTGTCATCTTCATTTCGGCTGCGAACGAGACTCAGTCGATGGTGGACGGCTTTCGTGCCGGTGGTGTGGACTACATCACCAAACCATTTCAGGCGGAGGAGGTGTTGGTGCGTGTTCGAACTCATCTGACAAACCATCAATTGAATCAGGAAGTGATTCGGAAGAATGGCGAACTGGAGCGGATCAATGCGCAACTGCGGGAGGAGATGAATCGCCGCGAAAAGGCGAAGACGTCGCTCCAGGTCGCGGATGATCAATTGTCGTTGGTTTCGAAATTGGACGCCGCGCGATGGGGCATTGACCGGTTGGTCGGCACCACTCCATCGATGGCCCGAATCGTTGATCAGATCCGAAAATTACAGCCCGCAACATCCACGAGTGTTTTAATCACCGGCGAAAGTGGCCCCGGCAAGAAACTGGTTGCCCGAGCACTTCACTTCGGTGGTTCACGATCGAAAAAGCCGTTCCTTCCTGTCAATTGTTCCGCCGTCCCCAAGGACCTCGCCGAGTCGTTGTTCTTTGGTCATGTCAAAGGGGCGTTCTCCGGCGCGACGGATTCGCGGAAGGGCTATTTTGAGAACGCCGACGGCGGGACTTTGTTTCTCGATGAAGTCGGTGACATGTCGGCAGAACTGCAGGCCAAGCTGCTGCTGGTCCTGGAGACCAGTAAGATACTTCCGCTCGGCGCGAAAGAGGAACGAGCGGTGACGCTTGAAACCGTCGATCCGATCACCGTCCGAGGCACTGGCGACGCAGCCGTGATTCGGATCGAGCGTCACGGGGATGCCTATCCGCAGTTGACGGTGTTCTACGAAATTCAGGAAGGCGTCGGCCAGGCTGATTCGGCAGAGGGACTGGCTTATTTTAATTTTCTCAGCGGACAGGTTTCCAGTTTGTTCAAGGTTACGGGCGAGGCCGGTTCACAGTTGCCGGGTGTTGAAAAGACGGACTACACCATCGTCGAGCCACCGCCGAATTACGGCGGGGTGTATCGACTGTCGGGGACGGAAACCAATCTGACGGCGCGTGTATTTGCGGTGAACAAGTCTGCGGGACCTGAATCAATTGAACCCGCGGTGTTTGAATTCCTGCGTGATGTCGGCGGAAAAGACCTGTGGCTGAAAGCCGACACCAATCCCGGTGAAACCGCGGTGCTGAACGTTTCTTTTGATGCCGAAAACTGGACGCGGATTCGACTGCTGACCGCCACCAACGGGATTCATGAATCTGGGTATGCACTTTACGCCCCCGACCACTACAGGTAGTGTTTGGGCATGGCAGAATATCCCCGAACGGTGGTTCAAATGCGTGATTGGTTCCCGACCGAGGACGCCTGCCGCGTTTACCTGGTAAGTCTGAGGTGGC
>JBDNGP010000211.1:0-6354 GCA_041689265.1 Verrucomicrobiota bacterium
CCACCTCAGACTTACCAGGTAAACGCGGCAGGCGTCCTCGGTCGGGAACCAATCACGCATTTGAACCACCGTTCGGGGATATTCTGCCATGCCCAAACACTACCTGTAGTGGTCGGGGGCGTAAAGTGCATACCCAGAATTTATTATTTGAGCTGCATTCCACGGAGCCGATCGCCCACGCGATTTTCATGCTGGCGCTGGTGATCGTTGCGGGGCTGGGGTTGGGGTTGGGGTTTGGGGTTGGGTTGGGGGTTGGGGTTGGGAAGCATTAAGTTCCGGGGCATCGGTCTGGGCAGCGCGGGCGTGCTGTTCGCCGGAATTTTGTTCGGGCATTTCGGCCAGTCGATCAATCATGAGATTCTTGATTTCACCAAGGAGTTCGGACTCATCCTGTTCGTCTTCACGATCGGCCTCCAGCTGGGGCCGGGATTCTTCTCGGCCCTCAAGAGCCAGGGGCTCCGGCTGAACGCGCTGGCTGCGGCCATCGTGTTCGGCGGCCTGTTGGTGGCCGTGCTGTCCGGCAAACTGCTGGGATTCGATTTTGCCTCCGTCGTCGGTTTGTTCTCCGGCGCGACGGCGAATACCCCGTCGCTCGGAGCCGCGCAGCAGGCGCTCGCCGCCATGCCGTCCGTGACCAATGACCGCGCCATGCTTCCGGCGCTTGCCTATGCCGTGGCCTATCCGGGCGGCATCGTGGGGATCATCAGCGCGTTGTTGATTTTGAAATTGTTTTTCCGCATCGATACCAAACTTGAAGTGACTCAATGGGACGCCGGCAATCGAAAGGGTGTCGAAAGTCTGATACGACGAACGTTGATCGTCTCCAACCCGAACATGGACGGAGTGAAAGTGCGCGACATCCCGGGGCGCTCCGAAACCGCCGTGACCATTTCGCGCATCCGATCAGAAAATGAAACCGAGGTGCGCACCGCATCTGGCGACTCCGAACTTCACCCCGGCGACGCGATCCTAGTCGTGGGCACCGGGCGCATGGTCGACCGGTTTCAGAAGATCATCGGCCATCAGGCGGACTTTGATCTGGTGATGGCGCCGGGGCCGGTCGGTTATCGAGGGGTGCTGGTCACCCGGAAAAATGTGCTGGGAAAAACCCTGGGCGAAGCGCGTCTCGAAGAGCGGCACGGCGTGACGGTCACCCGCATCGCCCGCAGCGACATTGAGATGAACGCGTACGGAAAGATGCGTCTGCAGTTCGGTGATCTCCTGCATCTGGTCGGCAAGGAGTCCGCGTTGAACGAGGTGGAAAAGGAAGTGGGCAACTCCACGAAGGCGCTGAACGAAACGCAGTTCATCCCCATCTTTCTCGGCATCACCCTGGGCATCGTGCTTGGCCTGCTGCCGATTCGGTTCCCCGGCATTCCGGAGCCGGTTCGGCTGGGACTGGCTGGGGGCCCTTTGATTCTCGCGCTCCTCGTCAGCCGCGTGGGAAACATCGGACCGCTCGTGTGGTACATGCCGCCGAACGCGAACCTCGCCTTCTGCGAACTCGGCATCACGCTCTTCCTCGCGTGCGTCGGATTGAAGGCCGGCGAGAAGTTTTTTGAAACCGCGTTTTCCGCGCGCGGTCTCGAATGGCTGCTGGTCGGCGCCGCGATCACGATGATCCCGCTGCTCTGTGTTGGCTGGTTTGCCCGATGGAAACTGAAGATGAACTTCATGAACATCTGCGGACTGCTGGCCGGCAGCATGACTGATCCACCCGCCCTCGCGTTTGCCGGAAACATCAGCCAGTCCGAGGCTCCTTCAATGGCCTATGCAACCGTCTATCCCCTGACGATGCTGCTCCGGATTCTCTGCGCCCAACTGCTGGTGCTGATCTTCTGCTGAACCCGTTCCGCCGGGCCGTGCGACCGGTCGGTGGTGAACGGGACCGGCCGCATCACCGATCCAGTGCCGCCCGGGCTTTGGCCCGGACGAGTCCGTTCGGATGCCGGGTCGCCGTCTCCAACAAAGTTCTCACCCAGCCGGGCATTGGATCCTGTTTGGAAAGTGCATCCACAGTTTCCCAAACCCGCCAGTTGGAACCGGATTTGATCAATTGCATGGCCGTTCCCTGAAACAGCGGTGACGAGCGGTTCAGCCGCAACTGCCCACGACACGCCATCATGGTGTAGTATGTGTCCGGTTGAGCCAACGCGACATTCAGCGCGCTCTGGTAGGCGGATTCATTCTCGAATTCACCGGGTTCTGCAATGAACGGCAATGCTTCAACCACTCGCGCGGCCGGGAGTCCGCTCCCGCGTTCCAGCATCGCGCTCAACGGATTGATCGCAGTCCGAGCGTCTTTCCCGATTTTACCGAGCGCCCTGATCACGTTTCCCTTCACGGTGCGGTCTGGATCCACGATGGCTCTCTTCAACAGTTCAAGCGTCAGCGTCGGTTGTGGAGGGTAACTGCCGATCGCGTAACTCGCTTCGATTCGCAGTCGGTCGTTCTGGTGTTGCAGGAACGGCGTGATGAGAGGAATCACCACGTCCGGATCATACCCGATGACCGAAAGGGTCGTGATGGCCTCGTATTGAATCGTGGGCGAAGGATCGTTCAACAACGGAACGAGATGAGGACCGATCTGTTCGGCGACATTGGGACCCAGCTCTGACATCGCTTGTATCGCCCCCACGCGACTCGCTTCCGAAGGACTTTCGAGCAAGTTTAATAGAACAGGCACCGCCTCCGATTCGAAATAACCCAGCAACCGTCGCGCGGTTTGTTGTTCCATCACGGTGTTCTGGTAGACGATGGGTGAAAGCCCGAGATGACCGCAGTAAGTATTGTACCAGCTGATTAGCTGAACCCTTAAACGATCCTGGTGGTTCGGCGGCAGCCGCTTCGCGAGAAACTCGGCCCCCGCACGGCCCCAGCCGACAAACACTTTGCCGTAATCGGGCAGCCTCCCCGCGTCCAGCTGGGCTTCGGCGAACCAGACGCTGGCCTTCTTGCCCTCGAATCGCGGTTCGCGATTGAATCCATACGAACGCGAGCACGGCGAGGGCGAGCGCCATGGCGGCGATCAACAGGAATCGATTGAAACGCGAATACGGCATTGCTTCCAGAGACTGATGCTCTGTTTCTAGTCCGACCGGAAGGAATCGCAAGATTATCTTACTTGAAATCCTGTGCCGAACAGCGCTGTTCCTTCGCGCTTGTTTTAAAATTGGCGCTTGTCAGTCGGCGGATCTTTTCTACAGTTTTGGCGCACCTTGGAGGAGTTTCAACAGTTCACCGGGAAATTCCTGATGACCATGAAAGACTATCCGCCCAGCCAGACCGCCGGTTCCTTCAATCTTGAAAAAGTACAGAAACAGATCGAGGCATCGATGGGCGGGCGATAACAATCCGCAGAATTCAATCAGGCCGCTGTCCCTTGCGGGGGTGGCGGCCTGTTCTTCGTGTGACCGCCAGCGTCGGAGGGAGGAAATGCTCCCCGGCCTTTCTCACGTTGTTGATGCAAACATATAGCTCCGTGCTCAGGCTTTGCCGTCCAGATATTTCCAAACGCCTTTGAACCGTTTGAACCGGGATCGTTCGTGCAGTTCGCCGGGATCGTTTCCCACGAAGTAACTGGCGACAAACTCGACCTTGCCGGTTTTGTCGTCCCTGCCTCCCTTCGAAACGGAAAGAATCCGGAGAAAACTCCAATTGACCTCGTGGATTGTTTTTTCCAGTTCGCCCTTGAGCCCCGGTTCACGGGTGTCGGGATGCGTGGTCTTCACCAGATAATCCACCAACCGGAAGAAATAGGCACTGAAACGCGAGCGCATCAACTGCTCCGCCGTCTCCGGATTCGCGGTGCCACGATGAAAAGGCCTGCAGCACGCGGCATAGGTCTCCCGGCTCTTGCAGGGGCACAAGGATTCCTCCCGCTCCGTCGGAACACGTCCCATGTTTTCGTTCATCAGCCGAGGGTCGCCTGACACCGAAGTTAAATCGAAACAAAATCTTTAACCGGACTCCCGCAAAGGCACAGTTTCATACCTGTTTCGCGGGTACGTCGGAATCATACTTCTGGCAATATGGCGCGAATTGATGCATAGCCCGGGTTCCCGAAGTCGGGCCGACGGGGTTCCTACCTTCCGCCTTTCGCAATGACGCGTCTCGGGCAGCCGCTACAAAAAGACACCATGCCGCATTCATTTGAAGAACTCGGAATTCCCGCCGACATGATCAAGGGACTCGATGAAATGAAGATCGTCACCCCGACGAAGATTCAGGCGGAGGCGATTCCGTTCCTGCTGAAAAACGGCGGCGACCTCATCGCGCAGGCCCAAACCGGCACCGGCAAGACCGCCGCGTTCGGTCTGCCGTTGCTCACAAAGATCGACCCAAAAACGGCCAAGATTCAGGCGTTGGTCATTGCCCCCACCCGCGAGCTCGCGAAGCAGATCGGCAAACAGCTTTTTCGCTACACCAAATATACCGCCAAAATATTCGTCGAAGTCGTGTGCGGCGGCGACAAACTGGACCGTCAGGTCGCCTCGTTGCGGCGGCCGACGCACATCGTCGTTGCGACTCCGGGCCGGCTGTTGGAGTTGATCAGGATCAAAGCGCTCTCCCTCGATTCGGTGCGGCATCTTGTGTTGGACGAAGCGGATGAGATGTTGAAGATGGGCTTTCAAAAGGAGCTGACGCAGATTCTTGAACTGACGAAACAACGGCGCAGCACGTGGCTGTTTTCCGCGACCATTCCCGACGCGATCAATGCCCTGATCAAGAACTGCATGTCCGCGAAGGCGCACACTCTCAAGATCGACCGCGCGTATGTGGTCAATCGGGACATTTCCCACCAGTTCGCGATTTGCAAGGACGAGGACAAGACCCGGTTCATCGCCGATTTTCTGAAGCGCCAGAAGACCGATCGTGGGCTGATTTTCTGCGGCACCCGCGCGGGTGCGATCGCTCTCGGCAAACAACTGACCGCGCTCAAATTTCCGGTGGACGTCCTCCAGGGCGATCTCGATCAACGGGAGCGGGACAAGGTGATGAGGGGATTCAAGAAAGGGCGTATCCAGTTTCTTATCGCGTCTGATCTCGCCGCGCGCGGGATCGATGTCGAGGGACTGTCGTTCGTGATCCATCATCAGCTTCCGGATCAATCGGCGCAATACACGCATCGCAGTGGCAGAACGGCGCGGGCCGGCAAGAAGGGTATTTCCGTCGCCCTGATCGACCCAAAAGAACGGCGCGCCATCACCCGGCTTGAAAAGGAACTGAGCCTCTCGTTCAACGAGTTTTATTGAGAGGGAGCGCCTCGCTCGCCCCGGAGCGCGGCCTACAGTCTGCCGGATTCAATCGGAGGTAAACGAAACCACGACACCGCTCCTTCCCGCTCAATGGCGAACGCTCGTTCGTTCCTTGAGCCAGTCATAATCCGTCGTGGCCGTCGGAACGAATGTTCCTCCCGCGCCGCCTTTGACGGACGGACGACGGGTATCGTCCAGCACCCAGCGATGGCTTTCCACGTGGCCGTCGGCAAACGTCAGGTTGGCCGCGCCGTCATGATAGGAGCCCGGCAGGTTGCCCCAACGCAATTCCTCCCAGCGGTTCATGAAAAACCCGTCGTTCAACGTGTCCGGATGTTCATCGAGGAAAACATAGATTTTGGCCGGGCCCGGAATGTCCGAGTTTTTGAAAAACTGGATGAACTGCGGGTTAAACTTGTTGGTGAGTTCGCCCGGATTACCGACCATCGAGTTCATCGAAATGCTCCGGACACGCGGCCCGTTCTCGGCCATCGACCGGTCGGACGGGCATTTGAAAATGGCGAAAGTTTCATGCACGTAAGGCGCGAGTTTGCCTGTGGTGATCGCGGCCACGTTGGTGTTGCCATCGGCGAAGAGCCAGTCCTGGACGTTGTTCACCCAGTTCTGCCGGGTGGCCAGGGTTTCCTGAATGCCGTGATTGTTGACTAGGCGATCCCCGCTGTCGTCCGCATAGAGCGACCACGCGAGCGAGACCTGACGGAGGTTGTTGCTGCAGGCGATTCCTTGCGCCTTCAGCTTGGCCTTGCTCAAGGCCGGCAACAGCAACGCGGCGAGCACGCCGATGATCGCGATCACCACCAACAATTCGATCAGCGTGAAGGCGCACCGGTATCTCGTTCTACAGTTCATTGAATTCATCGTCGCAAAGAAAACCGGGGCTCGCCAGTTTCTAATCAGAGCAAAAAAATCAGATGGGGATGCTCCCGCGGTTCAATGATCTGTACTGGAAAAAATGGACAGGGGATTCTCTTAGAAAGAGAATTGAAAAATGAAGCGACGACGACATAGCCAGGAATTCAAGAAAGAGGCGGTTCGTTACATGGTCATGGAAGGAGAGAGTGCGCCAGCAGTGGCC
>JBDNGP010000212.1:0-9966 GCA_041689265.1 Verrucomicrobiota bacterium
GAGGGTGGCGCAGATCCGGCGGATACCGTGGCCGGTTGAATCGTGGATGTCCTCGATCATCGTGCGGAGTTCGGTTGGGGCTTGGTGCCGAGAATAACGGCGGCCTTTTTTAAAATGTCGTTCTCCTGGCGGAGCAGGACGCTTTCGCGTCGCAGCGCCCGCAGGTCATCCGCTCCGGACCGCTCGCCAGCAGCTCGATGGCCTGGGCCTTGAACTCCGGGCTCTATCGCTTTCGTGGTTGTGAGGTCTTCATGGCTGGATTCTCTTATATCACGGTCCAGAAATCTAGCTCACCTCAAATTGCCGGAAGACAAGGTCGCAGGTTTCAGATGCCCCTGAAAGTGTTCGTCTCCCCGCGCTTTCAAACGCACCTAATTCTACAGTGCCTCTTGACCTCTTGCCGATATTTAGTATTAAAGCCCCCACATGGCTAAACCCGAAAAGCACGTATTCCAGGCAGAGATCAAACAGCTGCTGGATATCGTCATCCACTCACTTTACACGGACAAGGAGATCTTCGTCCGCGAACTTGTTTCCAATGCGGCGGACGCCTGCGAAAAGCTGCGATTCACCCAGTCCGCCGGCAACGAAATCTACCAGCCGGAGATCGAACCGGCGATCAAGGTCACGGTGGATGAAAAGGAGAAAACGGTCACATTCGCCGACTCCGGCATCGGCATGACTCACGACGAACTGGTCGAAAATCTCGGCACCATCGCACACTCCGGCTCCAAGGCTTTCATCAAGCAACTCGCCGACGGCCAGAAAGCGGACACGTCGTTGATCGGGCAATTTGGTGTTGGATTCTACTCCGCGTTCATGGTCGGCAAGGAAGTCGAAGTTCACACGCGCTCCTGGCAGGCCGATGCCGAGGGCTGGAAATGGACCTCGGACGGCAGCGGCGAATATGTCGTCGAAAAGGAGGAGGACGTGGCACGCGGCACAAAGATCATCGTCCGGCTGAAGGATGACGAAAAACACTTTGCCACCAAATCCAAGGTCGAACACATCATCCGGCGCTATTCAAACTTCATCGGATTCCCGATCGAACTCGATGGCGAAAAGTTGAACACCGTCCAGGCGATCTGGGCACGCAACAAATCCGAGATCAAGGACGAGGAATACGACGAGTTTTACAAATACATCGGCCACGATCCGTCGGGAGCGTTGTTCCGTCTCCACTTCTCGGCCGACGCACCGCTGGCGATCAAGTCCCTGCTCTTCGTGCCATCGCAGAACTTCGAGACGATGGGCATGGGCAAGAGCGAATCGGAAGTGAACTTGCACTGCAAAAAAATTCTCATCGAACCGAAGGCCAAGGGGCTCTTCCCCGACTGGCTGCGATTCCTGCGTGGCGTGGTCGACAGCGAAGACCTGCCGCTGAACATTTCACGTGAATCGATGCAGGACACCGCATTGGTCGCGAAGATCAACAAGGTGCTCACGAAGCGCTTCCTGAAGTTCCTGGACGAGCGCGCGAAGAAGGATGCCGAGCAATACCAGAAGTTTTATGACGTCTACAGTCGGTTCCTCAAGGAAGGCGTCGTTTCAGATTATACGCACAAGGATGCGCTCGCGAAACTGCTTCGTTTCGAATCATCCGCCACGGAGGCCGGCAAGACCACGTCGCTCGCTGATTACGTCAGTCGCATGCCGACCGAACAGACGGAGATTTTCTATGTCATCGCCCCAAACCGCGACGGCGCGGAAGCGAGCCCCTATTACGAAGTGTTCGCCTCGAAGAAATTCGAAGTCCTGTTCCTGCTCGATCCCTGGGACGAGTTCGTGATGGAGCACCTCACCGAGTTCGACAGCAAGAAAGTCACGTCCGCCGAGAAGAGCGACCTCAAGATCGAACAACCCGCCGCCAAGGAAGGCGTCGAACCGCTCACCGAAGATCAAACGAAAGGCCTCTGCGAATGGCTCAAGGACAAACTCGGTGACACGATCGAGAAAGTCAGTGCCTCCGAACGGCTCGTTGACAGCCCCGCCGTCGTGCTGAGCGCCGACAAGGGGATGAGCACCAGCATGAAGAAACTCATGAAAGCCGCCGCCGGTGCTGCCGGTGCCGACAAGTTTGAGCTCGAAGTGAACCCGCGTCACCCGCTCATCATCGGCCTGAACAAAACCCGCGAAGCCAACCCGGACCTGGCCGCCAAAATTGCCGAACAGGTTTACGACAACGCGCGCTTTGCGGCCGGCCTCCTTGAAGACCCCCGGTCAATGGTCAAACGCCTCAACTCGCTGCTGGAAGATCTGGTGAAGTAAGCGGGCGATTTACGATATTCCGGAAATAGCGGCGTCGAGTGTGTCGACGCCGCTTTTTTTTGCGGAGCAACGGGGGGAGGGATGTATTCAGTAAAACAGCAATCAGTATTCGGACTTGCAAGCGGAGGTGTTTTTTTTGTCGGCGCAATCAACCCACTGATCTCAAAATACTTTGTCCGATTCCGGGATTGAGCGGCAGTTCATCAGTAAACAGAATCCGCCCATCCATGAGTGACGACGCCTTGATCCATCAGTTCAGCCGGGAACGCAGCGAGACGGCCTTCGCCGCGTTGGTGGAGCGTCATCTTCAAATTGTCTTCGCCACCGCACTCCGTCAGACCGGAGACCGCCAGCTCGCCGAGGAGATCGCACAGAACGTATTTCTCGCGCTCGCCCGAAAGGCCGGTCGACTCGGAGGACACCACACCGTCGCGGGCTGGCTTTACCAGGCCACGTTGAAGGAAGCGAAACTCGCCCTGCGAACCCGCCTCCGTCGCGAACGCCGTGAACAGGTCGCCATCGAATCTGGCAAACTGCATCGTGATGAAGATCTGACACTCGCTGGCCTTCTCCCGCTTCTCGATGAAGCGCTGGCCAACCTGCGTGAACCTGAGCGGCTCGCCGTCATTCTGCGTTACCTTGAAGAAAAGTCATGGAAGGAAGTCGGTGAATTGCTTGGACTGACGGAGGAAGCCGCGCGCAAAAGGGCCGAACGCGCGTTGGACGGCCTCGGTCAATTCTTCTCGCGACACGGTTTCAAAGTCTCCATTGCAACACTGGCCACCGGCATGACCGGACAAGCCGGAGCCGCAGTCCCGATTGCGCTGGCGGGCACCGTCACTCAAGCCGCCATCGCCAAAACGGCGACCGCCTCCGGCGTGGGCATTCTGTTGGGACATTTTATGAACCTGACAAAAACCCAAACCACCATCGCGACGTTGCTCGTGTGCGCTGCACCGATTGCCTACGAAGCCAATGCGACGCGGGAGAACGAACATGCAACTGCCGCGTTGTCACCACAGTTGATCGGGCTCCACTCCGATCTGGAATCTGCTGAAGCAAACCAACTCCGGCTCGCAAATCAACTGGCCGCAATGGGCCGGACGCTTGCTGATTTGTCCGGACCGCCTCCCGCAATTACAAACCCTCCGGAAGTGATCGTGGCGAAGCCCGTGCCGCTGGAACCGGTCGGCTGGCGCGATGATTTATCCTACGTGGAAGTGCCCAAATCACTGCTGCGGGAGATCGGGATTCCCACGATTGGCCTGGAGGGAACGTTGCAGGAAGCGATCATCGATGCGTTGGCGATGACCCCGGACGAGTCGTCCAGTGTTCAGGAGTTGATCCAACATGAGGTGCGCCGCTGGACCGGAATTGAAGCCGCAAGCGCCCGATACGAACCGGCGTTTCGCCCTCACCTTGAACACGACGAAAACAATGAGATGCTCAGCTATCGATTTCCTCCGATGCCTGATCAGGCCGTTGAAGCGAAGGAACGGATGAACGACGGGCTTGCGAGCATTCTGGGAACAGAACGGGCCGAGCTGTTCGTTCATCACAGCACGAGCATCGCCCATTTGACGGATGGAAAAGGCCACCCCGAACGGGTGGTCACACTGGAACGCACCGGCAATCCGGACTTGCCCGTCAAAGTTACCGAAACCGAAATACTTCCTAACAACGGCAGCGGGAGCAGCTCATATCGACTCGGCAACACGAATGAAAATCTGGCCTACAGCCTCATGAACGTTCCGGAGTTCATGCGTCCCATCGCGATTCGCTGGATCTACAATGACCGCGCCCGCTGAGCCAGTTGCGATGGGGAGCGCCGGCGGCCCGCCGGCAGTCGTCGCCGGCCCGGCGACGACTTCATCCCGGGGCCTTCCACGCGCACCAAATGGTCGTCTCAACTTGGAGGGCGCAAGCGCTCGGCGGGCCGCCGAGCGCTACCGGCCAGCGGCCGGCGCTCCCCGATCCGGGCGGCAGGGATGCCGCCCTCGCCGTCAGCCACGGATGGCCGACGCTACATTTTCAGACAGCCTCCGAGTCCCATGAAACCACGAAACCTGCATCTCATTTCACTCACCGTCCTGATCGCGATTTCATGCACGACGTGGATCATGCAGCGAAATCGCGGCAACGTGTTGGAGGCGGAACATCAACAAGCTCAGAATCAGATCGAGAGCCTGATCGAGAAACTCCGGGCGACGAACGAATTGATTGCTCGGACCGATGCCGAGATTCAAGCGCGCTCGGTTGCCATCACTGAACGACTCAATGAACTGGCCAGACTCCAGGCCGAACGCGACGAACTCACCCGCCAAGAAACGGTATTGCCCACCACAGAACTCCCTTATCGGTGGAACGAGGAATCCGAAACGGTGCGACTTGGCAAACGATTCATTACGTCGCTCGGACTGTCCCCGTGGACGGAGGATTCCGGGAAGCCGTTTCAACTGGATGAGACCATGGTGACGCTGCTCGACATGAATCCCGAAGAACGGACGCACGTTCAGGAGTCCGTCGACCGTCTGATCGCACACCAGAGAGCCGTTGAATTCAGCGTGTTGGAAGTCCTCGATCAGCCCATCTCAGAAAAACTTGATGAGGTCATCGGAAAGACGGATCCGGAACTCCTCATCACATTCAGTTTACCCGCGTTTCCCGAGGAAGGACAGACGCTGAAAGATCAGTTTCGAGCGAACATCGAATCGGCCCTGGGGGCGGATCGCGCAGAGATGTTCAATACAATGAGCGAGCGACGCTTCGATTATGAACTTGGCGGAATCGGCGCACAGCACCGATGGATCACCTACACTGAGAAGTGGGAACCCGGCGGGTTCGTTAGTCTGGGAGTTTTTGAAGGTTTGGATGATCGGATCATGGGAACATCCAGCACGGGCGTTTCTCCAAAGGAATACAATCGGGAGCGAATCAACGCCCAGATTCCGGCGAGATGGAGGGAGCTGGTGAACGCGCACTATCATCGGGGGCAACTTCTGGAGGAGGGGGAGAACTAATTTCCTCCCAGCCGAAAGCCCGTCAAACAGTTTGGATCGAACAGGCGCATTCGAAAGCGAGGGGCCGTTGAGGCGGCCATCACCGGACCGCGGGTGTCCCGCCCGCAGCGCTTCCGCAAACACGAGCGGTTCAGGAATTCTTAAGTGCCTCGGCAAGGGCGGAGTCGCTGCGGCCAGGATGGCCGCGGTCCGGTGATTGGCATTGCGGAACTGGCCTAGACAAGGAAGTGGAAGCGTTCGGAAGACGAGTTCCCGGCGCTGGTCTAAACGGTGTTCCTACTCTCCCCCGCTTTCTTCCGATCCGTTCAATTTCTGGGTGATTGAGTCCATGAGATCCAAAGTTTCCAAACTTGCTCTTACAAACAATTTCCCATCTTCACCGACGTGGAGCATCTCCGGAGGTTTGAACGAGATACCTTCGTTTTTGAGCAAATAGGATCTCAATCTTCGATCGTATTGGAGTGCTCGGTTTTCAGCGCCATGTGGGAGGGTATCTTCATCCTGAACGAAATTAAACGACAACTGATATGCTTTGGTAAAGAGCCGTTCAGGTACCTCCACACCGTCCCACGGAGTGGCACCGTCAACCCCGGTTGTTCGACTGGCCTCAGTCAGCCCGCGAAGTTGATCTTGTAGGCCCAAAATTTGATTTCGCAACTCCCCGTTTTCTTTCGCCACCGCTTTTGTTGCCTCCATTTCCCGATTCAGTCGATCCACCTCTCCACGCAAGCGATGGATATCCACCACGTCCTTCTTGAGCCGCTCGAGTTGCTCGTCGCGGAGTTGGACCAACGCCATGGCTTCACGCCGATCCGTCGCGAGTTGGGACTGCATCGCAGACTGCGAGGACTGCTCTGCCCGCAAACCGGCGGCTTCATTCTCCTTCACCAAGTAGGTGGAGGTTCCGGTCACGGCACCGACGGCGAGAATGGCGGCGGTCGTCTTCAGGTTGAACAAGTTCATGGCGTTGCTGGTGGTGTGGGTGACAATGGCTGCGGTGGTGGCGGCGATTGCGGTTCCACTCAGAACCGCCGTTGAGATGGTAGCACCCAGTCCGGCGGGGACCGCTGCGGCGGCACTGGTCGGCAGGGTGGCGACAAGCCAGGTGGCAGATCCCGCGATGCCGAGCCTGCCAAACGCTCCGCGAAGTTTTTCCAGCGCGCGATTCACCCGCATCCGGGCGGCATCTTCGCTCACGCCCAGTTCACTCCCGACATCGCGCAGATTGCGATCTTCGAAATAACGCAGCAGAAGAACGTCGCGGTCCTCGGTCTGGAGCTGGTCCATCGCGGTTTCCAGGTGTTGGGCGACGACGCCGGAATCGGGTTCGTTTGAGTTCATGGTGGCGGCGATCTGTTCACGTTGACGGCGGCGTTCTTCAGAGCGGGCGGCCGCCAGCGCCAGGTTGCGGGCGGTGTGGTAAAGCCAGCCGGCAACAATGACGTTGGCCCCGATGGTCTCGGCCTTGCCGGCAAGTTGGGCAAAGGTAGACTGGGCAACCTCCTCGGCCAAGGGGCGGTTGGCCGTCACCCGCTCGGCGACGGCAAACACCATCCCGACGTGACGGGCGACCAGTTGACGGAAAGCGGATTCGTCGCCGCGCGTGCGGAATTGCTCCAGCAGTTCGTGATCTTGAGCGTCCATTTACACCCCCATATTGTCGCAGCCTGCCAAAAACCGAACAGAAAAGAATTCAATGGCACAAACACAAACGCCTGATGCGGTTATTCGGACATTAAAGAGCATGGTCAAGGTTCCTCAGAAACCTACTTTGACAACTCGTCCAGCACCGTGAGCACAAAGGAATTCAACAGTGCAATACTCACGGCACGAAAACAGTCGGTGGGGCTGTGCCCGTTGATCCCGTGCCCACGGGCACTTGATCCGCCGTACGTCGAGTTTCCCAAGAAACTGTTGGGCGGGCTCCCAGCTATTCCGATGAACGCCGACGGCGATCTCGCAGGAGAACTGATCGACGGGCCCGACGTCCAGGGGCAAAGCCTGATCAATGCGGAGGGAACCGCTGATCTGCGCTTATATTCGCTAATTTTGTGGGAACAGACAGAAGGTTGCTGTCTTCTTTGATTCATCGTTCGACGAACAGTTCACACGTCAGAAAGCATCGCCAAATTGCCGTCTCTGATCAGCGTTGATCAGCGCAGATCAGCGGTTCCCCCGCCCCTTCCCGGCTGACGTCACACGGCGTGCGCGTCTCCGCCAAGTTTCCCCGGTTGCCTGATTCATCGGGTCGCGATCATACTCGCCCGCGTTGAATAACGATCACAATCTCCGGACCACCGTCGCGAACAACCCTCAGAAGCCCGTCATGGTCTGGGATGGCGACTGCGGGTTCTGTCGCTTTTGGATCACGCGGTGGCAGTCGTGGACGCGGGACAAAATCGAATACGTCAGCTATCAGAAATTGCTGCCGACCGGTCGTTTTCCGGAACTGTCAGTTGAGGAATGTGAGAAGGCCGTTCAATACATCGACCGCGACGGAAACATCTCACGCGCCGCCGAAGCCGTTTTCCGCTCGCTGACACATACCCGGTTGCTCGGCTGGTTGCTCTGGTTCTATCTCACCGTGCCGCTCGTCCCGCCCGTCACGGAAACGTTCTACCGGTTTGTCGCCGGGCACCGGACGATCTTCTCGTGGTCTAACCGTCTGCTTTGGGGTCGCAATCCGGAGATCCCGACCTACCGGCAGACGACCGACCTGTTCGTCCGCGGTGTTGGCTTCGTTTTCCTGATCGCGTTCTTTTCGCTGTGGACACAAATCCATGGACTGGTCGGCGACCACGGAATTCTACCGGCTTCCGGTTTCATGTCGTCGGTAGGGCAATACTTCGATCAAAACAGCGTGGGCATCTCGCGTTATTTAAAATTCCCAACGCTCGGCTGGCTGGCCGCCGGTGACACCGCGCTATCGGTTTACTCGCTCGTGGGCATCGTCTGTTCCGCACTGGTGATGGTCGGACTTTTTCCGGCCCTGACGATGTTCGTTTGTTGGGTCCTCTATCTTTCATTGACCGGACTTGGTCAGGATTTTCTGAGTTTTCAATGGGATGCGCTGCTTCTCGAAACCGGGTTTCTGGCGATCCTCGTTTCGCCCTGGAGCCGAACGCTGAGAACCGCGACAGGCAAAGGGCGTTTCATCGGAATCTTTCTCGTTCGCTGGTTGCTGTTCCGGCTGATGCTTGAATCCGGTCTGGTGAAACTCGCGAGCGGCGATCCCGTCTGGCGTGACCTGACCGCGCTCGGTTTCCATTTCGAAACGCAACCGTTACCCACGTGGATCGGTTGGTTTGCGCATCAACTTCCGGCTGGCCTCCTGAAAGCCGGAACGTTCGGAATGTTCGTCATCGAGTTGATTGTTCCGCTGTTCATTTTTGCGCCGCGACGATTGCGGCTGATCGCATTCGCCCCGTTGGTGGGTTTTCAAATTGTGATCCTGCTGACCGGCAACTACGGATTCTTCAACCTGCTCACCATCGTGCTGGGCTTTTCTCTGCTGGATGATCGGGCTATTGAAGCCGTGAAGAATTTCTCGATACAATCCGTCGCAAGGTTGCGTCCCAAGCCGGAAACGGACCGCGCCACCTCCGGGGGCGCAGAAAGCTCCGCACGGACTGGGAATGATGTTTTTCAGGACACCGGCTCGCTGGCCTTGTCGCAGCCCGCTGCGAGCCCGGAGGTCTTGCGCTCCTTCATGTTGCGCAGGGCTTGTCTCACCACTTACGCCGTGCTGGCGATTTCGATTGGCGGCTTGCAAATTGTGGCAAGCACCGGCGGGCGTGTTTCCGCATTTGGGCCGGTCGGCTGGGCAAGCAACCACCTTGCGCCGTTTCATCTGATCAACAACTACGGGTTGTTCGCGGTCATGACGAGGTCGCGACCTGAACTGGTGATCGAGGGCAGCGCCGATGGCATCAACTGGCAGCCCTATGTGTTCAAATACAAGCCAGGGCCACTTGATCAACGTCCCGCATTTCTGCCGTTTCACATGCCGCGACTCGACTGGCAGATGTGGTTCGCCGCGTTGAATGAGGGAAATGCGCCGCGTTGGATTCATCAATTTTGCGAGCGGCTCTTTGAACGTTCACCGGAGGTGACCGCTCTTTTACAGAGCAACCCCTTCGAGACCGATCCACCGCGATATATTCGTGTGCTCGCCTACGATTATTCTTTTACCCGATCCAGTGACAACTCCGGTAACTGGTGGCAGGCGGCGCACAAACGGTATTACCTGCCGATCCTGCAATACCAACGACCCGACCAGCGGTAGGCCGGAAGTGGGAATTCTTTTTAGCCACGGATGAACACCGATGAAACACGGATAAGAAAGAAGATGAGGTCGCTCGGAGGACGCAGAGTCAGGAGGGACGACCAGGACCGCCACTGTTCCCGTTGATTTCCGGACTCCGTGCGCTCAGCGTCTCCGTGGTGAAAAATCCTCATCCGTGTCGATCAGTGGCTAAAATAATGAGTTCAATTCTGGGATAGTTCAGAATGTTTCCGCGAATTGATGAATTTTCCGTCTAAGAGCCTGTCCGAAAAAGGAGTGACCGAAAAATTCGTGGAAAATGTGATCGGTCCAGATCGTTTTGATTGACACTTCGGGCTTGAAAAAACTTTTTATTTTTGGCGCAGCCCACTTGAGGCGATGAACATCGTCTCC
>JBDNGP010000213.1:0-3436 GCA_041689265.1 Verrucomicrobiota bacterium
GCGGAGCAGGACGTTTTCGCGTCGCAGCGCCCGCAGGTCATCCGCTCCGGACCGCTCGCCAGCAGCTCGATGGCCTGGGCCTTGAACTCCGGGCTCTATCGCTTTCGTGGTTGTGAGGTCTTCATGGCTGGATTCTCTTATATCGCGGGCAGAAATCTAGCTCACCTCAACAAGGTTGCCACCTCGGATACGGGAGTCGAATCGATAAACGAAAATTTTCTTTTCGGGATCTTGTGGGCTCCCTTACTGTCCAAGAACATCTTCGTTCGTCACGGGTTTTACCAAGACAAATCAATTGTAGCATCGCGAGGTGATGGAAGGAGTAAAATCACAGAAACGCTATATCCGCTCAGCGCTGACTGATCTGATGATGTCTTAAAATTCATCACTCAAAATTGATAACATGAAAATCTTCATCACAGGTGGCACCGGATTTGTGGGACGTGAAGTTCTCTGGAAACTGCATGAAGCAGGTCACACCCTCCGGCTTTTGACTCGCCGTTCGGACGCGGAATCCACCCGGCAACTCGCCTACCGACATCGTGCGGAGATTGTTCCCGGTTCGGTGAACGAACGGGACGCCCTCACCCGGGGGATGAACGGATGCCACACGGTCATTCATCTGGTGGGAATCATCAGCGAGTTCGGCGACAACACCTTTCAGAACGCCCATGTCGAGGCAACGCGCTCAGTGGTCGGGGTCGCCGAGGAAACGGGGGTGAAACGGCTTCTGCACATGAGTGCGCTGGGCACGCGGGAGAACGCGATGTCGCAATATCATCAATCAAAATGGCAGGCGGAAAACATCATCCGCAAGAGCAGCCTCGACTGGACCATCTTCCGACCGTCAGTGATCTACGGTCGCGACGACGGGTTTGTGAATATGTTGGCGAAGATCTGCCAGCTCAGCCCGGTCGCGGTGGTGATGGGGAACGGCAGAAACAAGTTGCAACCGATCGCCGTGGAAGACGTCGCGCACTGCTTTGCGAGCGCGCTGGAGAAACCTGAATCGATTGATCGGACCTTTGATTTATGTGGTCTGGAAGAGTTTTCACTTAACGAAATCTACGATCTCATCCTGCGAACAACCCGAAGACATCGGATCAAATTTCACGTGCCGGTTCCGCTGGCAAACATCCAAGCGGCGGCGATGGAGTTCGCCTTCGGAATACTCGGAAGACCAAGCCCCCTCACCCGCGATCAACTTCTCATGTTGCAGGAAGACAACGTGGGGGACGGTCGACCGGCACAGGAGGCGTTCGACTTTAAGCCTACGCCGTTCGACAAAGGCATCGCCCGCTACGTGAAATAGCCAGTCGTCACACTTTGTTCCCGGCTGCCTGCCGCCAGCGATAGAGAGTGGAGGAATTGACCCCGACCTGAGCCGCAATCCAGGTGAGATCGTGCCCGCCCTCGGCGATCAGCTTCTGCGCAAGCTCGAGTTTTTGTTTGCGGCTCATCGGCGCTGAATAGCCGGCGCCCGGGCCCGCCGGCTGCGCTTGAAAGCCCTGTTGATTCTGGGATGCACCGGCGCGCAAATTCTGCCCCGCCTGCGTCGGAAACGGTGACGGTTTTGGCACCTCCCACCAACCCGCACGCAGGACCGGACCGTCGTACAGGATAACCATCCGCTCGATGGCGTTCTTCAATTCACGCACGTTGCCCGGCCAGTCGAACTCCTGAAAGAGCTGTACGAGCTGGGGTTCAAGGCTTTCAAAATTCTTACCGAACCGCTCGCCCGCCGCGCGCACGAACGCGAGCGCGTAGGTCGGGATATCATCGGGCCGCACGCGCAAGGGTGGAACGTGCAGAGCCACTTCCGAGAGCCGATAAAACAGATCCGCGCGAAACTGGCCGTTGGCGATGAGTTGTTCCAGATTCTGATTCGTCGCTGAAATGACGCGGACATTGACCTTATATTCGGTGTTGCCTCCGACGCGACGTGCCTGCCTCGTTTCCAGAAATCGGAGCAGCTTCGGCTGAAGCCCCAGATCCATTTCACCGATTTCATCCAGAAACAGAGTTCCTCCGTTCGCCTGCTCGACGAGCCCTTCGCGAGCCTTGATCGATCCGGTGTAGGCCCCCTTTTCCGCCCCGAATAATTCGGCCTCGATCAGGTCCTTCGGAATCGCCGCGCAATTCACCGCTATAAAGCGCCCGGAACTGGTGGTCATGTGCAGCGAGTTGGCCACCAACTCCTTGCCCACGCCGGATTCACCGGACACGAGGACGGTGGCGTTCGTTGGGCCCAACCGGTCAATCGACTGACGCAGCGCACGCATCGCCGCACTGTCACCAAGCAGCAGCTCGTTACTCTTTCTGGGGGTTCCTCCGTAAAGCTGTAGCCACAACTGTTGCGATTCCACGATCCGATCAATCGAACTGACCCAACGCTCGTCAGTGTCCTCACGCTGCACAAAATCATGGGCTCCGTCCCGCACCGCCATGACAATCTCTTTTGTCTCTGCTCCCTCCCCGACAACAACATAATATCGATTGGACTGCGCGAGACGAACGCGAAGAGCCGCCCACTCCGGCGCCTGCAAGACCGGGAGCGGAACAACATAGACCAAGTCGACGTACTGGTGGGACAATTCCTTCACCAATCCCAACGTAAACCGTTGGCAATTAAAGCCAAATGCTGTCAGCCGGAGTTCAATTGCCTTGGCTTCAGGCGAATCATATACTGAAATTGTCATGCGGATGAATTCTACAGCAGCTTCAACAGCATTGCAAACGACAGATTATAGCAGATTGCAAATGCCACGCACACCCTGCATTGCAGCATAACTAGCCACCGCACATACAGCAATTAACACACTTGATCTCGTCGAGCCAACTCGGCGAATAAAAGGAGGTTTGCAAATAATCGTGATTGGGGCTGGCAGGGATCCCAATGTGCCTTACATCACACCCACTGATTAACCCGACTTCCGCTACTGGAGGGAGGGATGAACTTTTTTGGTGACGGAAACTGTTGAAAATCAAGGGAGGCGTCGTGCGAAAACAGCCCGAAAGGGCTGTCGTGGCGACCAAGACACTAGGCAGCACATTTCCAGGGTCTACACTGGCCGGCGTCATGTATCTCAAGTGCAGCACCCGGCGCAAAGATGGGAAAGAGCATCGGACCTGGTCGATCGTGGAGAGCTGTCGGATCGGCAAGAGATGCGTCCAACGCCATGTGCTCTATCTGGGGGAGGTCAACGATTGGTCTCCCCCTCCATCACCATGTACCGCACGGCTTCCTTCTTGAATTCCTAGCTATGTCGTCGTCGCTTCATTTTGTAATTCTCTTTCTAAGAGCCTGTCCGAAAAAGGAGTGACCGAAAAATTCGTGGAAAATGTGATCGGTCCAGATCGTTTTGATTGACACTTCGGGCTTGAAAAAACTTTTTATTTTTGGCGCAGCCCACTTGAGGCGATGAACATCGTCTCC
>JBDNGP010000214.1:0-5467 GCA_041689265.1 Verrucomicrobiota bacterium
ATCAACCTGACCCGGGCGCATTGGTCGGTGGAAAATAAAAACCACTGGCGACGCGACGCCAACGCCCTGGCCGACCTGGCCTTGATCCGCAGCGTCAACCTGCGCCTGCTCACCGAGCTGGCCACGGATGAGTGGATGCCCGCCAAAAACGAGCCGCTCGCCGCTCATCCAGACCAGGCCTTCAACCTTGTCCGCTCCAAATGATCCCTCAAAACAAAAAGCCTTGGACCGTCGCGGGAGACCCCACCTCATCAAGCGTTGTAACGATGAACGATTTTAAACTCCCCACGGCTCGGTTCCGAAAAAGAAAAGACTCTACGTGGTGAGTTGTCGGATCGTTGCAGATTCACCCGAACAAATTTATCTGGGGATTGTCTTCGACGTGCTTGAGCGTCTCGCGGTTCTTTTGCTTGCGGCTGTAGCAATTGAATTGCGACCGGCGGTGCCGACTACCAGATCCAGTCGACGCGGTATTTTTGAACCAGCGGGTCAGGAGTCAGGATAGTCAGCCCGTCGAGTTTGGCCTGGGCAACGAGCAACCGGTCAAAGGGATCGCGGTGATGCTGCGGCAGTCGGTTGGTTTCATTCAGGGAGGTCAGCGTGATCTGGAGTTCGGAGATCACCCATTCCGACAACTGTTCCTTCACCCATTTATCAGGTTTGGCCGGTAGTTTCAGTTTGTTGGACTGTTGTTAGCGGCAGGAAGGCGTTGAAAACTTTGCCGTGTTCAGCTGTGGTTCCGAAGTGACTTTCACCGGGAGCGTTGATACAAGATTGAGCGTCTTCAACGAGTGATTGCGAAGCCCAATGTCAGGGTATTTGATCGGATGCTTACCACCAATTTCTCAGACCAGTCGAATCCTGCTGGATTGCAAGTTCCGTGACTCGTTGCTGAAGTTGGGTTGTAGGCGCCAACCCGTTGCCGGTGCGACGCTTACTTTGAACCGAGCCCAAACCGATCACTAGGAACTAATGGAGTTCAGACGGGTTGTAGCAGTGCCAGCGAAGCGAGCCTGATAGCGGGCCAATCCAAATTTCCCCGCCACGGCCGCAGTGGATTTGTTTGCGTCACTTTCAGAGGATTTCGCAACTGCCGTCGGGCTAATCCTTGATGGGTTTCAGTCGTTTCCAGGCAATCAGGGAGGCGGCTACGGCTACGGCTGCGCATATTACGTAGGGAAGAACGGGACGGTATGCGTAGGCGACGGTTGCGAAGATTGGACCGATGATGCGGGCAAGCGTTCCGACACTTTGTGCGACTCCGAGGATCGCTCCCTGCTCGTCAGCGTCTGCATTCTTCGAAATCATCCCCATGATTGGCGCCCGGTTAATTCCGGATCCGCCTGAGAACAGTCCGAGACCAAGCAAAAGAATCCCGATACCGGCGCTGAGAGGAATCAGCAGCATGGCGCCGGCGACAATGATCAAGCTCATCCAGACCAGTTTTGGCTCCCCGAATTTTTTTACGAGTCGGCCGATCAACCCTCCCTGCACCATCGCGGCGATGAATCCGCAATAGGCGAAGAGATAGCTGATCTGTGATTCGTTGAAGAAATGTGTTTGAGGCTTGATCTGGTCGGGGAATGCCTTTTCCAGAACAAGCCGGTTGTAGCGGGGTGAGTTGCCGTTCTTCTTCGCCTCGTTCGCCAGTTTCGCCACCTCGTCGTTGCCCAGACTTAATTGCGTTGCAGGATTGTCGTGAAACTTCGCGGTTTGGATTGCGAGGTTCAACTGGTCCATTAACCGGATGGACTCTGTTTGTGCGTCGATGCTGTCGTTGATCGCCGCAGTCAACGGCGTAACTCCGGAATCGAGTGAGGCACGCAACGCATCCGGATCCGTCAATTCATCGGCTTTGATCGACGGTGATCCCAGGATCAGGGGCAGAGTCACTTCAAAGCTGATGAAGCAGAAGTTCGCCAGAAAAAAGAGCATGATCAGCAGGCGTAATTGCGGCCGACCGAAGGCGTGTTTCCACTGGTCCCAGCGGGGGCGTTGAACGGGGTTGGAACCGTCGGGGTGCCGGCTTTCCGTGAGAAGAAAGCATGCGAGAACGAAATTGATCGCGCAGATGATCGAGGCAACCAAACCGGGCCCGGAAAGACCGAGCCAGCGAAAGCTTTCCGCCCCGACGAACGGGCCGAGAATGAATCCGAGACCGAAGGCCATCCCGATTAGGCCCATCCCTTTTGAGCGGTTTTCCGGGGTCGTGATATCTGCGATGTAGGCGGAGGCCACGGAAAGGTTTGCGCCGCAGGCCCCGGCAAACAACCGTGATCCCAAAAGAATCCAGAGACCGGTCGTGCCGACGTGAATGGCGGAATAACCGAACAGTCCGTAGGCTACCACCGAGCCAAAGGTGCTAAGGAGGATGACGGGGCGTCTCCCAATCCGGTCGGACAACCTGCCCCACAACGGAGCGAACACGAATTGCATCAATGAGTACGAAGCGATGATTGCCCCGATCATCAGCCCTTCCGCACCGTAGCGTTCGGCGTATTTGGGCAGCAACGGGAGGACGATTCCGAATCCGATCAGATCGACAAAAACCGTGAGGAAGATGATCAAAAGCGATGGTTTTCTCATAGGAACGGAACGGACGACGTCAGCAGAATATCAAGCCGGGTATTGAGCACCGCGGGAGTGTAGGGGTGAACGTGAACGAGTCAAGACGTGTAGGCGAGCGGACGTTTTGCGTTGTGAAGAAGGGGTGAATAAGGGCGGAACAGTGTGCGGGCGATTCTTAATAACTATTAACCTGAAAAGGAGAATGGAAACCACAGAGAGGACTGATCAACACAGAAGATCATGGAGTTGAGTGAACCGGGGGAAACATCCGGCAGGAGAATGAGCCCGTTTGCACCAGCCGTTCCTGATCCGTGTTTTCCGTGCCTTCCGTGGTTCTCATCTCCGAATTTAGGATTAAAGTTGTGGCCCGGTTCAAAAAGACTTAGCACACTCGCGTGATCGATTCCGTCAGTTCAGAAACCGAACCCAATGGCTCGCCCGACTTAAAACGCGGACGCCGCCGCAAACCGCGTACGGACACCGCGTCCACGGTGTTTGACCGCCTGCCGCCCCACGCGATCGAGGCGGAGCAGGGCGTGATCGGCTGCATTCTGCTCGATCCCCCGCATTGCCTCGGCGAGTGCGTTGAGAAGTGCAAGAACGGCTCGGAAGTGTTTTATGATCTCCGGCATCAGGTGATTTACGACACGCTGGTTGAGATGCTCAACGAGGGCGAGGCCATCGATGTCATCACGTTGCAGCAGCGGTTGAAGAACAAGAAGCAGCTCGATGTGGTCGGCGGAATCGCCTACCTCGCCTCGCTGGCGGACGCGGTTCCTTCCCCGGCAAATCTGAAGTTTTATCTCAACATCGTCCTGGACAAGCACATCCTCCGGAAAATCATCCGGGTCTCCTCCGAGGTGGTGTCCGATTCGTTCGAGTTCGAGGGCGAAGTGGACCGGTTGCTGGACGAGGTTGAGACCAAAATTTTGCGGCTGAGCGAGGAACGTGTGGAGGGCAAGTCCTATGCAATGAAGGAGCTGGTTCACAAGGCGATCAACACCATCGAGGACTACTATAAGCGCGAGGGAAACCTGACCGGCGTCGGGACCGGGTTTGCGGATTTCGACAAGATGACGAGCGGTTTCCATGAGGGCGAAATGATCGTCATCGCGGCCCGGCCTTCGATGGGCAAGACGTCGCTCGCCATGAACATTGCCGAGCATGTTGCGCTCGAGCAGGGATTGCCGGTCGGCGTGTTCAGCTTGGAAATGTCCTCGGAATCGCTCGTGTTGCGTATGTTATGCTCGCGGGCGCGGGTTAATCTGCGGAGCATTCGCGAAGGGTTTCTGGCTGAGCGCGATTTCCCAAAACTCACCAACGCGGCCAGTAAGATGGGCAAGGCGCCGCTGGTGATTGATGACTCAGCGGGCCTTTCGATTCTCCAGCTGCGGGCGAAAGCGCGGCGCATGCACAGCCAGCATGGCGTTCGCCTTTTCATTATTGACTACCTCCAGTTGCTAAATTCTACTTCGCGCCGTTCCGCAGACAATCGACAACAGGAAATCGCTGATATTTCCAGCGGCATCAAAGCCCTCGCTAAAGAGCTGAAAGTTCCCGTCATCGTTCTCGCCCAGTTGAACCGTGAGATTGAGAAGGACAAGAACCGCAAACCGCGGCTGTCCGATCTCCGTGAATCTGGCTCGATTGAACAGGACGCCGATCTGGTGGGTCTGCTTTACAAGCCGGCGGGGAGTGACGACGATGACGGCAGTGGTGAACCTGAGAGTGACTCCGACGGCATCCGGGTGAATCTCCTGATTGCGAAACAGCGCAACGGCCCGACGGGCGATGTCGAGCTGGTGTTCCTCAAGGGCTTTACTCGTTACGAGAGTCTTTCGAAAGTCAGCGCCGACGATGTTCCCGCGGGCATATGAAGAATGAATAGCTTGATCAGATTTGGCCTGGTTTTCTGGGCGCTGTTGGCCATGTCGGTCCCGCGTGTGTCCGCCCAGACCGGGGCGCAGGACCAGGTGCCCATTTACAAGATCAGTGTCCGGCACATCGGGCCGCCGGCGGTCAGCGATTCATTGATCATGGCGAACATCCGTGTGGAGCAGGGCGCACGCTATACCCAGTCCGGCCTCTTTAACGCGACTGATGACGATGTTCACAGTCTCCTTGGGACCGGTTATTTCTTCAACGTGCGGGTCATACAGGAGGTTTCGAGTGAAGAGGGAATCCACCTCATCTACATCGTGCAGGGCAACCCGCTGCTGACCGACATCCGGTTTGAGGGAAACACCAAGTTCAAGGACTCCAAGATGCTCAAGACGATCGCCTCCAAGGTTGGTCTGCCCATGAGTGAACTTCGACTGCACGAAGACGCGGCCGCCATCCAGAAACTGTATCAAAAGAAGGGTTACCCCGGCACGAAGGTGATTTACGACCGGAGCATCGACGAACAGACCGGCCGGGCCGTCGTCACGTTTCGCATCGACGAGGCGGGCAAGGTCCGCATCAAGGATGTGATCTTCGAGGGGGCGCACGAGTTTTCGCAGCGCAAACTGCGCAAGGTCATCAAGACCCGGCGTTGGTGGTGGCTTTCCTGGCTGACCGGCAGCGGCGTGTTCAAGGAGGATGAGTACGAGACGGACCGCGATACATTGACCCGGTTTTATCTTTCCGAGGGCTATCTGGATTTCGAAATCAAGGACGAGATATCCGACTATCCGGAACCCGACCGGCTGATCCTGCGTTTCCAGATTTTTGAAGGACGTCAATATCAGGTCGGTACGGTCGGCTTCAAGGGGGCCACGCTGATCAGCACGAATGCCCTGGAGAAGGATCTACAGCTCACGCCCGGCAAGATATTCACCCCGCCGAAACTCTACGAGGACATCGAAACTCTGGAAGACGCCTACGGCCGGTACGGTTACATCGATACCCGGGTCATCCC
>JBDNGP010000215.1:0-10978 GCA_041689265.1 Verrucomicrobiota bacterium
GATCTCAGCGGCCATTTCCTTGGGGCTCATCTGGGTGCTTTCCTTGGTGCCCCCTTCGAGTTCCTCGAGGAACTCGCCCTTCCAGCGGTAGAGCAGATTGCTGTTGATTCCCAGTCGTTCGGCCACCGAGGGCGCGCTCTCTCCTTCCATGACCATGTAACGAACCGCCTCTTTCTTGAATTCCTGGCTATGTCGTCGTCGCTTCATTTTTCAATTCTCTTTCTAAGAGAATCCCCTGTCCATTTTTTCCAGTACAGATCAGAAGTCTGGCCGTGACGGATGTAAATGAAACAGGAGGTAATAGAGGAAATGGGGTAGTCCGCAGAGAGGGGAGAATGGTTTTTAACCTGCACTTGGGGCAACGGAGCCGCTCACCGGTCCGTGCCTCCAATTCAGGACGGCACAACAACGACAGGGATCTCGCACCGTTTGCTTCGGTTCTGTCAGCGCTGCTGCGGGCGAGTTGCTGCCGCCAGATCGCCCTTCAGTGGATTGGTCCTTACTCGTTGGAATCGACCGCAGTCTGTTCTTCGCCTGTCTCCTCCGCAGCGTTCAGCAGGTTTGCCTTCCAGAAATCCCACATCGCCTGACGCAGGTGCAGCGTGGTGTTCTGTTCCTCGCTGATGCCGTGTGAACGGTTCGGGTACGCCAGCGTCTGGAACTGCTTGTTGTGATGCACGAGCCGGTCAAACAGCACCTCGAAGCCTTGGTAATGAACGTTGTCATCGCCTGTTCCGTGGACGAGTAACAAGTCGCCCGCAAGCTGGTTTGCGTAGAACAGCGGCGAGCCATCGTGATAGCCTTCCACGTTGTCATCGGGCAGGCCCATGTAGCGCTCCTGATATATCGTGTCGTAGTAACGCATGTTCGGAACCGCCGCGACTGCGATGCCGGCCCGGTAAAGCTCGGGAAACTTGAACACCGCATTCAGTGTCATCGAACCGCCGCCGCTCCAACCCCAGATACCGACCCGGTCCACATCCAGATACGGACGATCCGCGAGCACCCGCCGCAGTGCCGCCGCCTGATCTTCCGGAGCGAGAATGCCGACTTTCCGGTAAATCGATTTCCGCCATTCGCGACCGCGCGGTGCCGGTGTTCCCCGGTTGTCAAAGCTGAAAACGACGAATCCCTTCTGCGCAAGCAACCGGTGCCACAACATGCCGGACCCTCCCCACGAATCTTTCACCGTTTGTCCGGCGGGCTCACCGTAAACGTACACAATCACGGGATATTTTTTGTCGGAATCGAAGTCCGGCGGTTTGACGCAATACGCGTCCGCGGAAAGTTTATCGCTGATCGGCACGCGGAAAAACTCGACCGGTGACTTGTCCACTTCCGCAAATGTCTCCTTCAATTTCTCGTTGTCCTCGAAGACGCGGAGGACCGTGTGTTCCGGCAAGCGAACGAGCCCAACGACCGGTGGCTGATCGAACGAACTCCAGCTGTGAATCGCCCACTTTCCGTCCGGCGAAACGTCGTAGCCGTGTGTGCCCGGCTGGTCGGCCGGCGTGACCCGGACGGGTTTCCCGCCGCTCAGCTTGGTCCGGTAAAGGTAGCTTTGCGTTGCGTTGGTCGGTGAGGCGATGAAGTAGATTTGGCCCGACGCCGCGTCGTAGTTTTCCAGCGACATGACGTCGATGGGCTCGTCATACACCTGCCGTTGTTTCCCGCTCTCCGCATTGACCCGATAGATCTGCCGCCAGCCATCGCGTTCGCTCAACCACGGAAACGTCTCACCCTCGCCGGCCCACCTGTTCCATGTGCGGATGTCGACCCACGCCGGGTCCGTTTCCTCGAACAGCAGCGTGACATCGCCGGAGACCGGGTCCGCGCGGAAGAAGCGGTTCACGTTCTGCAAGCGGTTCAACTGTTGCAGAACCGGCGTCCCGGTTTTCTCGTTCCATTCCAGAAAATGAACGTAGTGATTTCGCGGATCACCGGGGATCTTCAGCCAGGTGGTTTTCTGCGAATCGGTTTGAACAATTCCGATCCGGCCGCTGGCGTTCATCTCGCCGGTCTTCGGATATTCAATCCACTGGATCGTGGGATAAAGGCCGGTCGTGTAATCGATCAGCGGATACTCTTTCACACCGCCCGTATTGAGCTCCCAGAAAATGATTGCCGCGCCGTCCGGGCTCCAGCGCCAGCCGTCGTACAGTTCGAGTTCCTCCTCGTAAACCCAGTCGAACGTCCCGTTGATCACGTCATCGCCGCCGGTGTGCGTGAGCTGGATTGTCTCTCCGCTCAACAGGTCTTCCACGTAAAGATTCCGGTCGTGTACGTAGCCCGCTTTTTTTCCGTCCGGAGAAAACTTCGCGTGCATCAACGTTGCCGGATTAAAATAGGCACCCAGTTTTTTCAAACTCAGGCCCGTCCGGTCGAGCACCCAATAATCGCCCCGCGTCCGGCGACGCCACACCTGTTTTGAGTTCGTGTAGACCAACAGTTTCGATTCGTCTTTGGAGAACTCGTATTCGTCCAGATCCAACGGGGAGGAACCGCCGGCGGGAATCAGATCCTCGGCCGCGATCACCACGTTGGTGCCGCCGGTTTCCGGGTCGATCAGCACGATGTCACGCCCACCTTTCGTCGCGGCGGAATCAATGGTCCGATAGTAGCCAGAGCCGTCCTTTTTCCATCGGCCCGAGTAACCCTTGGAATTGAAATCTCCGCTCGTGTAAATTCGATCAATAGTCAGTTCACCAGAATTCTTCTCCGCGGTCGCGTCGTCGGCCGGACAGGGAATTGAACAGAAGAAAGTCGCGATGAAGACAGATGTGATGATAGGGCGAAGCGCTGGCATGTCAGAGGGTCGGTTCAAGATTGTTTTCAAAACAGGAATGAGTCGGAGCCTAGTTTTTTTTCGGACGGAACGCCACGGGTTTATTCAGACCGATCGATTACCGCGGATGAACGTTGCTGCCGAATCGCTGGCGGGGGGGGGACGGATGCCTCGGAAGGGTGGAACAAGGTGGAGGGAGACCTCCGGGCGAACTTTTGAGCGCACCAACACGAGTTGTGGTTACAAGACGATTGGACCGTTCGTTGAAACGTCGAAGCTCTCACTCAGAGAGCTTCCCCCCACCATTATCATCGATCACAGGCTTACGAATGTCGCCGTGACGCTCGCCGAAAACTCAACAATTACTAAAATCCATTGTTCTCCGCGAGAAACGCGCGGAGGTAGGGCTGAAACAAAACGGGCTCCAGCAGGAACGCATCATGGCCTTTGTCGGAGTGGACGGTGATGCGGGTGGCATCGGCACCGGCAGCCTTCAATTGATCGGCGAGTTGCGCCTGTTCCTCCGGATAAAAACACACGTCCGAATCGATCGAGAAGATCAGGAACTTCTGACCGCGACACCGAACAAACACATCCTCAATCGACGCGCACAAAGCCTCGGCCGCGAGATCGAACTGCTGCCAGGCGCTGATGATCTGGAGATAAGTGTTGGCGTCGAATCGTTTCGTGAATTTTTTCACCTGATGCAGCATGTAGGATTCGAGCGTGCTGGAAAGCCGGTACCACGCGAGGTTGTCAGCCTGGGAAATGATCTGGTCGCGCGCGCGCTCCTGCATTGCTGCGAGTGACACATAGGTCTTGTGTCCGATCATGCGAGCAACGGAAAGACCACGATTCGGCGGACGATCGAGACTGTAGTTGCCGTCGTTAAAGTCCGGATCGTTTTCGATCGCAAACACCTGTTCAAAATTGTGAATGCGCTGCAGCGGTGTCACTGCCGAACCGGTCGCGATGGGCACAACCAAACCGACCCGGTCCGGATAACGCGTCGCCAGACTCAGAGCGAGAATTCCGCCGAGCGATGCGCCGACGACGCCGTGCAATTTCTTGATCCCTAATTCGTTGATCAATCGCATTTGTGAACGGACAATGTCCGCAATGGCGACTCTGGGGAAACTTGCTCCATAGGGCTTTCCGGTCGCTGGATTAGTTGAACTGGGGCCGGCTGATCCGTAGCAACCACCGATGTAATTGCAGCAAATGACAAAGAAGGAATTAGTATCGATCGCGAGCTTTGGGCCGATGAAATCATTCCACCAACCGGTCTGGCATTCGTCCGTCCATCGATCACTGATGCCGTCGACCGATTCGGTGAAGCCGGCCGCGTGCTGACTGCCGCTCAGCGCGTGAAAAACAAGAACCGCGTTCGAGCGATTTTTGTTCAGCGTGCCGTACGTCTCGTAGGCAATCTGCCCGTCAGACAACGATTCGCCATTGAGCAACTTGAACGGCTGCTCCGGGGTACCGAATCTCAGGAACTGTGTTTGAGTTTTCTCCAATTTAGAAATAAGAGTGTGGCAACGCTTCTAATTCGGTGGGCGACGCCCTGCCGGGCGTCGCGGCAAACCTGCAGGTTTGTCCTACCATGCTTAGGCGGTCGCGATTTTCAACGCCTGTTCAATATCCGCAATAATGTCTTCTGGGTCTTCGATGCCGACGCTCAGTCGGACCATTTCCGGACTGATCCCGGCCTCACGCTGTTGTTCCTCGTTCAGTTGGGAATGCGTGGTCGTGGCGGGATGAATCGCGAGACTCTTCGCGTCGCCGACGTTGGCGAGATGCGAGAACAGCTTGAGTGCTTCGATGAACTTGCTGCCGGATTCCTTGCCTCCTTTGATGCCGAAGATGACCATCGCGCCACCCTTGCCTTTGAGATATTTCTTATTCAGCTCAAACATCGGATCGCTATCGAGTCCGGGGAACCGGACCCAGTCAACGTCCGCGTGTTTTTTCAGGAACTTCGCAACTGCGAGCGCGTTCTGGCAGTGCTTCTCCATGCGGAGCGGAAGCGTCTCGATGCCCTGCAGGAACATCCATGAATTGTCCGGCGAAATGCAGGCACCCAGATTCCGCAGCGGCACGGTGCGCATGCGCAGAATGAAGGCCAGCGGCGCGAGCGGCGCGGGCAGGTCGTGTCCCCACCGCAAGCCGTGGTAGGAGGTGTCCGGTTCATCAAACAACGGATGCTTGCCGGTGTTCCATTTGAACCGTCCGCTGTCCACAACCACGCCGCCGATTCCGGTTCCGTGTCCGCCGAACCATTTGGTCAACGAGTGAACGACGATGTCAGCGCCGTGCGCGATCGGTTGCGTGAGATACGGTGTGGAGAAAGTCGAATCCACAATGAGTGGCAGACCGGCGGCGTGCGCTACTTCGGCGACGGCTTCGATGTCGACGATTTCAAGTGCCGGATTCGAAACCGATTCGCAGAACACGGCGCGGGTTTTGTCATCAATCGCGTTGGCGAAGTTCTGCGGATCGTTTGAATCCACCAACTTCACCGTGATGCCGAGCTTCGGCAGGATGTTGTTGAACTGCGTGTACGAACCTCCGTAGAGATTGCGGGCGCTAACGATGTTGTCACCCGCTTGCGCAAGATTGATGATTGAATAGAAGACGGCGCTCGTTCCGGAAGCGAGACCGAGTCCGGCCATTTCATGCGCTCCTTCGAGAATGGCGACACGTTTCTCCAGCACATCGGTCGTCGGGTTCATGAGCCGCGAATAGATGTTTCCGAGCTCCTTCAGCGCAAACAGATTGGCAGCGTGTTCCGTGCTCTTGAACTGAAACGCGGTCGTACGATAGAGGGGAACCGCTCGTGCGCCGGTGGTGGGATCGGGCTGCTGCCCGCCATGAAGACAAATCGTGTCGAATTTCATAATGAACTGTTCTGTTGAATCCGGGATTGGATGCCGGATGATGCCAGAACAACATTCCGGGGCAAGCCCGGTTCGAGAAATTACTGCGACCCGGCCTCGCTCTTCAACGTGCTCAAGGCCGCGAGGGCGGCGGCGCTTTCTGCAGCTTTCTTGCTCTTTCCGGTGCCCGTCCCGAGCTCCTTCTTTCGGTGATAAACCACGCACTCGAAATCGCGGTCATGGTCCGGGCCGGTCACCGAGATGATCTCGTATTGCGGAGGCTCGGCCGCGCCGGATTGAAGCAGTTCCTGCAACTCGCCCTTCGGATTGTCGATGAGCGGGGCGTCGTCCAGTTCGCCGAACGTTGCACGGAAACAGCGCAGCACAAAATCGTTCGCCGCATCAAATCCGCCGTCCAAAAATATCGCGCCCACCAGCGCCTCAAACGCGTCCGCCAGCGACGAATCACGGTTGCGCCCGCCGCTCAGTTCTTCTCCGCGACTTAACACGAGAAACTCGCCCAGGCGAAGTTCCCGGGCCTGAGTGGCCAGCGTGTGGCGGTTGACCAGTCGTGCGCGGGCTTTGGTCAGCGGGCCTTCGTCCAGCGCGGGAAATTTGATGTACAGCTCACGGGTGAGAACGACTTCGATGACCGCGTCCCCGAGAAATTCCAGTCGTTGATTGTGCTCGGTGCGGGCGTCCGCATCGTAGGCGATCGACGGGTGCGTCAGCGCGGTGCGCAACAGTTTGGCCTGTTTGAATGAATGGCCGATGACGTTTTGCAATTCCTGGAGATCACTGGAGAAAGGCGGGGCCACGGGAAATCAGGATTGCGCGGGTTCGGTCTCTTCTTCGCCCACCGGTTCTTCGTCGGCTGCATCCGACTCTTCGGAGACATCGACGACCACCGCTTCTTCCGGCGCAGCGGACGGTAGCGGGTTCAAACCGTGTTCCAGCAAACGCGCCACCAAGTGCTGGACTTCATCCAGCTCGTTCAACTGCAAATCGGGATCTGGGATGGTGAAAATGTCGAACGTTTTGGGTTGCTCGTAAATGAAGATCCGCTGGCCGTCGCGCTTGAACTGTTCCTTCACGCGCAGCTGCCGTTTGCGTTCAAGCATTACCGCGAGAATGTAGGAAGCGGCGGCGTATTTTGGATCGTTCAACTCGACGAGCTCGCGCAACAACGTCTCGGCCGAGGCCTTCAGAATCGGTTCGGGAGGCGCTTCGGGAGCCTGCTCGTAAATGCCCTGCCAGTGGGAGATGAACCCTTTTCGCTCGTTCGCGCCGTCCTCGTACTGCGATTCCCAGCATTTCACGCAGAGATCGAGACGCGTGTAGTCGCTCTTCGCATCCGTGAGCACGGTGTGATATTTCTCCTTGTCGGCGAACGATTTCTCGCAGGCCTGACAGGCGTGTGCGCGTGACTGAATGTTCCAGTTGTTCATCAAAATTCCGTAAAAACGTCGTGACCGCATTATTGTCGGACCAAATCACGGCGCAACTTCAATGTGCGGAAAAGGAATGCAAACTGTCCGCACCCATCCGAAATCCCGTGGTTGAACCCGACCACCAATCGTGTCTACGATTAACGACATCAATTTTTACCCGGCCGGACCCGTTGGTTCGGCCACCCGTGAAGCCCCATGCAAACACTGCTGATCGCCCTGCTCGCCGGCGTCGGATTCATCGTCGCGTATCACACGTACGGGCGCTGGCTCGCCCGCAAGCTCTTCCGTCTCGACGCCGCAACCGTGACCCCCAGCATCCAGCTAAACGACGACCACGACTATGTCCCGACCGCCAAGAGCATCGTGTTCGGTCATCATTTCACTTCGATTGCCGGCACCGGACCGATCGTCGGTCCTGCGCTGGCGATCATGTGGGGTTGGTTGCCTGCGTTGTTGTGGGTGGTGTTCGGCTCGATCCTCATCGGCGCCGTGCATGACCTCGGGGCGCTCGTCGTCAGCCTGCGCAACCGGGGCATGACCATCGGCGAAATTGCCGGCCGCGTAATTAATCCCCGCACACGGCTGCTCTTCCTCTTCATCCTGCTGTTCGCACTCTGGGTCGTGCTCGCCATCTTCGGACTCGTGATCGCCAACGTGTTCATCGCGTTTCCGGAATCGATCGTCCCGGTGTTTCTGCAAATCCCCATTGCGGTCTGGATCGGGCTGAAAGTCCATCGACGCGGCGGCAACCTGCTGTGGCCGTCGCTCATCGCGCTCGGCCTGATGTATCTCACCGTGTGGTTCGGCGCGGCGTGCCCGGGACTCGAATGGACGG
This sequence comes from Verrucomicrobiota bacterium, assembly GCA_041689265.1. Lineage (GTDB taxonomy): Bacteria > Verrucomicrobiota > Verrucomicrobiia > Limisphaerales > RI-55 > JBDNGP01. The sequence continues at coordinate 7,951 of JBDNGP010000215.1, forward strand.
GCGGCTGGCTCGGAACGTCGATCCAGTCGTTCAACACAATGCTCGCCTCGTGGCCGGTCTGGGTTTGGGCCGCGATTCTTCTGGCCTACTGTTACGCCGCGTCCGTGATGCCGGTCTGGGTCCTTCTCCAGCCGCGCGATTATATCAACAGCCTGCAACTGATCGGCACGCTGGGATTGATCGTGCTCGGGCTCACGGTCGCGGCCTTCATCGGTGGCGCTCCGTTGCCGGGCGAAACCGCGCGTCCCGCGCTCGAACTCGCCGCGCCGGCCATCAATGCGAATCCTCTGAACGCGCCTTCCATGTTTCCTTTCCTGTTTGTCACCATCGCGTGCGGGGCCATCAGCGGTTTCCACTGCCTCGTCTCCAGCGGCACGAGCAGCAAACAGATCAAGTGTGAAACGGACGCGCAATTCATCGGTTACGGCTCGATGTTGACCGAGGCGTTTCTGGCGACGCTCGTGATCATCTCGGTCGCGGCGGGAATCGGAATGGGCTGGCCGGGCGAGTTCGGCAGTCTCACCGGCAGCGCGCTCTGGCATCAGGCTTACGGCGACTGGCTGGGAGTGGCGGGTGGCGGGCCGCGCAGTGCGCTGTCAGCGTTCGTTGTCGGTTGTGCGAACCTGATCAAGGCGCTCGGAATCGATCCCACCATGGCCAAGGCGTTGATCGGCGTACTGGTCGCAAGCTTCGCGGGCACCACGCTCGACACCGCAACGCGTCTGCAACGCTACGTTGTGCAGGAACTGGCCGCTACGTTTGCCCCGAAGATTTCGCCCACCGCACTCGCGGCCGAGGGTTACAACACGGAATTCGATCGCGGCCAGGTCATGAAAAGCCGGTCGTGGAATCCGCTTGTCTGGCTGACCAACGCGCACGGTGCCACGTTCTTTGCCGTCGTCACCGCCTTCGCGCTCGCGCTGTTTCCCAAGCCCGGTGATCCGTGGACCTGGGCAACAATTGGCAAAGGTGGCTTGATACTTTGGCCGCTCTTCGGTGCGACGAATCAGCTGCTCGGCGGGCTCGCGTTTTTGGTGGTCACGTTCTGGTTGTGGCGACGCAAACTGCCGATCTGGAGCACGGCCATCCCGATGGTGTTCATGTTGATCATGCCCGCGTGGGCCTTGATGTCGGATCTCACGCGGTGGTGGGCGAAGGGGCAGTTTGTCCTCGTCGGAGTTGCCGTTCTCATGCTGGCACTGGAAGTCTGGATGATCATCGAAGCACTGCTGCTCTGGCCCCGGGCGAAAGGCGTGATGGAAAAAGCCCTGCCGCCACTGCCAGTGCGAACTACCTCGATGAAACCGACGGCAAGTTGACTGCACGCGAACGAACAAGAAACACGAAAAACGTTTTACACGAATTCGCGTCAAGGTCAGTTGATTGATTCGTGTGCATTCGTGGTTCAACCGGTTCCTCCAAACATGAAACCCATCACTCTCACCACTGACTTTGGATTGGAAGACTGGTTCGTCGGCACGATGAAAGGGGTGATCCAAAAGATCGCACCAAACGCGTTGGTGATTGATCTAACGCACGGCATCCTGCCCGGCGATGTACGCGCCGGTACGTTCGTTCTTGCCGCCGCCTACCGTTACTTTCCCACGGGCACCATTCACACGGTCGTCGTCGATCCCGGAGTGGGCGGTGAACGGGCGGGCGTGGTGATTGAAACCGAGAACAATTTTTTTGTGGGACCGGACAACGGCGTGTTCAGCTTTGCACTGCGCGGCGAACGACTTCGCTCGATTCACCGGCTGGAAAATCCTAGGTTTCAACTGGCCGAAGTCAGCCGCACCTTTCACGGCCGCGATATTTTTGCCCCAGCGGCCGCGCATCTGAGCCGGGGCGTGCCGGCCGGACAATTAGGCCCGCGCGTGCATGACCTTCTGCAACTCGAATGGCCTGAACCGGTCGCCATCAAATCCGGCCTACGCGGCGAAGTGGTTTACATCGACCACTTTGGAAACTGCATCACCAACCTGCCCGCCAGCCGCGTGCTCACGAGCGGAGCGACCCGCGTCAAAATCGGCGCAAAGTCGGTCCCGATCCACGACTGTTACTCGGCGGTTAAACCGGGAAAGCCGGTTGCAGTGATCGGGTCAACCGACCTGCTGGAAATCGCGATCAACGGTGGCAACGCGGCGAAATCGCTGAAGTTGAAAGCGGGGGCGAAAATCTTGCTCGGCACCGACGACTGGCATGAATGACATGGAATTCAGTCGAGCGACCGATCTCCACCAAAAAGGTCAACAAGATGCGATGCCAAAACGGCTGGCAGCCGCAACTTTGCGCAGCAACCGTCCGTTGGGAGTGACGCGCATCCGGAGGCTTTCGATCCAGTTGCGGAAGTCGGGCGGCACGCACAGGTGCACCTTTTGGCCGACGCGAGCAATTCGGGCTAGCGCCCGATGCGTAGCGGTCAGCCCCGCCCCCTTCCTGACTATAACCGGACCATTTCCGAAGCGGCAGCGATTTGAGCGGCCACTTCCAACTGTTTCGCCTTCTGTTCCTCGGGATCGTCGCGCAACCATGGCCACTTCACAATGTTGGCATGCGCAGGTGGCGGTTCCTCGGCAACCACGTCCAGCAGAATTGCCCGTATCGACTTCGTTCTGCATATTGCGGCTCCCTTCAATTGTCTATCGCCAGTGACCGTTTCGTAGAATACCCGCCGCAAGCGATCTGGCTCGTTGCCGATACGAAACACGGACGTGTTGCGGTGTGTGGGGTTTGGCAGAAACACCACCGGCTTTGAACTAAAGGAGTTGAACTGGCCACTCTGCGTCAGGAATCGCGCGAGGTCGTCGTCGTCGCCGACGTGATCAGGCAGCCCGGAGGGAAGTGTAGCCATGGTTCATGATTCCTTGGATGCCTTCAATAATTTTGGCGTGTTGCCTCATTGAAGAGGACACCGAAGCGGGATCTCGGGAAAGAGCGGATGGGTTCCATTGCCTCATAATAGCGGACACCGTGGCGAATGCCCGCCACGATGAGCAAAGAAACCCTGGACGAATACATCCCGAGA
>JBDNGP010000216.1:0-6029 GCA_041689265.1 Verrucomicrobiota bacterium
TGGAATTTGAACTGCGGGGTCAGGGTTCGTCTCTTGTTTCGTTTCGGCATGGTTCTCGTCGCTTTCAGGGTTTCTTTGGAACCCCGCCTCCATCCCTTTTTCAAGCTTATTCACTGGCTCCGTTTTCACCTGCCACCTTAAGTCTCCCCTGAGATCGGGCAACGCAAGCCGCCGTGTGCCTCTTGGTCACCAACCAGGCAATGCAGCGGGAGGTCGAACCCGCGCGCCAGCCGGGCGCTTACTTACGAGTCATGATCCAGCGTGCGAAGTTTGGTGGCTTTCATTTGCACAACTCAATCTTCGGAATCCTCAAACGGGAGGGAGGTGCATGTGAGCGCCAAAGTGCAGCGAGTTGTGAGGAAAATTGATGATTGCCATTTTGAGACCGGTTGGTAGTCCTTGCTTCAAGCGCAATAGAATGAGACCACGCAAAATCAACTGGCTGTTTGGCTATCTGGCGGTGGGATATGCCGCCGGGCTGTTGCTCGCCACGGGGCTGGTGCCGGATTGGGGCGCGTGGTTCTCCACTTCTCTACCTTATCGCATGCAGACGGAGGCACTGTTGAAAGGCGACTTGGCGGTAAGCCGAAGTGTGGCCAAGTTGAAGTCCGATCACACCTGGTCGGAACAAGGGGTGCACCAAGTTTGGGGTCTAGGCGTGCCGCTGTGGCGGCTACCTTTCGAGGCGGTGGCGAAACTTTTTGGCTTCGATGGTTTCCCGGACCGAATTGCCTTCGGTTTGTTCGCGTTGCTGGTCTGCTTCGTCGTGCTGAAAGTTTGGGTGTCGTTCGGCGACGAGAAATCGGAGGTGGGAGATGGATGGAACTCGGGCTGGAGGATGATCACGGGTTTCGGCGCGGGTTTGATTATAATGCTGTTGTTTCCGCCGTTTCTCACGTTACTCCGGGTGCGCGGCGCAGTGTGGGAGGAGGCGGTAGCGTATGAGTACCTTTTCGGCATCCTTCAAGTGACCCTGCTGGTCGCATTCGCGAGGCAGCCGACGATCGCGCGACTGCTGCTAGTTAGTGCGCTGGCGGGCTTCGGTGGCCTGATCCGGCCCACCCTGGTCTTCTATGGTTTTGCCACCATGCTCATCGTGACAGGGGTTTGGGTCTTCAAGATTGGACAGACTTCCAATGGACTGTCCCCGGTTTCCGCTAGGAGCCAACATGAGACGGCCAGAACTTCGATAGTCTCGCCAGGCGGTTATCCTGCCTCTTCCAATCTAGGCCGCGTGCTCACCCCCACACTGCTTCCGCTGTTTATCTTCTGTCTCGGCGGCGGCATGCTCTGGTTCACTAATCTCAAACGCTTCGGCGACGGCTTTGAGTTTGGTCATAAGTTGAACGTGCAAACCTTCTACGGCTCGGTGCAAGCCACACGGTTCGATAATCCGTTCCAAGACGAACCGTTGACCGGTGCGGCGAAGGAACTCTTCGGCGCGCTTTTCCTTGTGGAGAAATTCAACGGCGCGGACTATTATCGCGAGAATATCTTTCCAGGCAAGTCGAAGACGGTCCGCTGGCGAGAGTTTTACTTCCGCACCTACGACTGGAGTTATCTCTCGCTGCTGCTGCTTGGGTGGGGGGCGGCGGTTGCGGCCGGTTTCAAGTTTCGAGTTTCAAGTTTCGGGTTGAGCCGACTTTCGAATGGAGCGCCGGTCTCCGAACTGGCGATGGCGCTTGGCGACACCAGGCCTGGCCCCATCCCCTATCCTCCGGCGATTGTCGTCCTCGGTCTCTGGTCGCTGCTGGCCGTGATCCCGCTCGCCGGATTTTACCTCTACGCGCCGGTCATCTCCTCGCGTTACATGATGGACCTAGCACCCGCATTCGCCGCCGCGCTGGCCGCCGCGTGGTTGTTCCTCGCCGCACGTTGCACAACACGCTCGAGCCGCGTGCTCGTCTGCCTCACCCTCTGCGCTTGGCTCGCCGTGCAGGTCTACTTGAGTCGCTATGTCTATAGGGGACCCGCCTCCGTGACCGCCGCTGAACTCAAGGCGTCGCGCGAATCTCGCCGGGCCATCGGCGGCTCGACGACGAATCACTACACCGCTGACGACTACGGCCAGAGCCTGAATGGCAATCACTCCCGCATCCCCTTCGACCGCGACGGGTGGAACGCCGAGACCGGCGCGGTGATGCCGCTGGTCATCTTGTTCGTGAAGGACGCGGTGTTTCTGGAACTCGACTTCGCCACCCAACCGCATCCGCGCATCCCGCCGGCTCCGGCCGCTATCCGCGCCAAGGTCGGTCTGGAGTTCCTGGAGCGCGTGCGGATCACGGAGATCGACGGCGGCTGGCGCGTGCGTTTTCGTGGACCGCAGCAACCGCGCTGGCGGGATGGCCTGCAAGGTGCCTTTATTGCTACCGTGCCAAAGGAATTCCTCACCGAACGCTCCACGCCGTGGTTGCTAAAAGCCGTCCGCTGGCGTGCCGCCGCTGCCGACGAAGACGCCATCGACCGCCCGTGAAGGCAGGGCGGGTTCGCGTCGCGTCGAAGCAATGCGTAGGCGGATGCAACCTGTCTGGGCTGCGGGTAGGAAGGAAAGCCGCCTGAGCGGTCGGGGTTGGCTTGGGCTGATTCGAGACCGTTGTTCGCCGTCGGCCAGCAGGGACAGGTTGAAAACGTTGTCCCACCTCTGGCGGCCACGGATGGTAGCAACGGTCTTGTTGGTCAAGAGGGCGATGCGGGTTTGAGGTTGTGGTTGAGCTGGATGATGAGATGGCGCATGAGTGCGGTGAGGGCGGTGAGGGCGGTGAGTGCGGTGAGTGCGGTGAGTGCGGTGAGGGCGACTTTGGCGGGTTTCCTGCGTTGGATCAGATGCTCATAGATGCCCTTGAGCCGGGGGTGATGGCGGCTGGCCACCAGGGCCGGCCATGTAGAGTTTCCTGCGGATCTGGGGCCATCCTCCACCGATGAAGCGACGTCCGTTACAGTTCCCGCTGTCGCGGGCATAGGGGGCCACCCCCGCCAAGGCCGGGGCGGTGCTCCGGTTGAGCGTGCCCAGTTCGGGCATCTCCGCCAGCAGGGTGCGCGAGAGCACCGGTCCCACGGCGGGTTCCTTCTGGAGCTGTTCTTTCCGGGCGCTCAGTTGTGCGCTGCCGGCACTTCCACCAGCCTGCAAGAAAGTGCGCGCCCTTGTTGCCTCAAAAAATGCCTCAAAAAATGATTGACTTCCTAGAATGATTACCCAAAATCCAGACAGTAGGTGTGAAAGGTATAGATCCAGATCGAGGGTAAGCGTATGTGGAATAAACGACCAGATTGTGTAATCCAAAAAGTTTTTCCCGTGATTTCGTCAGCCGTCATGTGTCGACCGAAAGAAGAGATCCCTTTTAACCTTTAGAGGATGATAATTCTGAAAAATGAGTACGAATTTCACTAGTACATCACTTGAGCAGAAGGTCGATCAATCTTCTCACCATTTGGTGGTCCTAAAAGAAGGTTTCCCAGTCTTGTCTAAAGTCTTTGTTCGAGCAGCAGGTCTCTCATTGCTAGTTCCTGCTCTAGCGAAAATATATAGCGGAACAGCACAAGTGCCTAGCCTCAGTGACGTCGATCCCGTGTTTGGAGTCCCATTCCGATATCTCTTTTTCTCCGCGGGAATCATTGAGGTTGGTGTGGCTTTGGTGTGTCTGTTTTCTCGCAAGTGGCTTCTGAGCACTCTTCTAGTAGCCTTCTTGGCGGCAAACCTCCTATTATACCGAGTTGTCTTATTGTCAATAGGTTGGACTCAACCTTGCAAATGTATGGGTAACATGGTTGAAGCCTTACGCATATCACCGGAAACTGCTGATCTACTGATGAAATTACTACTGGGTTGCCTCCTCACGGGAAGCCTTACAGCTCTTTCATGGATGTGGATCTACAACAACCGCAACCGTCGCTCTCACTCCGAGGACATGAAGTAGTGGAAGACATCAAGGTAACACCAAAATAAAATGTCTTTTTCTTGGAGATGATCCTTTTAGACAACTAGAAAAACGGCCCGGCAATTTGAATACAAAATGAATTCGAAGGAAGAATCCAAATCCCAAAACCAGAGGTGTTCGAATCGATACTCTGTATTACCCAGAAATCTGGGAAAGGAGTTCATCTCGATAGCGTTAATTTTCATCATTGCGCTAGAGACGCATTCTTTGTGCATTGCAGCAACTGGGGGGCAGATCCAGCGACAGCTCTTGGAAACAAACTCTGCTTTCTACGTGTATATGAACAATCCACCATGGATAAAGAGGTTGCAATTCGTTCAAAGTTCCTACGCCGAAGGCGGACCAACACCAGGAGATATAAGAATCCGGAGCTTTTTAAATCTTACTAATGTGGTCTCAGTCCAACCTAGCGGAATGTTTTTCGAACAGTTAACACCCAATCCAGTAGGCTTTTCGCCACCCGCATCACCCGATCAGCGAATCGTTGAGGGAACATCTAAAAGCCAGATTTGGCAGGCAAACGTTGACAGCGAAGTGATCCACTACAGCTCTCTTTTGCCCGAACTCGGTGGGTCCGCCGAAAATCGACTCCAGATGGTGCTCGATATTCGGTTTAGCAGTTCAGTAGATCCTGTTCGATATTTCGGTTTGCCTTCCTTGCAGTCAAACTCTTTTCAACTAGGCGGCTCGAATACATTTGAAGCAATAACTACAATAGGAGCCAGGCTGACGGGGGAAATTGTTTCAGTATCACATAACCGTCCCACGGAGATCGCGTATAGGATAACTGACGCCCCTTATGACTCTGCTTCGGTTTCATATAAGTACGCCGGTTCCAACGAACTGCCGAATTACTTTGAGCGGAGACTGTTTCTTGACGACCAGCAGTATTTACGGCCCTTGACGAATTGGATTGAGGAAGTTGAGTACGGCGTTGTCGCCGACATTTCGAGGGGATACGAGCCTGAGATGTTTTTTGCCGACATGAGCATCTTCAAGAGGACGATCATTGAAACAAACGGTCAACGATATGTAACTATGGACGGCGGAGAACCTAAATTGATCGATGAGCGATTTGTCAATCAAAGTGATAGTGAATCCACTCGGCCAAGATTTATTTCAATAGTAATTCTTTTCCTCATCCTTAATGCAGCGGCAATCTGGATTTACTTTGCCGTATTCAAAAGACGAGGAATAGCACAAAAAACATAACAAAACCAACTAAAGGAAAGGAATATAAATGAAACAAATACTGAGATCTGAAGTATTAGCAATTGCTATCCTGATGACCGGCATTTCAGCAACATTCGCGTCAACTTACTGCTTCGTATTGGAAACCCAGGATTGTCCGCAGGTGTCCGGTAATTGCCTTCTTCTTAACGGCAGCACTTATCCGAGTTCCAGACCGGCAGACGAAGAAGAGGCTGGGTGGAGTGAGCACGTCTCAGACGGAATACAACACTGCGGGTACTACTGTCCCGGTACCGCTACTTATAAGTGGCTCTACTATGGGCTTAAGAAAGATCCAAACGTAGGCCATTCTTGTGAAGGTTAAGCGTAGCCTTCGAAATGATTGTAATTCGAATCTGTGTAGAGGGTCTACGGAGCAGGAACAGATGCGAGAATTCGAACCTGGAGCCGGTGCGTCACCCAGACCTTGCCAATCGGGAAGTTACGAGAATTACGCTTCGCCGAATATACGAACAGCCCACAAACCGATGGCGCGACGAGTCCAGAGAAGACGCGACTGGTCGCGACGTGGAAAGCACTCCCGGAACATGTGCGGACCGCGATCGACACTTTGATCCGCGCTCATCTTCCCGTCGAACGTTGCCCTCGAAAAAGACAGGGCGCCGGTAATTGACATCCGGCCCAATACTACATCACTTTGAGTAGTCATAGTTTGGGCGGTCGCATTCATCATCGAGAGCGAACTGGAAGGAACAGAGTGAATTAGGTCTTCCTGAAAAAGTCCAGAGAGCCGGTTTACAAAGTCTGAGGGTTGGGGGTCCATGAAGGGTTCCAACGGATCGGATTGTTTGTCTGAACTCCCAGGATGGCGAGCAGCCCCTTCAGCCCCATTGTTGGCAGCCA
>JBDNGP010000217.1:0-4082 GCA_041689265.1 Verrucomicrobiota bacterium
CACGTCGCCGAGCCATTCGATGCCGGAAGGCTTCATGGGGGCGTCGGGGTTGAGTCCTTTGGTGACGGCGTGGGAGATGACGGCCTGCCGTTTTTCTTTCAGCAGTTCCATCAGCCGCCGCTGCTCCGCCACCAGCCCATCGATCTTCGCCGTCTCCCGGTCGAGAAACGCGGCAATGGCGGTTTGTTCGGGGAGGGGCAGTGCAGGGTATGGTAATAGTAGTAATTCTTCGGATGAAATTGTCTGGCGAACGCCACCTCCAAGTTCGTTGAATATGCACCTGTTGTACAGGTTTGTGAAAAACCAGTATGCGAATTTCGGGGCTGCTTTTGACTTGTTCGGCTCAACCCGAATATAGGCCGGACTCATGATTCCAATTTCTGGAACCAAGCCGACTCGGCTCGTCTTAATATTTTGAAGGTCTATCAGCTTGAACACCAAATCTTCGGCATGAACAAGTTGGTAGGTTTCAAACTCGGAAGCTTGTAACCCATCAAGGTCCGCAAGGTCGCGAGGAACAACTCCACCCAAGGTGAGTGACAACCGATTTTCGCATTTCATTCCAGAGTTCAGTTCTTTTCGGCGAACGAACGAACGCTTTGCCGGGAACAGTCCCCAGTCCTCCGGCATTTCGCCCCACCACTCGACGCCGCTGTCCCTGTATTTTGGATAACGCGGGAAGCTCACTTCGTCAGCCCTCCGATCATGGTGAGGATGCGGTCGGTGCAGCCTTTGAGGTCGGCGTCGATCTCGGCCAGCGGACGCGGTGGCTTGAAGACGTAGAAGTGGCGGTTGAAGGGGATCTCGTAACCGACCTTGGTCTTTTCGTGATCGATCCACGCATCGGGCGCATGGGGCAGGACTTCGCGTTTGAAATACGTCTCCACGTCTTCACTGAGCGGCACGTTCTCGGTGTCGCGCAGTTTGGAGTCGGCCACCGGTTTGCCTTTGGTCTTCCCCTTCGTGCCGAGCACGGGCCTGCCCTTGGCGTTCAGTTCAGGTCGTTCGACGGTGATGGTGCTGTAACCAAACTCCTCGTTCTTAAAGATCCGGCTGATCGGCACGCCGTCGCGGGTGCATTCCTCAAACCCGCCGAAGAGCCGGGTGATGTCCTCGATGTGTTCGGGACTCAATTCCTTGCGCTTGCTTCCCAGGCTTTTGCGCATCTTCTGCCACATGCCGCTGGCGTCGATGAGTTGCACCTTGCCCTTGCGCTGCTTCGGCTTGCGATTGCTCACGATCCAGATGTAGGTGCTGATGCCGGTGTTGTAGAACATGTCGGTGGGCAGGCCGATGATAGCTTCCACCAAATCGTTCTCCAGCACGTAACGGCGGATCTCGCTCTCGCCCGATCCCGCGCCACCGGTAAAAAGCGGGGAACCATTGAGCACGATGCCGAACCTGCTGCCGCCATCTTTGGCCGGGCGCATCTTGGAAATGAGATGCAGCAGGAACAGCAGCGAGCCGTCGCTCACCCGTGGCAGGCCGGGGCCAAACCGGCCGTTGAAGCCGTGTTCCTTGAATTCCTTGAGGATGATGGCCTGGATCTTTTTCCACTCCACGCCAAAGGGCGGATTGGAGAGCATGTAGTCGAAGAGTTTCCCGATGAGGCCGTCGGCGGAGAGGGTGTTGCCGAAGATGATGTTGGCGATGTCCTGTCCCTTGATGAGCATGTCCGCCTTGCAGATGGCGTAGGACTCGGCGTTCAGCTCCTGCCCATACATGACGAGCCGCGCACCGGGGTTCAGGCTGGCCAGATGTTCCCCGGCCACGCTGACCATGCCGCCGGTGCCGATGGTGGGATCGTAGATGGAACGGACGACGCCCGGCTTGCTCAGGACGTCGTCGTCCTCGATGAAGAGCAGGTTCACCATCAGCCGGATGGCGTCGCGCGGGGTGAAGTGCTCCCCGGCGGTATCGTTGGACAGTTCGGCGAACTTGCGGATCAGCTCCTCGAACACCGTGCCCATCTGGGCGTTGTCGATGGTCTCGGGATGGAGGTCGATGTTGGCGAACTTCTCGGTGACCTGGTAGAGCAGCCCGGCCTTGTCGAGTTCGTCGATCTGGGTGTGGAACTTGAAGCTCTCGAAGATGTCACGCACGGCGGGCGAGAACGCCTGCATGTAGGCACGCAGGTTTTCCGCGATGTGATCCTGGTCGCCCATGACCTTCTTCAGGTCGAGCGGCGAGGTGTTGAAAAACAGTTGCCCGGATTTCTTGAGCAGAAAGGGTTCGGGATTGATCCCGGCCTGCTCGCGTTTCTCCTTTTCAGCGAGCACCGCCACCTTGGTCGGTTCCAGCACGCAGTCCAGACGGCGCAGCACGGTGAACGGCAGGATGACCTTGCCGTAGTCGGACTGCTTGTAGTCGCCGCGCAGGAGATCCGCCACGGACCAGATGAAAGAGGAGAGATTGGTGTCAGCCATGAAAAAATAAGCCAGCGCCGCCGCCCGAGGCATCGTTCCCCATGCTGATTGATATCAACGATTTTGATCTGTCCTCGAACATCGCTTGGTTGAGCGGAGGTTGGCACCACAGCTGGGCTCAAGTCCATGAATTTTGTATACAGCGAAGATCGAGGGTACGACTGGCCTTGAACGCAGCAGGAGTGGCTGAGGCGATGGCAATATTTTGCAGTCGACCAAGAGCGTCCCATCGCTTACCACTGAGTCAGCTCGTGGCGAGCGGATTAGGCTTCTTGTCTGTACTCAACTCTGTTCGCTTCTGAAATACGAATGATCCCCTGGTTCTTCAAATTGCCAACTATTTTGCCTGCTTCGATATCGTCGATCCCGCCCGTGAAATTGAACATCGTCTTAACGGCGCGCATTAGGGAATCGGGCTTCTTTGGGGCCAGCTTGATTATCCTCGGCTTAACAAAATCAACTTTCTCCGCGAAGGACATCATTGCTGACTCTTCGCTATCTTGATGTGGATGTGGTTTTGGTGGACCTGTGATCTTCGACAAGGCCTCAAACTGCTCCTCGCTCATTTCGACAAGTATTCGTCCTGATGGTGTCGTAGCAATTTTCTTCATATTCTATTGTCAATCAATGAGAAGAGCAATCTTGGTTCCGCAGTCACTACCACAGTCACCGCACTTTGCTACAGGGCCTGTCAGATGACCTTGGATTCATGTGAAAAAAAGAGGACTTCAGCTGCGCCGCCACGACTGTTTTCAATGTTGATTCGAGCCGCCGTTCGCTACATCTGAAGCACCAGACCTATTCTCCGATCAATCTTGCGAGCAACCCTGAGAACCGATTGGCAGTCTTATTGTTTTTAAGGGGGTATCCATTTGACGCAAACGCCTCCTACAGGTTGTGTTTTTGTTCGACGATCTGCCGGTAAGTCAGCGGGGTTGTCTGCACGGCCTGCTCGTCAAACCATTCGACAAACTCCTGATAGATCCGCAGGTAGTCGATTCCAGCCCCTTGGGTTCTGTTCGCTCGCCCGTGTCGGTCAACACTACGCCTTGTGGTCACTTGCTTCAAATGGATACCCCCTTTGTTTTTTACGGCCATCCCAAGCGCCTTCCGCTGCCCGATCATGACGACCAGCTTCTTTCCGCGCGTCATGCCCGTGTAAACGAGGTTGCGCTGCAAGAGCATGTACTGCTGCATTGCCAGGGGCGTGACCACCGCCGGAAATTCGCGGGCACTCATGCGACCGGCACGACTCTGACTGTCAGGAATGGTTCCGGTGGCGGAAGGTACGTCGAGGTCCGGAACATCGGACCCTCGGAACAGATCGTCGCCAGTAACCGGATTTGAAATGGCCTGACTGTTTGGCGGGCCGTTGGCGGTTTGCGGCCAGCCGGATAAAGAACCGGTCAGATCACCCGTAATTGCGATGTCGGTGTCACCTTCAAACCGGCGTTGCCAGTGCGCGTGGCCCAGGAGGATCGAGGATGCCCTGTGATTCGTGGTCGCGCAGTCAGATAGGATAAAGTGACGGTCCTGCACTGGACATTTCCACGACGCCATTGCAACCTCCAACCCTGATGCTCGCGCCTATTTTTGTGCTGAGGGGACCGACGCCCGGGAGCCCCTCGAAGGAATTCAACGATTGAAGACAGAGGG
>JBDNGP010000218.1:0-16997 GCA_041689265.1 Verrucomicrobiota bacterium
ACCGCGAGAGCGAAGCGCGTCTCAAACGCTCGGTCCGGGCACGCAGTTCATCACATGCCGAACGGGTGGAACGACCGCAAAGAAGGTGAGAAATCCCGGGAAGAAACGGAGTCCTAAATGGCATGGGTCATCATAGACAAGCCACATCAAAACGCCCACTAAAAACCATCGAAACCCTGCCTTATCTAAGCGCCATTCAGGTCAGGGGGCAATACTTCCCGGGATCAATGAAATGGCCGCCACCAACATCTGCCTGAGCTTCGGCGTCGTCCACCAGTTCCATGACGTAGTGGAAAAAGCTGTCTTCGTTGTTCCGCCCGACGTGCAGCACTTCCAATTGCGAGGCGTGTCGGCGGGCGATGCCTTCCTATTCTTTAATGCCGGCAAATTCCCGTTCGAACGGGCGCTCCGATTCAAAGGAATCACGGTAGATGAGCTTGACCGCCCTTAACCGCCCCGTCACCGACCGCGCGAGCCAGACGTCGCCATAGGCGCCGCCACCGATGTGACGCAACATCTCGTAATCGGGAACCTTCGGAACACTCGGTACGGCGAAACCATCGCAGAGCCCGTTGCCCCGGCAAGTTCAGAGTTGGAGGATGAGGGGGAAACCATAGGAGGAAACTGTTAGATCGGGAACCCCAAGCAGTCAGGGCATGTTCAAACTGAAACCGTCAGATCCAGCATTTCGAGTTCATCCATGGCGAAGGTTTCGCGGTATTTCTCGATGAGCGTTTTGAGGTCCTTCCAATAATTCGCGGTGATGAGCCGGATCGAGTTGGGGAACATCATACAAACCTTGTACCGCGCGAAATGCCAGCAGCGCGGCCCGCGTTGCGCGAACTATTCGTGCCGATAATTTACACTATTCTGGAGGGCATTTGGTTTCATGTCGGCTAGTCGAGCGCGGGGTTGATTTTCAGGAGAAGTCCGAGCAGAAGGATGATCAGAGCCGATGCGGCCGCCCCGATAATCGCGCCGGTTTTTGCCATGTCCCTGACCTCCATCCCGCCGCGCCCATACGCGATCGCGTTCGGCGGGGTGCTAATCGGCAACGCCATTGCCACGGAGGCCGTGAGCGCGATGCTCAGAGCAAACTGGACGGCGTGCCCCTGTACGTTTCCTCCGAGAACGGTGGCCGTGGAAACGCTGATCGGCAACAGCAGGTTCGCGGCGGCGGTGTTCGACATGAAGGTGCTGAGCACAAATGTTGCGGCGACCAGGATGACGGTAACTACCAGCGCAGGGGTGCCCTCTTCGAGCGGCAGCCAGCTGACGAGAATTCTATCCAGCCTGGTTTCTTGAATGCCGAAACCCAGCGCGATTCCGCCGGAGATCAGGATCAAGATATGCCAGTCGAGTGAATTTACGTCGCTGCGCTTGATCACGCCTGTGGCGGTGAAGGCGATGGCGGGAAGCAATGCGACCACCGCCGACGGCAGGCCGTGCCATTTGTCGGTCATCCAGAGCAGCACTGTGATGCTGAACACGGTCACCACGAACCAGCCCCGCGCGGGCAGCGGCCTCGATTCTGGTTTGAACTCCAATCCTTCGGTTTTCGGGCGATAGAGTTTCCAGATGAGCTGCCACGCAAAGAACAGAAGGACGGCCATCAGAGGCACGGCGACCAGCATCCAGCCCAGAAATGAAACGGCGAAGCCCTGTTCATTGAGAAATCCCACAGCGACTGCATTCGGCGGTGATGCGATCGGCGTGCCCATTCCTCCGATGTTGGCAGCGAAAGGAATGCTCAGCACCAAGCCTTTCCGAAACGGCTCGGTTGGGTCCATGGTCGCAAGCATCGGCCCGACCAGCGCGATCATCATGGCGGTGGTGGCGGTGTTGCTCATCCACATGGAAAAAGTGGCGGTTACCAGCATGAATCCCAGCATCACCATCATGGGATTCGATCCGAACGGACGCAGGAGTAATGCTGACATCGCCTGATCCACCCCCTCGTTGACCGCCGCCCGCGCCAGCAGAAAACCGCCGAAGAATAGTAGAAGAATCGGATCGGCCGCTGCCGAGATGAACTGCCGGTAGTTGGGCGAGTCGCCGGATTCGAAACCCAGCCCGCTCCAGCCGCCGGGATTGGAAAGCAGAATGATCTCTAGTCCGACGACGAGCAATGAGGTGGCGAACAGCGGCAGCGCCTCGGTTACCCACAATCCGGCGGCCAGCACGAAGATTCCACCCATCAACGCCGCTTCACGCGGAACACCGGGCAGACTGTTCAACACTCCGGCCACGATTACCGCAACGGCAATCGCAATTGCAAGCATCCCGGCTGAGGCAATTCCCGGTCGTTTCGGCATGAATGAGATCATGGCGATCAGTGCACCAAATTCAAACACTGATCGCGGGCAGGCCGGTTTCCACCGCGTCCAACCCACACGCAGGCGGAACCATACTGATGAGGTGAAATGGGACCCCGCTGTCCTCTCCGAGCGAACGAAAAGGCTCCGAATATCGGGCAAACAAATTGTCAACGGTTGGGCAACCGAATTGCTAAGTGCAGTTTGCGTTGCTGATTTTTACCCGATGAAAATTCTGGTCATCGATTCTGAGACGAGTGCCTGTGATCTTTTGGTCCGCACTCTGAAGTCGTACTTTCCCGAGCACGAGTGGCTGACGGCCGCGAGCTATGAGGAGGGTTACTTTACGGCCCAGAAAACCAAGGACCTCGATCTGGTGTTCGCCGATCTAAAAACGAACGAAGCCGGCGGCCCGTCCCTGACCAATCTCATCGAGAGCATGTACCCCACCGTCTGCACCTACTACCTGGGCAACCACGGTGCGGAAACGACTTTTTTCCGGGTCCGCCCGGGCCGCGTATTCAGTAAACCGGTCAACGTCCGCGAGATCGTCGCGGCGATCCAACTGGCGGAACAAAGCCGCACGCTGTCAAAAGGCAACGGCGGGAAGACCGTGCTGACCGAGGCGGGCGGCGCGCAGGACTTGGAGAAACTGAACCGGCTGATTGCGGACGAAGGCTTCACGGGCCAGCTCGCCCAGTTCCAGCTTCATGAAATCATCCAGCTCTGCTGCCTCAGCCAGCGCACCGGCAGCATGTCGGTTTCGAAGGGCACCCAGTCCGGAGTCATCTATTTCTACGAAGGTCAGATCGTTCACTCGGTGTGCGGCGATCTGGAAGGGGAACCGGCGGTCGAACGCATCGTTGCCTGGAAGTCCGGCCAGTTCACCATCGCGGACGGCATCATTGCCGAACGGAGGACGATCGATACGGACTGGAATTTCCTGATTCTGGAATCAATGCGCAAACTGGACGAGCAGGCGGCGGAGGGTCCGGCGCCCAAGGCGGAGGTCAAGGTGGGCGGCAGCGTCGGTCCGTATCAGTTCGCCAAAGAGGTTTCAAAGTCGGCGACCGAGGAAGTTTACATCGCCCACCTTCATTCGACCGGCTTGGAGCTGACCGTTTGCGTTCTTCCACCGGCGCTCAATTCGAACCTCGCGGAGGTGAAACGTTTCGTCGCCGAAGCCACCACCAAGTCCGACCTGGACGACACGGCATTCCTGCGGGTGACCAAGGCGGTCCAAACCGAGGGCGTCTACTACTACACGGTCGAACGCGTGGAAGCGACCCGGCTGGATGAACTGGCCCCCGTCGACCGGCATCTCACCGAATCACAGGCGCTCGACGTTCTCCGCACAGTCGGCCCCGCCATGGCCGAGCTCCGCTCGGTGCATCAGACGCATCTGCCGCTGACGCCCCGTGACGTTCTTCTGGACAGCCGTAGCGGCGTGCGATTGAGCAACCTGGCGTCGTTTCGGCCTGAAGAAACCGTCACCGTGCGCGCTCAATCGCACGCCGCTCGCCCGCGCAGTCCGCGACGCGATCTCCCCCGCGACTATCCGGGCGGGCGCGTTGAAATCAATTCTTCGGCGGATGGAAGGGACCGGGCCGGACCGCATTCAAAGCTGGCAGGGCCTCAAGAAGGCGGCAAACTCCATCACCAGTGACGCACTGGCCGGCGTCGGGGAAACCTCCGGTGGACCGGAGAGCAACACAAGCTACGTTGTCAACCTAGTGCCGGACCATGCAACCTTGGACATTCTCAAACTCGGCATCGCCGCCGCGATGGCCGGGCTCCTGGTCGGCTCCATTTTCTGGGTGACCGCGAGACCTGATCACGCCAATGCGCGCGGCGGTTCGGGCTCGCTCATGGCAGCGGAGCCGTCGGAGCAGGTGGAGCAGGTGGAGCAGGTGGAGCACTTTCATGCGGCCACCAACATCGCGGACGCCGGTCTGCGGGTCTATGATTCCGTCGCAGAAATGGTTAAATCGCCGGTAGACAAAGCCATTCTCACGGAGATTCCGATTGGTGAACTGGGCGGGAAAAATACCCGGCCACAGACCGAACCCGTCAAACGCTAAGGGCGGAATTTCAACTCCCGGTGGCGCATCGGTTTTCATCGTCGGGCCGCCTCCTTTTCCGTTGCTTTTCATCCCGCCTCACTCAGCATCCGCCCCCGACGGACTGATACATGGCCACTGGCGGACAAACTGAAAACACCGGAAAACTGGGGACGTTCGGGGGCGTTTTTGTTCCCAACGTCCTGACCATTCTCGGCGTCATCCTGTTCCTGAGGACCGGCTGGGTTGTCGGAAACGCCGGCCTTCAAAACGCGCTCATCATTCTCTGCATAGCCAACGCGCTCACGTTTCTCACGGCCCTTTCACTCTCGGCCATCGCCACGAATACGCGGGTCGGTGGTGGCGGCGCTTATTTTCTGATCTCGCGCAGCCTCGGTCTGGAGATCGGCGGGAGCATAGGATTGCCGCTCTATCTCGCGCAGGGCATCGCGGTGGCGTTCTACATCATCGGTTTTGTCGAATCGCTGGACTTCATCTGGCCGGGGCTCGACGTGCGCGTGGTATCGGGCATCGTACTGCTCGCCCTCTTCGTGCTCGCCTGGATCGGAACCAGCCTGGTCGTCAAAACCCAGTATCTCATCCTGCTCTGCCTCATCGTAGCGCTCGTATCTTTCTTCGCCGGTTTCAATCCGCTCCCGGACTGGCAGAACAACCTGTCACCCGCATACGAGGACAAACAGGCCTTCTGGACGGTGTTCGCCATCTTCTTCCCCGCCGTCACCGGAATCATGTCGGGCGTGAGCATGTCCGGTGATTTGAAGAGCCCCTCGAAGAGCATCCCGAGCGGCACCCTCTGGGCCGTGGGCGTCACCTTTCTAATCTATGCCGCACAGATGCTGTGGCTGGCGATGAACTCTCCACGGACCGAGCTCGTTGAGAATACCCTGGTGATGCGTGACACGGCGGTGTTTGGGCCCCTGATTTTCGTGGGGCTGTGGGCGGCGACACTGTCCTCCGCGCTGGCCAGTCTGCTGGCGGCGCCCCGCACGCTCCAGGCGCTGGCGAACGATGGGGTCGTGCCGCGAATTCTTGCGCGGGGCAGTGGCAAAAATCGCGAACCCAAGATCGCGCTGGTGGTTTCCGCGCTTCTCGCGGGGGTCTGCGTCTACTTCGGTGATCTCAA
Organism: Verrucomicrobiota bacterium; assembly: GCA_041689265.1. Classification (GTDB taxonomy): domain Bacteria; phylum Verrucomicrobiota; class Verrucomicrobiia; order Limisphaerales; family RI-55; genus JBDNGP01. The sequence goes on from JBDNGP010000218.1 coordinate 5,520, forward strand.
TCTGATCGCCCCGGTGATCTCGATGTTCTTTCTCGCGACCTACGGCACAATCAACCTCGTCGCGGGATTGGAGCGATGGGTCTTCAACCCCAGCTACCGGCCGACCTTCAAGGTGCATTGGCTTCCGTCCATCCTCGGCGCGGTGGGCTGCGTGATTGTCATGCTTGTTCTCGATCCGCTGGCGACGCTCGCCGCAGTCATTGTTATCTCGGGGGTGTATTCGATGTTGAAACGCCGTCAGTATCAGACTGGCTGGGGCGACGTACGAAGCGGATTCTGGTTCGCCGTGACGCGGTTGGGGCTGCTCCAGTTGGCGATGTCGCGGGAACATGTCCGCAACTGGCGACCGGTGCTGCTCGTGCTCATCGGCAACCCGAAAACCCGCGGTGGAATGGTCGAATTTGCACGGTGTTTTGAGGCGCATCGCGGCCTTCTTTTTCTTGCACAGATCCTCACTGGCACGTGGCAGAACCTAGTGAAATTCCAGGTGTCACAGCAGAAGGCACTGGAAGATTTCATCCGCGAAAAACGGCTGTCCGCCGTGCCGACTACGTTGCTTGCGGAGGACTTTGAGCACGGCGTGAGCACGTTGACCCAGGTAACGGGAGTCGGCCCGCTTCAGCCGAACACAGTGCTCATGGGCTGGAGCGACGACGCGGTGAAACAGGCGGTGTTCGGCCGGTCGATCCGTCGCATCCTTCAGCTGCAGAAGAACCTCGTCGTGTTCAGCGAAACCGACCTGGAGCGGGATCAGCTCCGTAAACGCATCGACGTATGGTGGCGGGCCAGGGAAAACGGCTCGCTCATGCTCACGCTGGCGCACCTGTTGCAGGCAAACCCTGATTTTCGCGACCACAAGTTGAGGGTCATGCGAATCATCGGAGAAGAGGCGGGGCGATCCCGCGCGGACGCCGCGATGAAGGAGATGCTCGACAACGCGCGCATCGACGCCGAGTGCAACATCCTCGTCTCAAAGGATCCGCCGCTCGCCGTGATCGGCACCCATTCGGATCGGTCGGACGTCTGTTTCATCGGGATTTCCTTGCGGACGGAGGACGATCAGATCAGTCCTTTGGACGCCTATATTCCGCTAGTTTCAGCACTGCGCGGCAACGTGTTCCTGACCAAAAGCTGGCACGATCTGGAGTTGTAGAACCTCGTGGCCCACCGGCCGCGATGGCCCCCGTATTCTCCACGCCGGCGTCCGAGACGATGGCGCATCCGGTAGATCATCTACGCCGTGCAATGAGGGCCTTTCCGAACAACAAAAAACCCGGCGGATACCGTCCGCCGGGTGCGAAAAATAGCTATGGATTACTCTTGAACCTTGAACGCCATGGCCTGGGCCATACCCTTTTCGATCTGAGTCGGGGTCGCGCTGCGTTCGAGCGTTGTAACGGCCAAGGCTGCTTCTGGATTGCCCAGCACCTGCGCAACGCGGAACCATTTTAAGGCGGCGATCATGGAGGCGTCCTCGCCGGAATCCTGAGCAAAAATCTCCGCAGCCTTGTAGGCGGCGTCGGCGTCGCCCTTGAGCGCCTTGGCTTCCAACTTGGCGACATCCACGGTTGCGCTGTCGGTGTTATTGGCGTCACCCCCGCAACCAACCGTCAACAGCAGGGCGGCGGCGAGGACGGTGGAAGCAGTGATTGCGAAAAAAGACTTGGTTCTCATGTGCGTCAGCCTACCTGCTCCCATTGGGTAGATCAACGATCTTTTGCAACCCGAATTGATCGCTGAACAGCCCCTTCCCGCTTGCTGAAACCATGCTCAAGACCCTGCTCCTTCTCTCGTTCACCCTGTGTGTTTCCGCGACTTTCTTGTCGGGTGCCACCACCCGCCCGAATATCGTGCTCATTGTCGCCGACGACATGCGCGCCGATGCGATCCATGCGCTGGGCAATGATGCCGTGCAAACCCCGAACATCGACCTGCTGGTAAAACGTGGGGCGTCGTTTTTCCAAGTGTACAATATGGGATCAACCGTGCCCGGGGTTGGGGCGTCGAGTCGGGCGATGCTGTTAAGCGGCCGCTCTCTTTTCCGGTTCAGCGGAGATCTGACGGATTCGAAGGACGACATGCCGCTCCTTCCGGAAATATTGAGGAACGCCGGCTACGCCACATTTGCCACCGGAAAATGGCAGAATGGGCATCGCTGGTTTGAAAGGTCGTTCTCGCACGGCGACGAAATCATCTTCGGAACCGGGGAAAATGAGGGCGAACTGGAAGTGTTTGATTTCGATGAAACGGGGGCCTATGCCGAAACCGCCGGTCACCGTCCAGTGGGAAACCTCAATGAAAATTTTGCTGAAGCCACCGCGACGTTTCTGAGAGATCGACCGCGGGGCAAGCCATTCTTCGCCTACGTCTCCTTCTCCGCGCCGACCGTGCCTCAGGATGTTCCGCAAGGATATCGTTCGCTGTACGCGGCCAAACAGCCCCAGGCACCGGCGAACTATTTGAGGGAACAACCGATCGACATCGACGGGAAAAACCCCCGCCCGCCGATGGGTCCGTGTCAGAAGCCCAGGCCCGGTCTGAGATTCGCCAACAGCTCGCCGATTACTACGGAATGATCCCCCATCTCGACGCGCAGGTGGGGGTCATTCTGGAAGCCCTGGACGAAATGGGCGTCAAAGACAACACGATCATCGTATTCACCTCCGCCGGTGGCCTGGCCCTCGGCGGCCACGGACTGACGGGAAGCGGGAATCTCTACGAAGACAGCATCCGCGTCCCGCTCATCCTGTCCGGTCCGGGAATTCCCAGAGATCATCGATTCATTGCCTTGTGCTACCAGTTGGACGTTTACCCGACACTCTGCGACGTGACGGGTGCGGGCATGCCGGATTCGGTGGAGGGCAAGTCAATTCTACCCATATTGAACACGAAGGCGGGGGATATCCGAACGACGATTTTCGCGGCTTATCTGGACCGGCAACGGGCCGTTCGCGATCATCGCTGGAAACTGATCTATTATCCGCAGACGGGAAACTATCAGTTGTTCAACCTGCGCAACGACCTCGAAGAAACAACTGATCTGTTCTCCTCCGGTGAGCACGGTCGCGACATCAACCGCCTGCGAATCCAGCTTTCCGCCTGGCAGTCCAGCCTCGACGCTCCGCTCCGGTGACCGTTGTCATCGGAGGCGTTCTTCCAGAATTCCAAGACAGCGCAGCAGCGCCTCGTTGGCTGAACGCTGTTCCGCCAGTTGTTCATCCCGGGTCACGAGTCCCTCCCTGAGTTTTTCGTTCAACCCGCGGATCGCCGCGAACGTCGCCCCGTCGAACTCCGGCGCCGTGATGGCGGCCACAAACCGAACCCCGCCGGTGGCGCGCAAGGAAAACTGGTCGATCGCGGTGGAAACAGTTTTTCAACGATGGCAATCAATCTGCGTGAGTGACGTCCGTCGGCGGGCCGCGTGCGTGAAAAGGCCTCTGCTGTCCTGATGGAAGTCAGGACTGTCCATGATTCAAAATATGAAAAGCCTCTGTACATGGATGATGCTGTTGTTATTCACCGGCGGGACTCTCTTTGCCGCTACGGCGAAGGACCACGTCGGCAAGACCGACGAGGAGAACGAAGAACGCCACTTCGAAACGCTCACCGTCGGGGCGCGCGCGTTCACGAACGTCTGGGTGCATCGCCAGACCAACGCCGTCATTCTCATCCGCCACTCGATGGGAATCCACTCAATCAAGCTCTCGGATCTGCCGACAGAAGAACTGGAAGAACTGAAATCGCAGATTGGCGATCTGGCCGAACTGCCGCCGGAACCAAAAAGCGGGTGGCGGAACAACGCCTTCATTCAGAAGATCCTGGCCATGTACGAGGGGAGTAGCGGGCGCACCAGGATTATTCTGGGCGTCGTTGCGTTCCTTCTGGTCCTGCTGATGGTTGCGAAAAAGATGGGCGGGAAAAGTGCGGTCGCGGCACCATGAAATTTGAAAGACCGGAATGAAAGCGAAACAATTTATCACCATACTGATTCTGGCTGCGGGACTGTGCCCCTTATGCGCGCAGGACGAGGACACGGCGCAGGACGAAGCTGCCGCCGCACCTGAAACGACCTTGGAGTCAGCCGATCTTCAGCCGGAACCCACCGTGGCCGAAGCATCGCCAAAGCTCGTTGAAGCCGCCCCGGTGGTCGTCCCCGAGATCAAGCCGTCGGCCGCGGCAGTGGTGCCGGAAGCGACGATTATCAGCAATTTATTCACGGGCTACATTCACGCCCTCGGTGGCGAACGTGCCTGGCTCAAGGTCAAATCACAGGTGATCAAGGGCACGCTCGAAGTGCGCGAAACGAATGCTGACTTCGAGATTCGCCAGTCAAAAGACGGCGGTTTCCTGAGTGTCAAAAAGATGCCGGGCAATACGAGTCGCGTCGGGTTTGACGGGAAAACGGCCTGGACGCAGGCCGGCGATTCGCCGTGGACCGAGCTGTCTGAAACCGACACGAGCAAGGAGAAATTCTTCGGAAGTCTCACCGGATTCCTCGACTGGCAGACGTTCTACACGCGGACCCGGTTGCTCCCCGGCATCGAGATCAACGGACGCCCGGTGAAAATTGTCCTGGCCGAGAACGATCTCGGGGTCTCCCAGAAGATTTACTTCGATGAGCAGAAGGCTCGAATCGTGCGCGTAGACGAACAGATCGAATACGGTGAACGCGGGAGAGTCACAGCGGAAACGTATTACAAGGATTACCGCGCGGTGAACGATGTGGTGATTCCGTTCATCGAGGAATCCATCCTGCCGGATGCGACGCTGACGAAACGGATCCGATCTGTGGAGCAGGGCATCCACATCGAGCCGGGATTGTTCAGTCCACCGAAAGCAGGCCAGGTCGCCAGCTCCGGCGTCCGGGACACCGAGCGTTTTTTCAACAGCCTGACCATTGGCGGCATCGCTTACACCAACGTGTGGGTTCACCGGCAAACCAATTTCAACGTGCTGATCCGTCACGCCCAGGGCATTCAGACGATCAAACTGACCGATCTGCCGAAAGGAGATCTGGACGAACTGCGACCGCAGCTCGGAGATCTGGCGAACATCGAGATGAACCGCGGATTCGTTGTCGCGGACCAATGGGGGGCGATCGCTGGGAACGTGGAAATGCAACAACAGGTCCGCGAACGGATCAAAATGGCGACAGAGATTCTGGCCTACGTGCTGGTGCCGTTTCTTCTCGGCTGGCTGGTCGCTCATCTAATCGGGTCCTACCTCATCAAACGGCTGTGCGACCGCACCCACACGAAGGGCGGCATCGCCGTGTGGATACCATTTGTGCAGCTGGCCCCAATGTTTCGCGCCGCCGGGTTCTCCGACAAATGGCTGGGTTCCGCACTGACGTTGCTGGTGTCACCGGGGCTTGTCCTGCTCGTTGCCCCGATGGCCGGTTTTGAAATCGAGCCGACGTCGGTGGCGATGATGATGATGATCGGGTTCATCGTGATCGGAATGCTGATCATTAGCGTGGCCACCATCATGTGGCCGTTCAAGATTTGCAGCCGTTGCCAGAAAAGTCCGGCACTGGGGCTTTTGATGTTTGTTCCGGTGGTCAATGTCGGGGTGATGGTCTACCTCGCGTGCTCCGAGGAATCGTAAATTTTGGGACCAGTTGTTGGGTTCCCCGGTGGCGTGAGCCGCCGGGGTTTTTCTTTTTCAGAACGTCATTCCACTCGCCAGATTTTGGTCTCGCTGATATCAAAACCGCCGATGCAATTCTTCTACCTCGACCGCACCCGCCAGGCGCACGGGCCGTGCAGTCGCGAAGAATTGCAGCAGCTTCATCAGGAGAAACGTATCGAGAACGATACCGCGATCCAGATCGACGGCGACCACTCCTGGTTCACGTTTGGAGAACTGGTTCGAGCCGAGGAATCCGGCGACTCACAAACGCCGCCGCCGCTCCCCGGTTCTGAAAGGAAGCAGAGCTTCCGCGAACGGACGAACGATGATTGGCGCGTTTTGAAACGCCACATTCTCGTCCCGTGGGAGGAGGTGCGCGACATGCGCTGGCTCGACAACCGCCGGCTCATGGGCGTCGCGGCGATCGGGTTGTTCCCGCTGTTGATCATCACGCTGTTCATTCAACCGGGCTACATCAAGGCCGCCTACTGGGCGACGGCATTCTATTTTTCGGTACTTTGGGGGGTGTTCTTCTATTTCGTTTTCCCCGCGCCGGGCGTGACGATTCGCAACTGTCTGGTCTGTTTCTTCGGTACCGGCCTTTTCTCCGTCTCGCTGCTCAAGGTCTTCTATTTTCTGATGGAGGGCTATGTTGATTGGCGGATCTGGATGTTTGATCCGAACGCGCTGGCCCGATGGGCTGGCTGGGTGTTCGGGGTGGGCATGCCCGAGGAAATCTGCAAAATGCTGGTGCTCTTCTATCTTGCGCGGAACTTCGCGCCGTTCCAGCCGCAGACGATGCTCTACTACGGACTCATGGCCGGTCTCGGGTTCGGAATTTACGAAGGCGTGAACTATCAGGCGGAGGTCAACCCGCTCATCTCTCGGAACATCGGGGACTACTATATCTACAACGTCGTCCGGCTCACCGCACTCCCGTTCATCCACGCGATCTGGACGGCTATCGCCGGGTACTTCATCGGCTACGCCTACCAGTTTCCCGACCGCAAACGCGGACTCCTGATCATCGCCATCGCGTTGCCGTCCTTCCTCCACGGCACTTACAACGCCGTGAGCATGACGTCCACTCTGTCCAGTTTGGGAGTTGCCCTTGTCAGCGTGTTTGCGCTGAACCTCTACCTTGCGAAAAGCCGGGATTTTGAACAGGTCCTGCGCAACCGCTGATATCGGTCAGAGCGAGTTGGTATCCGCGCCAGGTGTCTGAAACCCGGGCGGATTCGGTGGAACAAAGCCCGGTGGGAGCGGCGGCATTTTGGTGACCAGCGTGCGCCACTGTCTGCGCTCCAGATCGCTCAACGATTTCCACCGTTCCGCATTTCTCAGGAACGCGACCCGTTCATCGCCGGACATCTGCGTAATCTTCTGCATGGCGTCGATGCACTCCCGACGCGTGGCCGCTGACAGGCCTTCGAACGACCGGACCGTGTTCTGCAGATGTGTGCGCTCAGTTCCCGTGAAGAGTGCAATCGTTTTCTTCTTTTCTGTCTCGCTCAAAGAAAAAAATGAATTGAACTGCTTGGTGATCAATTCCTGCTCGGCCACTGGAAGACGCTGCCAGCTGGCCACTGAGGCTTCCAACTGGACCACCCGCGGATCGGAACGGATTTGCCCCGCCCGCACCGGAACATTCGAAGGACGGGCCAGATATCCGAGAGCAATCTGGCTGTTCAACATCTCCTCCCGTTCACGTGGCGGCAGACTGTCCCACTGTTGCAGCCGCAGCACCACCAGCGCACGGTCCTCCTCCCGAATCATGGACAGCCGGGCGCTGCGCCGTTCCGGCTCCAATTGCATCAGCGGCATGAGATACCAGCGAAGTTCCGTCGCCTTGAGCCTCCACTCACGCATCGGTGGGGGCAGAATGATGTACTCGTTGATTTTCTCACTGATGACCGTGCGTTGCGCCTCAGTCCGGTCCTTCAACATCTCCTCCCGCTCGGCGGGCGTCGCGGCCAGAAGTCGCCGGAAATACTCGACCGGTGAATGTGCCTTGGGCAACGGCGGCATTGGGGCCGCTGGTTCCGACTGGGCAATCACCACCGACTGTACGCCGATGAACAGCGACAACCCCAGCAGCCATGTCGGCAACAGGTTCATTCCAATGCAGCGAGTAGATGAAGGTCGGCTTCCATGTCGGCAACGGGCGGGACTTTGCCGAACAACTGGATCATCTCAAAATCCTTCAAGACCTCCACACTCGGTATGGCCGCAACTTCGGAGATGGTCGCAACACTCTCCGCGAGATCGGCCCGTTCGCCCAACTGATGCCGGTACCAGCCGCCCACCGCCACCAGCGCGACGCACGAGGCGAGTCCGAGACGCGCAAACCAGCTGTGCGTCCACCAGTGCAAACTCATCGGTTTGTTCTCCCGCTCGACGCGACGCTCCTCAAGCGAGATCGCCTGCATCACGAGGGAGGAAAAATTAGAGGCCAGCGGTGCATCCGGCAGGCGGTCCATCAGGCGGGTCAGAGCCATGTCCTCCGCCCAATCGGTCCGTGCGAGCGGAGTGGCCTCCAAAAATCGATCCAAACGGGCCCGTTCATCGGGCGTCAATGGTTGACGCCGGGCCAGCTCCATCAACTCTTGAAATTCTTCGTGTTTCATGGATTCACCGTTTGTTCGTGGGGTTAATCACCAGTAACGTTGAAAAGTTTCCGAAATAGTTATTCACCGTTTGTCCTCCCAATCGCCAGTTTTCAGATAGGGCTTCAACCGCTGTTTCAGCGTCTCGCGCGCGCGAAAAATGATCGACTTGGTGGCCGACAATGAACAATCGAGAATCCGCGCGATGTCCTCGTACGAAGTGTCCTCGTCCTGCGCGAGAAGCATGGCCGTCCGCTGTTTTTCGGGCAGACCGGCGACGGCCTCCGCGACTTTGCCCTCCAACTCACCCCGGATCAGATCGTCCGGCGGCGAGCTCAGATCCCGGTCTTCATATTGACGCGCCGAATCGGATTCGCCATCGCCGATCGGGGCGTCCATCGATTCGGCCGAGTGCCGGGTGCGGCGCCGGATTTCGTTTAAGCTGAGATTGCGGGCGATGGTGAATAACCAGGTGGAAAACTTGGCGGAAACCTTGTAACGCTCCCGGGCCTTCCAAGCCTGCACGAAAACATTTTGCGCCAAGTCCTCCGCTTCGGTGAAATCGGGAACAGTGCGGTAAATGAAATTCATCACCGCCTGCTGATATTTGACGACCAATTCTTCAAACGCCGATTGATCCCCTCTTTTTGCGCGCAGCATCAGGGCGGCATCAGGATCTTTGGGTTTGGCCATCGCGGTGACGGTAGCAAACACCGCAACCCGGGCAAGGTTGCGGTGGTGTGATACGTCCGAGATCCGAATTTCGAATTCGGCTTTCAGACCCCGCCTACTTCTTCAACCCCACGCCGCTCGAACGTTTGCCGAGTTTGCGGCTGGTCAGGACTTTCGTGACGGTGCCAGTTTTCAAATACAGATTTTTCACGGTCTCCAGCATTTCATCCCGGTGATCGTAAAGCCGTTTCTGTTTTCGCGGCTTCACGCGTTCGAGCAAATACGCGGTCAACAACGGCAAAGCGATCGTGCTGTCGGTGTAACACACGACGCTGTCCGGCAACTTGTCGGGATCGACCTTGCCCCAGCTCACGGCTTCAGCCGGCGTGGCGCCGCTCAGTCCGCCGGTGTCCGGACGCGCGTCCGTGCATTGGAGGAAATAGTCGTGACCCTTTTCCTTGATGCCGAGCACTTCCTGGATCTGCGGCTCGGTTTGCAGCATGAAATTCTTCGGACTGCCGCCGCCGAGAATGAAAACGCTGCTGGTGTGCTTGGTCGATTTCGCGCGATACACGATCGCCGCCGTCTGGTTCACGTCACGGTTCACGTCGAACATCAGCTTCGAATCCCGCATCGCCATCGCCGCCACGTTCATCCCGATCGAACTGTCACCCGGGCTGCTCGTATAAATCGGAATCCCGCACTCGTAAGCGGTCGCCAGCACGGAGCTGTCTTTGATCTTCAATTTCTTCTGTCGCGCGTGAACGTACTTGCCGAGCAGATAGTGAAACTCATCCGTGCCCATCGGCTTCTGAAATTCCGGTCCCTGGATGACTTCACGCACAAACGCATCGGTATCCAGCAGCACGTTGTAGTCGAACAGCACGTCGTAAATCCGGATCACGCCGTCCTGGTGCAACGTCACGTCATCCATGAACGGCGAGCCGCTGTGGAGCTGCATGTCCAACCCGAAATGGAGATCGTGGTAGAGGTTCGCGCCGGTAGAAACGATCCAGTCCACGAACCCGGCTTTCATGAGGGGAATGAGGCAGCTCTTGCCGAGACCCGCCGGGGTCAGCGCGCCCGTCAGACTCATCCCGATGTACCCGTTGTCCGGGAGCATTTTCCGGGTCAGAAGCTGGGCGGCCTCCCGGAGACGTCCTCCGTTGTAGGCGAGGAAGGACTGGTCAATCAGGTCGGCGACCGAGGTTTTCCGACCGATCCCGAACGGATTGAGTCGCGGATAGTTGCTGAATTTTTTGGAAAAAGCGTTCTTTGCAGATTTGCTCATATAAAGAGGCGGGGAGTGTCGCGAAATAGTGATTTCTGGCAAAGGGAATTCAGGCCGGAAAAGGCAATTGAAAAGCTTTAGAAATTGTTATTCCCACTGTTCGTTGGTTATTCACACCCGTAACTGCCTGGTTTAAAGCTATTTGAGTCGCTTGTTAACAATTTCGACAAGGCCGGACGTGTTCGTCACAATTTGAAGACAGCAACCGTGTGAACGATCAACAACCTTTTTCGGAAAACGGTTTTGCGACACCATAAGCAGCGTGGAATGACTCAAACGAAACATGTGAATTGTGTAATCTTGCTGGGGTTCGCCGCTCTTTTGGCCTGCATTTCAGGTTGTGGAAAGCCGTCAACCGCGGGGACGAAAACTTCGGCTGATACTCCCGACCGTCATGCGGGTCACCTGCACGAACCCCAAAATGGCGGAGTGCCCATTGCGATCGGCGACGACCAATTTTACCTGGAACTCGTGCACGAACCCGGGGCGGCCTTGATGAGTGCCTACGTGTTTGATGGGCATATGGAAGACTATGTCCGGCTGAGCCAGTCGTCGTTCGAGATCAAGGTCACAGATCCCAAACCTGAGCGTGTGCTGAGCTTTCACGCGGTCGCAAACCGGGCGACCGGCGAGACTGAAGGAACCCCCGCGCTCTTCCAGGCGGAATCGGACTGGTTGAAACAACTGACCCGCTTCGACGGCGTGATTCTTTCAATCGAAATCTGATCACAAGTTTTACGAACACTGAATTCAGTTACCCCGAGGGAAACGAAGCAAATCACCGCCACTGAAATCCGGCAACTTTTGGTCGAACCACGGGAGCGCGATTAAAGAATGTCCGCCGCCAGCTCAGCCAGTTCGCTGCGTTCGCCTTTTTGCAGTTCCACGTGCGCCGCAATCGGGTATTCGCGGAACTTGCTGACGATGTAGTTGAAGCCGTTGGACGAGCTGTCCACGTAAGGATTGTCGATCTGCCACGGATCACCGGTGAAGATGATCTTCGTCCCTTGACCGACGCGCGTGAGAATGGTTTTCACTTCGAGCGGCGTGAGGTTCTGTGCTTCATCGATGATCATGCACTGATGAGTAATGCTGCGTCCGCGGATGTAGCTCAGCGCTTCCACCACCATGCTTCCGTTGCGCATGAGATCGCCGGTGCGCCGGCTGTCGTGCCCCATGTTCAGATCGCCGAGCATCTCGAGCGCGTCATGAATCGGCTGCATCCAGGGGTTCAATTTCTCCTCCAGCGTCCCGGGCAGAAACCCGAGTTCCTTGCCC
>JBDNGP010000219.1:0-4816 GCA_041689265.1 Verrucomicrobiota bacterium
CCGTTGAAGTCGCCCGTGTTGCTCAGGTCCACCGCGAAGTTCGCCTCGTTGATGCTGTCTCCGCGCTCGTCAATGATGATGAAAAGCTTGGACGGATTGTGCAGATCGGACGTGCGCCGGTAGATCATGTAATTGGTCCCGTAACCGCCGAGCACCAGCGGAAACGTGCCCGGTGTCGGCCGGACCGGATTCATCCGGTTGTTCATGGAAACGCTGCGCACGTAACCCGATTTGTCCGACGGACATTTGTAAACCTTCGGGTTGGGCACATAACGCGCGAGCAACGAACGGCTCTTGTCCACCAACAGATCGGCGTTCTGCCCTTCCAACGGATTGCGAAGCTGCCCGGCCACCCAGTTGGTGAAGGGCAGGCCATCCCCGTCATCCACGTTGATGACGAGCTTGCCCTGATGATCATCCGCGTACATCTGCCAGCCCAGCACCAGCTGGCGGTGGTTGCTCAGGCAGGCGGCTTTCTGTGCCGTGTCCTTGGACCGGCTCACCGCCCCCAGCAGCAGCGCCGACAAAATCCCAATGATCCCAATCACCACCAAAAGCTCGATGAGGGTGAAGGCGGACCGTTTAGGTTGGCGAATTGAGATTGAAAAGAACACACTCACTAACTTAAGAACTCCATGCCAGTCTGGCTCACCGGCATGGAGTTCAAGTGTATGCGAAGACTCATACAACATTGCCCCACAAGAAAGCGATCAACAGTCTTGCGTACCGGTAGCGCATTTTCAGAAGTGAACGGAGTTCCACAACAATTTCCAGTACCCGGACCACCGTTATCCGTGCACTCCTTCGTGCCGCCCGTACCCACACAGTATGGGTACGTGGTGGTTGTACAACCGGCGCACGCAGGAGGAGCCCAACCGGGAGGAGATGTCGGCGGTTTTGTACCGCAAACTGAGCAATACTCAGCATAAGCAATATTTGCTGCTGCCACTCCAATCACGAGCAGTAGAGGCAAACGTACTCGTACGCACAATCGCTTTATCAGCTTTATCATATGATTTTATTTGTTTGGTTTATTTTTTCTTCATCCCCCACCAAATTGCAAACCCGATGGGGAAAGTCGCGCACAACATCAGAAAATATTTAATACGAAATCGAGCTTGTCGCTGAGAATTTGCATGAAGGCGCACTGCGGTAGTGTAAAACGGTTGTTCTTTCACGCGATCTAGGGTGGGAAGCGAACCATTCGTCGACCGGTAGTTTAGGACGGGAATCCAATCTTTCCGGTCCAAAGCAAATCGGCAATCATACACGCTTACGAAATCGGATGTCGCCAGCAATGCTGGCACCATATTTGTTACCTGAGTAACATCGGTTACTACTGCACGAATTTCGTATAATACAACAGGACCCAAATCTAAACCGTCCTCATCTTGGAGTTGCGTGTACTTAAGGTACGAAAGCTCGCTAGGAAAAAGACCGAAATCAGTTTTGATGACATCGGAAACTTGGAAATACTCATTCGTCGTAGCTCCTTCGGCATATGACAAAAAACTAGAAAGCCCCTTAAGGCGATAATTCGATCCAACATCAAACTTGACGGGACGAATAGGCAACTCACCAGTTGACATTAGAGTACGATCAACCATTTCCGGGCCTTCCGCCCCCGTGTAGAATTCGGACAAGACCCGCCAGTTGTATGCCAGACAAAATGGGATCGCGTGCGTAAGCATTTCAGAAGGAAATGGGTGCGGGTTGATAAACACTTGCCCGACATGGTCAGGCGCACGGGGTAAATCATTGGTTGCTCTCAACCACTGGCCGTCAATTTTCACGGGGTATATGTAGTCATCGGGATACACAATATTTGTATCAAACACTCCATGCGAAACAGCCCCCTCCCCGTCTGTCCTATATATGTATTCAAGAACCCGTGGTTCTTTACTTAACGGATTCTCATGGATACTCACACTCAATTCCATTCGTTCGCCAATCGGGTCGATCAAAAGCACAAAACCACCGCTCTCAGAGTGTGTTTTTCCATCATGGAACATATATTTTGATCGTTGAATCTGCCCTTCAATACGGATCGCCCCCTGCGCATTGACTGATCGGGCAATCCCACTACCGGCGACGATCAAGAACAGCAGGACAAGATGAACCCCTCGTCCACCCACCTCCCACGTATTCATGGATTTCTTGCGCCTAAACACAGCAACCAACAGAATTGCCGCCGCTCCCACAGCCATACACTGAAGCGCCGTACGGGCAACCACCCCCCCAATGCCGTCAGCTAACCCCAAGAGTTGTGGGATGTCCCCAAAACAAGGGCAATATTTTCCATCAACAGCTGATGGAAACCAAAATCGATAACTGGAAATAATGAATGTCCACCATAACATCGCTGCGGCGCGGAAAAGATCTGACCGAGCCAAAAACACGAAACATACCACTACCAATTCCAAGAGGAGCCCGACAGATGTTACCACGGCGATTGAAATTCCTGGCACTACGGGATCGGGAACCGAAAAAGCATCTGGATTTCGGATCAGCCACGCCAGTTTCCCGATACCGGCTAACGCAAACACAAGTAAGCAAGTGTACCAATATAGCCGCCAAGGAGATCCGTTGAGATTCGAAACTACGTGATTTTTCAGGTTTCGCAGAGTCGTTAATTTCGGCGAAACCGACGACGAAGGAGATTGATATTTCATTGTAACAGTTAAGTAGCTCGGGTATCGATGTCTTTTCCAGACAGGGCCTAGATTGTAGCGAAATCCAAGTGTTCCAATTTCTGATCCGGATGGTTCCAACTCCCTCCATCCCGGTTCTTTCTGTGATTGATTGTGGTATACCGTACCCCCCCTCTGTTGCGTCAACACCTTTTTGTAATCGGTGATCGATTTTGAGTTTTAGTTTTCAGATTCCAAATTCCTAATCCAAATCTTACTCATCATCGTTATCTGATTTCAGAAGTTGGAAGTTGGTTCTTCTCTGTGATCTTGATGTTTGAAGCTTGAAAGCCACCGCTCCAAATCTCGCGTTGTTTTACCGTCGGAAGACCAATCTAAATATCTCTTGAGCGGCGGTGATGCGCAGCCAGAGTGCGAGCCCGAAATAGACGATGCCTGCAAGAATCGCTGGAACGAACACCTCCCCGAGGCAGGCCAGCTTGTTTGCATGACCGATGTTCTCTGTCCACCAGCCGGCTGCGAACCAGGACACAACGCCGGCGACCAGCAGGATGCCGATGGTTGAGAATATCTGCCCGCGCAGTTCGCCCCACTCCAGTTTGCCGATCCTTTTGCGCAACGCGTAGATGAGCAGTCCGGCGTTCAGCGTGGCGGTGATTGAATTGGCGATGCCCAGTCCCAGCTCACGAAATCGAAAGATCAGGGCCAGCGTGATCAGGATGTTCAGCACCAGACAAACGATGCTGATGTGCATCGGTGTCTTGGTATCGCCGGTGGCATAAAAGGCACGGGCAAGAATGTTCACCATCGAGAATGCGACCAATCCCGGCGCCAGCCCCAATACCGCACGTGAGGAGGTGAACGTGCTGACCTCGGTGAATTTCCCGCCTTCGAACAACAGCCGGACAATCGGCTCCGCCAGCACCATCATTTGCACGGCAGCGAGACCATTCACAAAGATCAAGAGCCCCATCCCCTCGCGAAGCGTGCTGCGAAACTCTGGAAACTTCTTCTCCGCCACAAACTGGGTCAGCGTCGGCAGCAGGAACGTCGCAATCGAAATACCGAAGACGCCCTGGGGCAGCTCCATCAGGCGCACGCCGTAGTTAAACGAGGACAAGATCGAATCGTCGTAGAATTTCGCGATGCCCTGCGTGAAAAAGATGTTCAGCTGAAACGCCGCGACACCGAGCATCCCGGGAATCATGCGTTCGACCACCAGTTTGACCGTGTCGTTTCCGAACGGGGAAACCCACTTCCAACGAAATCCCTCGGCGCGAAGCGTCGGCCATTGAAAGAGCATTTGCGCCAGCCCGGCGACCAACACACCGATCGCGAGCCCGAAGATTTGTTGATCGAGTTGCGCCCCCATTCGCGGAGCCACCCAGAGGGTGAAACCGATCATCACCACGTTGAGCATGGTCGCGCCCATGGCCGGGATGAAGAAGTGGCCGCGCGCGTTGAGCATGCCCATGAAGACCGCCGCCACGCAGACGAGCAGCAGGTAGGGAAACATGAACCGCATCAATTCCAGCATCAGGCGGCTGGACCCGGTCGGATTACCGAGCGCGAGGTAAACGGAGATTCCCAACATCACTACGCCGATCACCGCGCAGGCCGCAATGATGAGCCCGGACAGAACGGCGTTGGCCGCGCGCCACATTTCCTCCTCGGATTCCTTGATCTCCTTTTCCTTGAAAATCGGGATAAACGCTGCCGTCAGCGCCCCTTCTCCGAGCAGCCGGCGGAAAAGATTCGGCACCATGAAGGCGAAAATGAACGCGTCCGCGATCCAGCCGGTGCCCATGAACCGGGCATAAATAATCTCCCGCACCATCCCGAGGACGCGGCTGAGCATCGTGGCGGCGCCCATGGCCCCGGATGACTTGAGAATTTTGGACATCGAACGGCGGCGAGATTCGTTTTTCGTTGGGGAAACTGCAAGGGCGTTGTCGATCGACGACAATCTCAGCTGCTCACTTGTTTCTTCCTCACACGGGTTCGACTGCATGCGGGAGGGAGCTCGGGGATGAATCTCGATGCGATGCAAACGTGTGGAGATGCCGGGACTCAATAAAGTTCCACGCATGAACCACGCAGCCAACGGCCAAGGGGAAGGACTCCAACGCGATTGAGACCGTTCCCGCCAATGGGCGACTCTTTTA
>JBDNGP010000220.1:0-14747 GCA_041689265.1 Verrucomicrobiota bacterium
TCTCGGGATGTATTCGTCCAGGGTTTCTTTGCTCATCGTGGCGGGCATTCGCCACGGTGTCCGCTATTATGAGGCAATGGAACCCATCCGCTCTTTCCCGAGATCCCGCTTCGGTGTCCTCTTCAATGAGGCAACACGCCGGGTCGAATCGGATGAATTGCCCTTTGCCGCGCCGAACCATGTCTGCTAGTTTGTGCCAGAACCACCGCCCTGTTTGGGCCCTGTTAATCAACCTGTTGCCGCCATGTCACAAGCCATCATGGATCCCGAAGAGGTCCGGCGTTTTGCCGAGGAACTCAAACGTTTCAACGTGGAACTCCAGAACCGAATGTCATTTTTGCAGGCGCGATTCGCCGCGTTGGGAGATTCCTGGCAGGACCAGGAGCAGCTGAAATTCTCGGAGGAATTCCGGCAGACGATGAAAACCATGGCCAAGTTCCTGGAGATCTCCAACCAGCACGCCCCGTATTTGATGCGCAAGGCGCGGAGGATCGAGGATTATCTGTCGCAGCATTGAGTTTATGTCGCAGTCGGCCAAGGTCACTTCGATTGATACGCTGGATTCGTTCCGTGCCAGTCTGGTCATCTACATGTCGAAGGCGACCCGGGTTCTCGACGACGTCACCGACGACATCGGACGGACCAAGGTCTGGCTTCAGACTGATCGTATTCTGTTCTGGAAAAGAGAGGTCCGCCAACGCCAGAAAGTGCTCGATCAGGCGAATGCCGAATTGATGACCGAACGACTCGCTGACAATCGCGAGGCGATTCAGGCGCGAAAGATCGCGGTGCGAAAGGCGAAGGCAAAGGTGGTGGAAGCCGAAGAGCGGCTGGCGCGCGTGAAGTATTGGATCCGGCACTACGAATCGACGGTCGAAACAAAAACCAAGGTGATTCATCAGATGCGGCACTTCGTGGATTACGATTTGAAAAAGGCACTGGCCTATCTTGATGGTGCGTCCAAGTCATTGATCGAATACGCTGAGATCAAGCCGACGCCCGGGAGTTTATCCCCGCCAAAAACCGCCGCTCCAGCCGAACCCTCGTTGGGCGAAACAGGTGGAGGCAATTCATGAGCAGCGCCGGCGGTGCACGCATCGTGGGGTTGACCCGGGAGCTGCTGAACAAGTGGAATCAGAGCAAGGAATCCTGGCGCGACGTGAAGGCGCTGGAGTTTGAGAAGAAATTTATGGATGAACTGGAGTCGTCGGCAAGCCATGCCTCCTCGGGGATCGACAACCTCGAACGGATCATCCTGAACATCAGGAATGAATGTGAGTAAATTACTGGGTATCGGAACAACTCTGGAAACGCTCGAACAACTGGGTTGCACCATCCGCGACTGCACCGCGCGTGAAGACCAGCTCAAGGGCTCGCTGCGTCAGGAGATCGGGCGCGTTGAAAAAAAATTCCGAACGGACGTCGAATCGTTCGATACGCAGATCAAGGACCAGGTGGAGAAAATCGAGGGCTCCGGGCGAAGCCGTCGCGATGGGCTGCGCTATCGGATTTCCAACCGCTCCAACTGGATCGACGAGGCGGCCGCGTGTGCCAGAGAAAAACGGCTCCATGCGATTGAGAGTTGCGAAGGGCGCAAGATCAGCGGCGTCCAGCGGCAGTTGCTCGAAGTGAGCCGCAAACTGGAGACCGGGCAGGGCGCAGCCGAAAAGGCTCTGAACGATCTTCGCAGGGAAACCTCCGAGGTCCAGGACGCCATCGAAAAACTTGAGCTGAAGGCTTATTCAGCGTTTCGCGGTTACGGCACGTTTCGCAAGTGGCTGCTCAAGGAACCCGGTGCTGCCGACGCCGGCAGCGACAAGGAACCGCCGACCCTCCTGGAGGAGACCCGCAGTCAACTGAAACTCGCGGGACGGAAACTCGGAGCATTCCGTCTGCACCCGGTCGCGCTGCTGTTCTATCTGCTTCCCCCGTGGATTTTTCTGATGGTCCTCGCGGTCGGCCATGTCGGCCTGTTTTTTCTCATGCCGAACAAGGGGCATCTGGATTACCCGTGGCAGTTGGCGGCGATCTGGTTCGGAGCGTCCGCTGTTGGAATGTTTGTTCTTCATTTGATCGGCCGGTTCACAGCGGGGGGCGCTGCAGGGAGACTGGTTCAATCGATCGAGAAAACGAGGGCGTTGCTGGATGGGACGAATGCCGCTGCTGACCGCAAGTACGAGCGGGAGTTTCAGATCGTTCAGACGGCGTCAGATCGGGAGTCCGGACGGTGGAATGCCGAGTGGAACGACGCGACGAACGAAGGCGAACGGTCCCGCGCCGAGCTGGAAGCATTGTTGAGCCGAAAGCTGGCCCGCGCCCGTGATCGCAATGAACGATTATTGCAATTCAGCCTGAAACGTCTGGGCGAGGATGTTCAGCGAACGACGGAACAGCTGAACACTGATGCCGGGGCAACCCGCGCGCGGTTGACGGAGGAATTCACCCGGCGCAAGACCGAGCTCGAAACGGAGCAAACGCAGCAATGGCTGTCGCTGGAATCGGATTGGAACACCGACACCCACGCCGCCTATTTGGCGTTATCTGACTCGCTCGCGGAATCGAATTCGGTGTTTTCTAAGTGGGATGTCCCGGTCTGCGAGTCCTGGAAAGTTCGGTCGGCTTTCATTCCGTTCGCGCGGTTTGGATACGTTCAAGTGGACGTGCCCGGGCTGGCCGGGACGATGCCGGTCGATCATCGTCTCCAGCTCAAGGGCGGACATGAAATCACCGTTCCTCTTATGCTCGAGTTTCCGGCACACGGAAATATTCTGTTTGAAACTAAGGAGACGGGCCGCGATCAGGTGATCAGTTCGTTCAACAACCTGATCCTACGACTCCTGTCGGTGGCTCCCGCCGGACGCGCGGTGTTCACCATT
Source organism: Verrucomicrobiota bacterium (assembly GCA_041689265.1). Lineage (GTDB taxonomy): Bacteria > Verrucomicrobiota > Verrucomicrobiia > Limisphaerales > RI-55 > JBDNGP01. The sequence goes on from JBDNGP010000220.1 coordinate 2,877, forward strand.
CTTGATCCCGTCGATCTCGGGCAGAGTTTCGCCGGGTTGATGCACCTGACAGATCACGAAGACCGGCTCATCAACCGCAAGATCTGGACGCAGCCGGATCACATCGAGCAACGCCTTGCCGAGCTGAATGAACACATCGAGAAAGTCACTCAGCTCTATCTTCGCAACGAGTACAATACTATTGCGGAGTACAACGAGAAAGCCGGTCGCATCGCCGAGCCGTATCATTTTCTGGTGATCGCGGACTTCCCGGTGAACTTCACCGAGACCGCCGTGAAACGGTTGCAAAGCATCGCGGCGAGCGGTCCCCGTTGCGGCGTGTTCTTGTTGATGCACTGGGATCAGCGAAAGCCGGTGCCGAATGAATTTGTGCCGGACGATTTGCGAAAAGTCAGCGTCTGCCTCAAGGCGCAGGGCGACCGGTTCGTGCTGTCCGGTCACAAACTGCCGGGAATAAGACTGACGCTGGATCAGGCTCCGGATGCGGATCTGGCCACGCTCTTCCTGAAAAAGGTCGGGCAAAGCAGCGTGGATTCGAATCGCGTCGAAGTGCCGTTCGCGGACATCGCGCCGGACGAAGCTTCCATCTGGTCGTTGGAAACCACCGTCGAATTGCGCACGCCGATCGGCCGGACCGGCGCCACGAAATTGCAGCAGCTCGCGCTCGGCAAAGGCACCCGGCAACACGTGCTCGTCGCGGGCAAAACGGGTTCCGGAAAATCGACGCTGTTCCACGTGATGATCACCAACCTCGCGCTGTGGAGCAGCCCGGAAGATGTTGAATTTTACCTCGTCGATTTCAAGAAGGGCGTTGAATTCAAGTGTTACGGAACGCAACGATTGCCGCACGCGCGTGTCGTCGCGATCGAGTCGGACCGCGAGTTTGGCCTCAGCGTGCTGGAGCGAGTCGACGAGGAATTAAAACGGCGCGGCGATCTGTTCCGAAAAGCCGGCGCACAGGATTTGTCCGGCTATAAACGCGAGAGCGGCGAGAAGCTGCCGCGCACGCTGCTGATCATTGACGAGTTTCAGGAGTTCTTCACCGAGGATGATCGCGTCGCGCAGAACGCCGCGTTGCTCCTCGACCGGCTGGTCCGGCAGGGCCGCGCATTCGGCATTCACGTGATTCTCGGATCGCAGACTTTGGGCGGCGCCTACACGCTCGCCCGCACCACGCTCGGGCAGATGGTCGTCCGCATCGCACTTCAGTGCAACGAGGCCGACGCGCTTTTGATCATGGAGGACGACAATCCCGCGCCCCGGCTTCTGTCGCGTCCCGGCGAAGCGATTTACAACGACGCGTCCGGCGCGATTGAAGGCAACAGTCCGTTTCAGATCGTGTGGTTCAGCGACGAGGAGCGCGACCGGTGGCTGGGCAAAATTCGGGAACATGCGGACAACGCATCGAAACATTGGGCGGCACCAATCGTTTTCGAAGGCAACGCGCCTGCGGACATTCGTGAGAACGTGAAACTTAGTCGGTTGCTCACTGCCGCGCCCGCTGAATTTCCGGTCGCAGCCGGTGTGTTTCTGGGGGCTCCTAATTCCATCAAGGGGCCGACCGAAGTGGTGTTCTCACGACAGAGCGGCAACAACCTGTTGATCATCGGTCAGCAGGACGAATCTGCTCTCGCGATGTTGGGGATCGGGCTCATCTCGCTCGCCTCGCAGCACCGGCCCGGTTCCGCAAGGTTCATTCTTATCGACGGAAGTCCGGCGGGATCGTCTCATCGCAGTTTCATCGAGACTGTCGTTGAGGGGATTTCCCAAGACGTGACGCTGGTCGGCGCCGTTGAACTCAAGGACGCGATGGCGTCGCTCGCGGAGGAATTCGCGAAACGGAACGACGCGGAATACGCCGACGGCGCGCCGACGGTTTATGTGATCGTTCACGGCATGCAGCGGTTCAAGCAGCTCCGTGCGGAGGATGATTTCAACTTTTCGCTCGATGACGCAGCCGGTGGTGGGGAAAGCCCGGGAACCACGTTCAACAATATCACCTGCGAAGGCGCCCAGGTCGGGATGCACGTGATCGCCTCGTGCGATTCGTTGAACAACGTGAACCGCCAGATCAGCCGCAAGGCGTTGAGTGAATTTGAACTGCGGGTCCTGTTCCAGATGAGCGCTAACGACTCCGCGACGCTGATGGACTCCCCGAAGGCCTCCACGCTCGGAATGCACCGGGCGATTCTCTACAACTCGCAGCAGGGCTCGGCTGAAGTGTTCCGGCCGTATTCGTTGCCGGGGAACGACTGGCTTGAGGAGATTGGCCGGGCGGAAGGTGCCGTTGCCGATTGATTGATTGCTGAGGGCCGCGAACCTCAACTCCCGGCGGGTGCGTATCTTCGTAGTGCCTCCCACACCTTGCCGACAATCCGCTCGGATAGCTCGAGTCTGATCGGTCGGGACAAAAAAAGGAAGCGCGGTTGCGCTCCCTTGGGATTTTCTCGGTTGAAGGTGGACGCTTAGTAACGAGGCACTTCGTCGTCGATTTCATCGGACCAGGCGGAGATGCCACCCTTCACGTTCTTGAGATATTTGAATCCTTGTTCACGCAGGAAGTACAGCGCCTTCATTGAACGGATGCCGCTCTTGCAATGAATGTAATAGATCTGGTTTGGATCGAGTTCGGTAAAGCGTTGCTGGAGCTGGCTTAGCGGGAGGAGCGGCACGCCGTCGATGTGGGCAATCTCGTATTCGTCCGGCTCGCGAACGTCGATGACCTTGATGTTCAACGACGGATCATCCAGCGCTTTTTTCATGTCATGGACGGTGACTTCGTCGGAATTGTTCTCGGGCTCGTTGCTCGGTTCCGGAATGCCGCAGAATATCTGGTAGTCGATCAGTTCGGTGACCGTCGGGTTGTCGCCGCAGACCGGGCATTTCGGATCGCGACGCAGTTTCAGCTCGCGGAATTTCATGTCGAGCGCGTTGAACAACAGCAACCGGTTGATCAACGTGGTGCCCTGGCCCATCGCGAGTTTGAGGATCTCGGTGGTCTGGATGCAACCGACGATGCCGGGCAGCACGCCGAGCACGCCGCCTTCCGCGCAACTCGGGACCATTCCCGGCGGCGGCGGTTCGGGATAAAGGCAGCGGTAACACGGTCCGCCGAGGTGTGGCGCGAACACGCTGGCCTGGCCTTCAAATCGGAAAATGGAGCCATACACGTTCGGCTTTTTCAGGAGCACGCAGGCGTCGTTGGTCAGGTAACGCGTCGGGAAATTGTCCGTGCCATCGACGACGATGTCGTATTGCGCGATGATGTCCATCGCGTTGTCGGACGTGAGCCGCGTGTTGTGGATGACGACTTCGACGTTGGGGTTGATCGAGTTGATCGTGTCCTTCGCGGAGTCCGCTTTTGGCCGGCCGACATCAGTGGTTCCGTGGGCGATCTGGCGTTGCAGGTTCGAGAAATCCACGACGTCGAAATCGACGATGCCGATCTTTCCGATGCCAGCAGCGGCGAGGTACATCGTGATCGGCGAGCCGAGTCCGCCAGCGCCGATGCAGAGCACGGAAGTGGATTTGAATTTCTTTTGGCCCGCGAGCCCGACTTCAGGCAGAATGAGGTGCCGCGAGTATCGCCGAATTTCGTCGTTGCTTAATTCCATAGTAAAAGTTCAAAAACAGGGCTAGCGACCCTAAGACACAAACGAGATAAATCAAGTCTGCCATGACCCGTCCCGGAAAAACAAAATCCGCCCACCATCCCGCCGCAGGAATCAACGAGCTGGCGACCATTGCTGCCGCGTTCCTTCGCCGTAAGTCACGCCTTCGTCCGGCACTGGCCGTCGTGCTGGGCAGCGGTTATGAGCATTTCATCAAGAAGTGCACCAAAATTCTGGAGATTCCTTACACCGAGATTCCCGGGTTCAAGGAGGGAAGCGTTGAGGGACATGGGGGGACGCTGATTCTCGGGATTTGCGCGAGCACGCCGATTTTTGTCCTGAACGGCCGCTGCCATTATTACGAAGGTTATGCGATGGAGGAAATCACCTTTCCCATGCGGGTCATGGCCAGCTATGGAATTGAATCGGTGCTCCTGACGAACGCCGCCGGGGCGATCAACAAAAGCTTCAAACCGGGCGAGATCATGCGCATCAAAGATCATATAAACCTGATGGGCGACAATCCGATGCGCGGTTGGGATGCGGAGTTGCCCAGCCGGTTTGTTGATATGTCGGCGGCGTATGATCCCGGTCTGGCGCTCATGCTCAAACGCGCCGCGAAGACCGCCAAGATGAAATTACTGGAAGGCGTTTACCTCGCCGTCAGCGGGCCGAGCTATGAAACGCCGGCCGAGATCAACGCATTTTACAAGCTGGGCGCGGACGCGGTCGGCATGAGCACCGTGCCGGAAGTGATCGTGGCGAGGCACTGCGGGATGCGGGTCGCGGCGATTTCGTGCATCACCAACCCCGCTGCGGGACGCGGCAAACAGGCGATCTCGCACAAGGAAGTTCTGGCGGTCAGCAAGGCGGCCCAGGACAAGGCGGGCCGACTGATCGAGGATTTCGTGAAACAGCATGCCCCCGGCAAATGAACAACGGCTGATCCGGGCGGCGATCGAGGCGCGGAAAAGGGCGGTCGCGCCATACTCGAAATTCAAGGTGGGCGTGGCGGTGCTAACGCGGTCTGGCGAGATCATCACGGGGGCGAACGTTGAAAATGCGAGTTACGGCCTGACGTGCTGCGCGGAGCGGGTCGCGATTTTCAAGGCGTTGACTGATGGACTGCGTGGTTTCGTGGCAATTGGCGTGGTCGAACGGATCGCGGGCGGGCCGATGCCGTGCGGCGCTTGCCGGCAGGTTCTCTCGGGGTTTGCCCCAAAAACAGCCGTTTACGTGGCTGACACGCGGGAGCCAACCAAGATCCGTGAGTTCAAGATGTCAGAGCTGCTTCCTCACTCGTTTGGCGACTTTCGGGAGGTGTAAGCGCGTCGGAATATTTTAGTTTAGGGATTTCTCCGGCTGCCGATGTAGTTGTGGGTTCATGAAGTCAAACTACCTTTCGCTGTTAGAGAACGCTGCCTGGCCGGCTCTGCTGGTCGACAGCAGCGGTCGAATTCGCAACGCCAATGAGCGAGCCGCCGCAGTCCTCGGTGCGGTCGTCCAAGGTGAGGCCCCCATGCTGTCCTCGATCTGGGCCCCCGGCAACACGATGAAGTCTGACCAGTTTGTCGCGGAGTTTTCGCGATCTGTGATGCCGGAAGCGACCATCAAATATCAGGTCAAAGGCGGCCAGAGCGCCGAGTTTCTCACGCACTTCAACCCGGTTATTTTGGAGGGGCAACGGTTCACGCTGTTTCAGTTGATCAACGCGCCGGATGCGCCGAAGGCGAAACGCACTGCAAATCCGCTCGTCGAAACCAATCATCTTCAGAAGCAGAAACTGGACTGCGCCTTCCAGCTTGCCCGGTCGGTTGCGCTCGATTTCAACAATGCGCTGACCATCATTCTCGGGCACACGTCGCTCATTCTCGCCCAATCGCCGGAGGACAGTCCCTGGCGTTCGTCGCTTCTGGAGATGGAGAAATCGGCGGAACGTGCGGCGGAAATTGCCGCGGACCTCGCCTCGTTCAGCCGTCAGGACAAGGACGCAAAAACGCACGCGGCAGGCAACTTGAACGTTCTGCTCCGACAAACCTGGGAGATGTTTCATTCGCGCCCCGGGCCGGTGATTGAGTGGAAAAGGCACCTAGAGTCCCGGCTATACACCACCTATCTCGATGAGGCCAAGATTCTTCAATCGCTGACCAAGGTAATGGAGAACGCGGTGGAATCGCTGGGGGCCGCCGGAGGTTCGATCGAAGTGGTATCGGCGAACTACGACCTGGAACAGGGGAATCCCATGAAGCTTTCTCCGGGACATTATGTAGGGATTGAAATCGCTGACACCGGGCACGGCATGTCGCGCGAAACACTGACCCGCGTGTTCGAACCGTTCTTCACGACGAAGACCGGACATCGCGGGCTCGGCCTGGCGTGGGTGTATGGCATCGTCACAAACCACGGGGGCATCGTTCACTTTGAATCGGAACCCGGGAAGGGAACCCGGTTGAAAATTTATCTGCCGGCCAGCAAGAAGCAACTGCCTGACGGTGGCTGCAAAGACGATGATTTAAAGGGGACGCAAACCGTTCTGATCGTTGACGACGAAGAACTGATCCTCACCTTGGGGCAAACCGTGCTCTCGACCTACGGTTACCGCGTCCTGACGGCGACCAGCGGGGCGGGCGCACTCAAGGCGTTTGAGAATCCGGCTGAAGCCATCGACCTCCTCATCTCCGATCTGGTGATGCCGCAGATGAGCGGTCGCGAACTGATTGACTTGGTGCGAAAGCGGGCACCGAAAACGCGGGTGTTGAGCTGCAGCGGATTTGTTCAACCCAGTCAGAACGACGATGAACTCTATCTGAAAAAGCCGTTCACCAGCCAGCAGTTGCTGCAAAAGGTGAAACAGGTTCTTGGATAAGAATCACTTAACGGACGGTTGACGGACAGAAGTTCCGATGATTCAATCGCGGGGTGCAAATTGAGAGCCTCAAAGTTTTCTGCGACCTTTCAGAGACGGAAAGCTTCACCAAGGCCGCGCAGATCAACAAGATCACGCAGTCGGCGGTGAGCCAGCAAATCAGTTCACTGGAACGTCAGTTCAAAAGCCTGCTCATCGAGCGGAGCAAAAAGAAGTTCCGGCTCACCCGCGAGGGGCAGATCCTCTACGAATACAGCAAACAAATCATCCAGACCTACGACGCACTGCACAGCCGCTTGCAGGAGATCAAGGACATCATTTCCGGGACCATTCGCGTCTCCACAATTTATTCGATCGGCCTTCACGATCTGCCTCCGTACATCAAGAAATTTCTCAAGACTTACCCGACGGTGAATGTCCACGTCGAATACCGCCGGTCCAATCAAGTTTATGAGGACGTGTTGGGCAACGTGGTCGATCTCGGTTTGGTTGCCTATCCTCAGCGCGATTCAAAGCTCGAGATAGTTCCGTTACGCAAGGACAAGCTGGTTCTGGTCTGTCATCCCGACCACAAGTTCGCCAAACGCAGCGAAGTGGCCCTTGAAGAGATTTCCGGGAATAAGTTTATTAGTTTCGCATCCGATATTCCGACGCGGAAAGCCATTGATAAGATCCTTAGGGAAGAACTCGTTGAAGTGCAACACGTGATGGAATTTGACAACATCGAGACTGTTAAACGCGCGGTCGAAATTGATGCTGGCATTGCGATTCTGCCACACGGCACGATCCTTCAGGAAATCAGCAAGAACACTCTGGCGGAAGTGGATCTCGCCGCCGGCGAATTTTTCCGTCCGCTGGCCGCCATCTACAAAAAGAACCGTGTGCTGTCGCCGGCTATGAAGCAATTTCTTGCCATCCTGAAACAGGAGCCGGACGTGCGGTGAACGCGCGGCTCCGAATCGTCCAAAATCTGAAATCCAAACAACCCCATGAAACTGCACATGAAACTTCTGCTCACGCTGACCGCGGCATTCCTCACGACCGTCACCACCAGTTTCTCCGCCGACCTGAAGGTCGGGGATGATGCGCCCAATTTCAAACTGCCCGGCACAGATGGAAAAACCTATGAGCTCAGCTCGTTCAAGGGAAAGCAGGCCGTCGTGATCTCCTGGTTTCCCAAGGCATTCACCGGTGGCTGCACGGCCGAATGCAAATCGCTCCGGGAAAACAGTGCCGCGATTCGCGAATACGACGTGGCGTATTTCACCGCGAGTGTCGATCCGATGGATGGAGAGAAGGGCAACAAGGCATTTGCTGAGTCGTTGAATCTCAACTATCCGATTCTGAGCGATGATTCAAAGACCACCGCCAGGGAATATGGGGTCGTCACCCCCGAGCGTCCGGTGGCGTTCCGTTGGACCTTCTACATTGGCAAGGACGGCAAGATCCTCTTCATCGACAAAGACGTGAAGACTGGAAGCCACGGCACGGACATCGCGGATCGTTTGAGCAAACTTGGCGTTGCCAAAAAACAGTAATCCCTCCCCCCACAATACTGTTGGCAATGCTGTTGGAATGGAGTGCCTGATTTCAGGCGCTCTATTTTTTTCCGGCCTGGGAGAGCCCGGCTGAGTGACATCCAGCGGAATCGAGACCATCACTGAAGGGCTCAATGCCATGCCCCGCGGGGGCAATTACTTCGCGGTAAACGTGACCAGCTCACCGGAACTCTCGTCCGCCACGTAGCAGTTCCTGCCATCCGGGCTGAATGCAATTCCGGCACTTCCAGGGTTCACTTTGCTGCCGACCATGAGCTCCTCCACTTTTTCGAGTCTGCCGTTCTCGGGATCACGCCGGAAGTAGACCAGCCGATCGGAAATCGAGGCCAGTGCGGCGACAAACCAACCGTCCGGGCTGACGGCGATCTCGTTGCCGCCGACAAAATCATCCAGGTCCACCGTCTGCACGAATGTCTGGACGATCTCCAGCCTGCCGTCTTCCTGCCGCTCAAAGACGCACACCGCATTGCTTCCGCCGAACCGACCGGCACTCGAATAGACGTTTTTTCCGTCGGGACTGACCGCCACGGAGAAGACTCCCGGCAACCCTCCGTCGAAGCTGAACTTGTCCTGAATCACCTGGAGAACCGGCAATATGCCGGTATCGGTATCCCGCTCGAGAACGACAACGGCTCCTGCGCCGGAGCTCGCGACGTAGACGAAACGGTTGTCAGGACTCGCCGCCAGACTGCGCACGCCCTCGACCCCGACATGGCGCAACGTCTGCACCGTTTCCAGTTGATCATCGGCTGCGATTTTGAATGCCGTGACGGCCCGCACCCCACCGACGTACACGTATTGCGAATCAATGGAAAATGTCGCTTCAACTGCAAACTCCAAGGCATCCGCGTTGCGTTGCGAGTTTTGAACCGTGTCCACGATCTTCAGTCCGCCTGACGCCGGGTCACGACGGAACAGTGTCACGGCCGCGTCCCTGAACGCCGCCGTCACCCCGAGTAAACCGGATGGGGCCAGCCGGAAACACGCGCTGCCGTTCAGGTGATCGCCCTTGATGGTGTCAAAATAAACCGGAATCCCGGTACGGACATCCCGATCAAAGATCGTAACGTTCCCCTTTGACCAGGAGGAGGTGTAGATAAATCTCCCATCGGCACTAACGGCCACGCTCGTCGCATCGACCAGATCGGCGTGGGTGGTCACGTTGGTTTGTTCAAAACGAGCCACCAGTTCCAGCGGGGGGATCCGCGTGAACAAATCGGATTAAAACGAAGAACAAAACCCCCGCGGTTGCAGTCCGGGTACATCCACTCTGTTGATTTTTCATGATCGGCAACCCTGAAGTTTTAATGTGGCGACGGGCGAAGTAAGGCAAAATGACTGTTCGATGAAGCGGAGCCCGAGACGAAAGGCGGCGTGTTCCCAAAAACGGCTGGTTGCAAATTAGGCCAGTCGAAGAAGTCGTTGTGGGAGTGGTGGCTGGACCCGGGTTCGAACCGGGGACACGCGGATTTTCAATCTTTCAGGAAAGCCGTTTTCAATCACCCTGATTTCATTGCTCAAAGTGCGTTTCGGTCAATAAACACCGGCATTTCAAGCGTTTCCGTGTCGCAACGTGTTTTGACTTGTCTGGACTTCAGAAGTAAGCCACAAATAAGCCATGAGCAAAAACGCGAAACCTGCGAAATGGCCCAAAAGTGACGTGAGACACTGGCGGACTAAAGTCTTTCAGCGCACCGGAGCCGACTACACTGTGCAAATCGGATTCGCCGGACAACAGAAACGAATCCCATTGAAGACCGCCAACGCTACGGAAGCGGCTGCCAAGGCGCGGGACATTTACAAGTTTCTCCATCTTCACGGTTGGGAGAAGACGCTCGAAGAGTTCAAGCCGTGGACGGTCGAGGAAACGACGCCAGCCGATGCGTTGACGGTGGGCCAGTTTATCGAGTCAGCGCGAGCGGTTGCCGATGTTCGCCCGAATACGTTTTTGACTTACGAGCGCAAGTTCCGGTTTCTGGTGGCCGAGTTGCAATCAATCAAATCAAGCAAGGCGAAGCACGACTACATGAGCGGAGGGCACCAGATCTTCCGCGATGCCGTGAACGCGGTTGCCCTGTCGAGACTCACGCCGGAGGCAATCGAGGCATGGCGGCTGTCCTACATCAAGCGACGCGGCAAGACACCCGTTGACCGGAACCACGCAAAATCGACTTCCGCGTCGATCATCCGGAACGCCAAGTCGTTGTTCAGCAAAAAGATTCTCAAAGGGTTGAAGTCCATCGCGCTGCCGGACCCTCTGCCGTTTGATGACGTTTCGCCGGGGAAGCAACCGCGCGCCCGCTACAAATCCAAAATCGACATTGGCGCACTCGCGGCGGCAGCGCGAACCGACCTTGAGAAAGAACACCCTGAGCAATACAAAATCTTTTTGCTTGGCGCTTGCGCTGGACTCCGACGCTCAGAGATGGATTCGCTTTTGTGGAAGCAGTTCGACTGGCGCACCAACCGGCTGAACATCGAGGCGAACGAGTACGGCACCACGAAGACGGACGCGAGCGCGGATGTCATCGACCTGGGGCCAGACGTTGCCGCTTTGTTCAAGGGCTGGTTCGAGCAAAGCAAAACCAAGTTCGTCCTGTCCTCCGCCGTTGACCCGAATCCGTCCTCCCACTGGAACCACTATCGGGCGGAAGGGCATTACAAGAAACTGATTCTCTGGCTCCGGTCGAAGGGTGTGGACGATCAGAAGCCGCTTCACACACTCCGCAAAGAGTTTGGCAGTCTGGTCAACCAACAGTTCGGAATCTTCGCCGCCAGCGCCGCGCTAAGGCATTCAAACATCGGTGTGACGCGGGACCACTACGCCGACAGTCGGGAACGGTATTCAATCGACCTTTCACAATTGGGGGAGGCGTCGTGAAGCCGCTGATTCGCGGTTGGGACGTGGAAGCGTTCTTTGAAAAAGACGTTCAAGCGTTGCTCTGGGAAAGCCGACGAACCATCGAAGCGGATCGTCATGAGACATGGGAGAGGTCGTGGCCGTTGCTGGTTTATCAGGCTACATCCGAACTTGTGAACGAATCGCCCACGAAAACGGACAGGCACGTCGCTTGGTTGCGTCATTTCAGCCAAGACAAGTTCTTCGCGGTTCGGCTGTTGTCGATGCTCACCCGGTTCTATGCGGTGCCGGAATCTGCATGGAATCAGGAACGAAGGATTTCCCATTACGTGCAGACGTTGACATCGCCGGAGCAAATACCGGATGAGGATTGGCTGGCGAATATCACGCCCACCAGAGATTCCAAGCTGGCGGAATGGGAGGACATCGCGCAAAGACTTCCGCCTGAACTATTCGGGCGAGCGGAAGGGCGGGCGAACCGGCTCAAAGTCGCGTGGACAAAAGCAACCAAGCGGCGGCTGGCCATTTGGAAAGAATGGGAACATCTTTGGGAAGACGCTCACGAATGGAGAAGAGGATTCCCGCATTGCCCTGTATCTGGCTGCACAGTTTCCAATTGAGCGGAAATTTGGAAACCCACGGACGCTTCCATTGAAGGGTTGCGTGCCTAAAGTCGGGATTCGTTATGACAACACGAATCCACACGACAAAACCACTGGCCCAACAAATCCGGCGATCCGTTGCCGCTCAGATGCTGGGGGTCTCTTCCGTGACGGTTTACCGATACGAGCGAGCCGGACACCTCACGCCTTACCGCCGCAACTCGCGACTCACGCTCTACGATCTGGCCGAAGTCGAGAAAATCCAGCGTGAAGGAATCCCAGCACTAAAGGAGGTTGTCAATGTCTAAGAGTGAAACGGAAAAAGGCCACGCTGCGAACGTGGCTCAGGGGGGGAGAAACTTAACTACGGACA
>JBDNGP010000221.1:0-56641 GCA_041689265.1 Verrucomicrobiota bacterium
CATGCCCGGCATCCTCACGTCCAGCAAAAGAATGTCGGGGCGGGATGAAGGCAGGCATTCGAGGGCGTCCGGTGCCCGTTCAAATTCCGACCTCAACCGGAAGCGGCCAGCGCGTTCGATGTCCGTCTTTAACGAATCGCGGACCGCCGCGCAGTCGTCCACCATAGTGACCCATTGGAATTGTTGATTCATCCCTCCAACCTCCCTTTCCATTTTTAAGTGTTTCCTTCAAAGCACCGTGCCCAAAGCTCTTCCCCGTAGTCGAGTATTTGGGACGGCGAAATCTTTGATCCGGGCCGCCGATCAAGTCAAACGAACCTCAACACCACCGAGGAATCCTGAAAATGTGGCGTCCGGATCCGCGTTAAATTCAAAGTCTTCATTCGCGACTCGAAACCTCAAACAACCGGCGTGCAACGCGTGGTTCGATAGAATGAGTTTTTGCCGTTGCCCGTCGGTCAGTCTTCGTTCGACCAGCGCCAGGTAACAATCTTCATCGTAGCCGTACAATTTGTCGCCGACGATGGGATGACCGATGTGCGCGAGATGGATGCGGATCTGATGTTTGCGTCCGGATCTTGGAGTGACATTGAGCAACGCAAACTTTCCTTCGGCCCGCTCGAAACGACGCGCCACTTCGTAACCCGTCTGGGACGGCGAACCATCCGGTCGCACGCAGTCCTTGATCGCCACCGGGCTGTTTTCATCTTTGCCCAGCGGCCCTTCGATCAGGTCGGATTCTTTCGTCGGCCAGCCGTGGACGATGGCCTGATACTCTTTCACGACTTCGCGGCGTTCCCAAATTTTGCGGATCGCGCGGGCCAGATCGTCGTCTTTTGCGACGATGACCAGACCGGTGGTTTCGCGGTCCAAACGGTTGAGCATGTGTGCGGTGGCCGTTTCACCAAGATGCAGACGCACACGCCCGATCAGACTGGACCACGCGTCGGTCTTGGTCGGATGGCAGACGAGATCGGCCTGCTTGTTCAACACCAGCAACCGCCCGTCCTCGTGGACGATGTCGAGTCTGGGATCCGGGCGGGTTGAATCAGTCATGCGCGCCCAACTTGGGACGAGGGACGTCCCTGCATCAAGCCTTTCGGTTGCGAGTTCGGACCGACACCACCGGGGGTGTGCCGACGACGACCGGCATTTGCTGGAATCGGCTGGTTCAAAGTCAATGCCTTGCAACCACCGGCCAGCTTTGTAACATGGAGCATCGATCATGCGCCTCCTGGTTGTGGAAGATGAAAAGAAGACCCGCGAATACCTTGCCAAAGGACTTCGCGAAAGCGGGTTTGTCGTGGACACGGCGGAGGATGGAGAAACGGGCCTGCACCTGGCCCGTTCTGAGGATTACGACCTCATCATTCTCGACGTCATGTTGCCGGGCCGCGACGGCTGGTCGGTCGTTCAGGAAATGCGCCGGACGGGTAAGCAGACCCCCGTTTTGTTTCTTACCGCACGCGACGCCATTGACGACCGCGTCAAGGGGCTGGAGTTGGGGGCGGACGATTACATGCCAAAGCCGTTCGCCTACGCGGAATTGCTCGCGCGAGTCCGCGCATTGCTTCGGCGCGGACCGGGACGACAGCCCGCACGACTCGGTATTTCCGACCTGGAACTGGATCTGGTGCGCCACAAGGCTGGCCGGTCCGGTCAACCGCTGGATCTCAGCCCGAAGGAATTCGCCCTGCTGTCGCTGCTCATGCGGCGATCCGGGGAGGTGTTGACACGCACGCTCATCGCTTCGCAGGTCTGGGACATCAATTTTGACAGCGACACCAATCTGGTCGACGTGTCGGTCGGTCGATTGCGCCGGAAAGTTGATGATCCGTTCGAGAAGAAGTTGATTCACACCGTGCGCGGTATCGGCTATGTCCTCGAAGAACGCTAATTCGCCTCGCGCCCGCCGTCGGCCGTGGTCCATCACCGCGCGACTGACGGTGCTCTTTTCCGCTTCCAGCTTTGCGCTGCTGCTGGCGGGCGGACTGTTCCTGTATTGGGATTTGGCGCGCCAGCTCGACCGCAAGGACATGCAGTTTTTGGCGGACAAAGTCTATGTTTTGCGTGCCGTCCTGCATGACCGGCCCGGCGACAAGGCTGCGCTGGACGAGGAAACCCGACTGGAGGGAGCGGCGCGCCGCTTCAACCGCTACTACTCCCGCGTGCTCGACGAGCAGTATCGGGTCATCGCGGAAACTCCCGGCTTGGACGAACTGGTCAAGGTGTCGGCTTTCCCTGAGCCCGTTTCGCCGGGTGCACCGCCCGGTTATCCCGTGGAGTACAAGACCAGCAGTGGCAAGACGTTTTCCCTGGTTGCCGCCTGGGCGCAGGTCGGTGGCAACGGCCCGCGTCGTATCGTGCAGGTTGCCCTAGACGCGACCAGCGAAGAAACGGTGCTCGCGACCTACCGTCGCAACATGGCCGTGATGCTGGTGCTGGGTTTCGCTCTTGCCACCGTGGCCGGGCGCGTGGTGGCCAAACGCAGTCTTGCCCCGCTTGATGACATCACCCGGGCGGCACGAGGCATCACGGCTGAGCGGTTGAACGCCCGGGTCGGGCGGGAAGCGTGGCCGCGCGAATTGACCCAGCTCGCCGCCGCCTTTGATGACATGCTTCTCCGTCTGGAAGATTCCTTCCGGCGGCTGTCACAATTCTCCGCCGACATCGCGCACGAATTACGCACACCCATTACAAATTTCCTCACCGAATCGCAGGTGACTCTCTCGCGCATACGCCCGTCGGAGGAGTATCAGGCGGTGCTGGAATCCGGGGTGGAAGAATTCACTCGCCTGGCGCAAATGGTGGACACGCTGCTTTTCCTCGCGCGCGCCGAAAATAGTCAGCGTCGCGTGGAGCGGGTCGCGTTTGATGCCCGCAAGGAAGTGGAAACGGTCCTGGAATTCCACCGCGCAGCCGCCGAAGAGAGTGGCGTGGCGCTCCAGTGTAATGGCCGTGTTACGATCTGCGCCGACGCCATTTTATTCCAGCGCGCGATCAGCAACCTGCTCACCAACGCCGTGCGTTACACGCCGCACGGCGGGAGGGTTGTCGTGACGCTGTTACAAGATGCGGACGGTGGCGGCGAAGTGACCGTGGCGGACACGGGTCAAGGAATTGCGGCGGATCATCTGCCCCACATCTTTGAACGTTTCTATCGCCCGGATCCATCGCGCACGCAAAAAACCGGCGGGTTCGGTCTGGGGCTGGCGCTGGTCAAATCCATCATGGCGTTGCATTCCGGCGAAGCGACGGTTGCCAGTGAACTTGGAAAGGGCACGACGGTTATTCTGCGTTTTCCGCCCGCGCGAGCCGCCGGCCAATCCTGACAGAATTGTCATCCGGCTTTCAGCATTCTGTTAGCAGGTGTTTGGCAGGGTTGCCCGAGTGAACACTTTCGCAATCCGGCGGTCCGCGTTTCTCGTGACCGTGCTGACCCTCGCGTTGGTCGGATGCTCTCATTATCAGCCGAAACCGCTCTCGCCGACGCAAGCGGTGAGTGACCTCGAATCGCGGACGCTATCGGACGCGGGCTTGCGCGCGTTTATGGCAACCAATACGCCGGATGCGGCGAAGGACTGGCCGCGGCGTTCATGGGATTTTGCGGCGCTGACGCTGGCCGCGTTCTATTACCATCCTAGCCTCGACGTGGCGCGGGCGCAAATCGGTGTGGCCGAAGCAGGCGTTATCACGGCTGGTGGGCGACCCAATCCAACCGTCAGCTTTGTGCCCCAATACAACGCCAGCGCCTTGTCTGGAATCAATCCCTGGACACTCGGCTTCAATTTCGATCTCCCCATCGAGACGGCGGGCAAGCGCGGTCTCCGCGTGACCGCCGCCGAGCATCTTTCTGAATCGGCGCGGCTGAATCTCGCCACGACAGCATGGGCGGTGCGAAGCAACCTTCGTGTGAGTTTGCTCGACTTCATTGCGGCACGGCAAAGCGAGGCACTCCTGCAAAAACAAGTTTCCATTCAGGAACAAATCGTGAAGCTGCTGAATCAACAAGCGCAGGCCGGCGCGATTGCGGGTTCTGAATTGGTGATCTTCCGAATTGCGCTCCAGAAAGCACGGCTCGATCTCGCAGGCGCACAACGTCAGCAAGCCGAATCGCGCGTGAATACAGCCAAAGCCATCGGCGTTTCCGGCCGGGCGCTCAACGATGCGGAATTTTCGTTTGATTTGCCGAATGATTCTGTCGGTGCAACCAATCTGACTTCGGCGGAAATCCGGCATCAAGCCTTGCTCGGGCGTGCGGAAATTTTAGGTGCGCTGGCTGAATACGCCGCCGCGCAGTCCGCGCTGCAACTTGAAATCGCCAAACAGTATCCCGATGTCCACTTGAACCCCGGCTACCAATTCGACCAGGGCGACAACAAATGGTCGCTCGGAATTTCTTTTGAGCTGCCGGTTCTGAATCAGAATCAAGGGCCGATTGCCGAGGCCAAAGCGCGCCGCGAAGAAGCCGCCGCACGTTTCAATGCGCTTCAGGCAAACATGCTGGCTGAAATCGAGAGCTCGGTCGAAGTGTTCCGCGTCACCGAAAACAATTCCGCCACACTGCGCTCGCTCGCAGATGAGCAGGCCAAGCGCCGCGATTCCATCGAAGCGCAATTCAGAGCCGGGGCAGCCGACCAGCTTGATTTTTTGAACGCGCAGTTTGAATTCGCAGCCGCAGGATTGGCGCAGCTTGACGGCCGGGTCAAATTGCAGCAAGCCATCGGCGGGTTGGAAGACGCCGTACAGCGACCCATTGACGCGGCCACTGCACCGCCGCCTGCTGTTTTCAGTCCCGGTCCAAAAATGTCGTCGCCGGAAAAAAAGAAAGAGGCAAAGTTGTGAAGAAACTTCTTGTTGTAATCATTGCTGTCGCTGTTGTCGCCGCGCTGATTTTCGCCTATCTCCAAATGAGCAAGGAGCGTGCGGCGGAAGCGGAACGAGAGAAGCCGGTCGCGTCCGAATCCAAAGTCACACGCAGCGCCAGCGGTGAAATCGCCATCACGATAGACGGAGACGCGCAGAAGCAACTTGCCCTAAAAATTGTCGCCCTCGCGGCTGCGCAGCTCGAACCGGAAGTCAAAGGCTACGGTCGCGTGCTTGATCCGGCGGCGCTTTCGGCCGCCGTCGCCGAATTCGTGTCCGCGCGCGCCGCCGCTGATGCGTCGCAAAAAGAGTTGGAGCGGTTGAAAGTTTTGTCAGCGCAGAACAACGCCTCCGAACGCGCATTGCAGACCGCCGAAGCTGCCGCGCACCGTGACGCCGCACAAGCCGAGTCGTCCCGGACGCGTTTGCTCACCAGTTGGGGCAAAGCGATTGCCGACCGCGCGGATTTGTCGGCATTGATCCAGTCGCTCGCGTTGGGGGAAAGCGCGCTGGTGCGGATTGATTTGTTGGCAGGCGAGCTTTTGAAAACGCAACCGACAGGCGCGCGCCTGTTCCTGCTCTCCGACGAGAATAATCCAGTCGAAGCAGAGTTCGTCAGTTCTGCGCCCATAGTGGACTCGCAGACACAGGGGCAGGGATTCCTGTTCCTCGTCAAGTCACGTCAGCCGGGTTTTGCCCCCGGTGCGGCGATACTCGGCCACCTTAAAATCACAGGCGACGCGCAGAGCGGCGTGATGATTCCACGTGATGCGGTCGTCCGGTTCAACGGCAAACCGTGGGTTTATCTTCAGACTGGCGACCAGACATTCACTCGCCGCGAAATTTTCGAGGAACATCCTTTGGTCGATGGCTGGTTTGTGGCGCAAGGCGTGAAGCCTGGCGACCGCGTGGCGGTGAGCGGCGCGCAAATGCTGCTGTCCGAAGAGCAGAAATATCAAATCCACATGGGAGATTAAGCCGGCCATGCTTAACCACATCGTCCAATTCTCGCTCAAGTTTCGCGGGGTGGTCATCGCGCTGGCCTGCGTGCTCATCGGCTATGGTCTGTTCGTCGCGGCGCATAGCAAACTGGACGTCTTTCCCGAATTTGCGCCGCCGATGATTACGATTCAGACCGAAGCGCCCGGCTTGTCGCCCGAACAAGTGGAGCAATTGGTCACGCGTCCGGTGGAGAACGGAGTCAACGGCGTGCCTAACTTGGAGTCCATCCGCTCGCAATCCATCCAGGGGCTTTCGGTCGTCACGATTGTGTTCAGCGACGACGCCGACATTTACCGCGCGCGCCAGATGGTCAGCGAGCGGCTCACCCAAATCGCCGGTGATTTGCCGCAAGGCGTGGCCGCGCCGAAGATGGGTGCGCTGACTTCTTCCACCAGTCTGATGCTGGCCATCGGCCTGACCTCGACGAACCGCACGCCGATGGAACTGCGCACGTTCGCCGACTGGACATTGCGTCCGCGTCTGCTCGGTGTGCCCGGTGTGGCCAAGGTGGACGTGTTTGGCGGCGAAGTGCGGCAACTGCAAATTCAGGTCAAGCCCGACCTCTTGGTCGCCTTTGGTCTGGACCTCCAAGATGTTTTGGATGCCGCGCGTAAATCCACGGGCATACGAGGCGCCGGCTTTGTTGAAGATGCCAACGCGCGAACGCTGATTCGCAGTGAAGGACAGTCCATTACGCCGCAACAACTCGGCGAACTGGTGCTCGCCCATCACGGCGGTGTGAGCGTTCGCTTGAAGGACGTGGCCGACGTGGTCGAAGCACCCGAACCGAAAATGGGAGACTCACTGATCATGGGCGAACGCGGCATCATCCTGCTGCCCTCCAGCCAATACGCCGCGAACACGATGGACGTGACGCTGGCGGTCGAACGCGCGTTGGAGGAAATGAAGCCGCTGCTGGCGTCGGAAAAAATCACGATCCGCCCGCGCCTGTTCCGGCCCGCCAACTTCATTCAAACGTCGCTGCACAACATCAACATTTCGCTGCTGATCGGTGGTGTGCTGGTCGTGGTGGTGCTGTTTTTGTTTCTGCTCGATCTGCGGACGGCGTTCATTTCCTTCGTGTCCATTCCGCTCTCACTTCTGGCGGCGGTTATCGTGCTCGACTGGTTCGGCGTCACGCTCAACACGCTGACGCTGGGCGGATTTGCCATCGCCATCGGCGTGGTGGTGGACGATGCCATCATTGACGTGGAAAACATTTTGCGCCGGTTGCGCGAGAACCAAACGTCGCCGAATGCCCGGTCGCTTTTCGAGGTTGTGCTGGACGCCTCGCTCGAAGTGCGGAGCGCGGTCGTTTACGCGACGTTCATCGTGGCAGTGGTGTTTGTGCCGGTGCTGATGATGACGGGCGTGCAAGGGCGGTTGTTCGCGCCGCTGGCGACTTCATTCATTCTCGCCATCATGGCTTCGCTGGTCGTGGCGCTGACGGTCACGCCCGCCCTGTGTTATCTGATGCTGTCGCGCCTCAAGCCACACACAGAGCCGGGCTATGTGCGTTGGTTGAAGGCCCGGCATCGTGGCTGGCTGGAAGGTGTGAGCCGGCGGCCACGAACGGTGCTTGGGTTTGCACTGTTGTTGTGCCTGGGCGCGGCGGCCACGCTGCCATTTTTTGGCGGCGAATTCCTGCCGGAATTTCGCGAAGGCCATTTCATCGTCCACATGGCGGCGATTCCCGGAACGTCCCTTGAAGAATCGTTGCGGGTGGGCCACGAAGTGACGGCAGAACTGTTGAAGAATCCGCACATCCGCTCGGTTTCGCAACAGGCAGGCCGCGCCGAGCAAGGCGAGGACACTTGGGGGACGCATTACAGCGAACTGCATGTGGACTTACAGCCGCTGGCCGACGAGGAGGCTGAAGCGGTGATGGGAGAGATTCGGCAAGCGCTCGGAAAATTTCCGGGTCTCACTTTCAAGATCATGCCGTTTCTAGCCGAGCGCATCGAGGAGACGATTTCCGGTGTGACCGCTCAATTCGTCATCAACATTTTCGGCGACGATCTGGATGTGCTCGACCAAAAGGCCGGGGAAATCCGGGAAGTCCTTTCCCAAGTGGACGGCGCGGTGGACGTGGAAATGGAATCACAACCGGGCTTGCAGGAAACGGTCGCGCGCCTGCGTCCCGAACGGTTGCTGCAACTAGGCTTTCATCCGGTGGAGGTGATGGACGCGATTCAGACGGCGTATCAAGGCACAGTCGTGGCGCAAACTTATCAGGGAAACCGGGTTTTCGATGTGTCGGTAATTCTTCACCCAGCCAGCCGCAAAAGCGCGACGACACTTGGCTCACTCATGCTGCGCAACGCAGAAGGTTTGCGCGTGCCGTTGCGGGAACTGGCGGAAATTTATTCCGGCAACAGCCGGTATGTTGTAACGCACGACGGCGCCCGCCGCCGTCAGCAGGTGACGTGCAACATTGCCGCTGGCGACATTGCTGCGTTTGCCAAAGAGGTGAAGAAACAGATCGAGGACAAAGTGTCCCTGCCGACCGGCGTCTATCTGGTTTACGGCGGTTCAGCTGAAGCCCAAGGCAAGGCGCGACGCGATCTGCTTATTCATTCACTTATCGCCGCTGTGGGCATTGTCCTTTTACTTGCCATTGTGTTCGGCTCGGCGCGAAATCTTTTGTTGGTCCTGGCTAATCTGCCGTTCGCTTTGGTCGGCGGCGTGCTGGCGGTATTTGCCACGGGCGGCTTGCTTTCCATCGGCTCACTGGTCGGCTTTGTCACGCTGTTCGGCATCACCATGCGCAATTCGATCATGATGATTTCACACTTCGAGCATTTGGTGCGGGAGGAAGGAATGGTTTGGGGGCTCGAAGCGGCCATTCGGGGCGCGTCGGAACGGTTGTTGCCAATTTTGATGACGGCGCTGGTAACGGCGCTCGGTTTGCTGCCGCTGGCGATTGGCAGCGGCGAAGCCGGGCGCGAAATTGAGGGCCCGATGGCGATCGTGATTCTTGGAGGCCTGGTTACCTCGACTGTGTTGAATCTGCTGGTTTTACCCACGCTGGCGCTGCGATATGGGCGTTTTGAAATGACCGTTTGTGAGACTCCAAACAGATCTTGAAATGAGCACCCATACACCATGTCCCGCCCGCGCATACGCACATGGCAGCCGGTCACAACCGCTAAGAATCAACGCATTCATATTGCGCACGATCAGGTTTCGGAATCCGTTAAACTGCCGCCAAAAATACTATGAGCACGACCAATAAAATGTCCTGCCGCATTGTTCTCCGTTTCATTCTGCCTGCGCTTCTGTTGAGCGCAGTACTCACCGTGTCCGCCGGCACCGGCAATGTTCATTGGGTGGGAATGATGTTGCGCTTCCAGCCGGGGACCGGTGTCGAAATGCAGGCGCAACAGTCCTTCTCAAGCACATTGTCTCTCGACACCGTGCCGCCGCCGTCGCTTTCCCCGGGGTTGCTGACGGTCCTAGACGACCAGGCGTTTGTTGGCGCCACAACCTGGCTTGCGGTCGGATATTTTCGGATCGAATCGCCCAGAAATGTCTTGGATCCGTTTCCTCGTTTCGACGATTTTGAAGTGCAGTTGCCGACGGTCGACAATGATGCCGATGGCATCCCGGACGTGCTGATGATCGACCGTGAGCTGGCGACGACGGCGACCACCGGCTCGTTCGAGATCCAGGGCAGATCGGGTGCGGTCGAGGCGGTGTGGGATCGGGCCGCCGGCTCATATCAAGGCCGGTGTGTCATTCGCATGAGCGGCTCCCACCAACCGGGCAACCCTACCCAGTTTTTCGTGGCCACCTACACGAATGTGTTTGAGTTGGCCACGATGGCCGGCCGGGTGGATTTTAAAACAGGGGCCAGGCACACCCTCGGCAGCTGGGCGTTGCAGCGGACCGGCGACATCTCCGGTTACGAAGGTGGGGTCGGCGAGTTCTCGTTTACTCGCTCGAACCCGGACGTGCTCGAGCTGGTTCCCCGTTTCCTGCACTACTTTTACGTGGGCGACACCATCCGCAGTTACCTGCCGGAACGACCGTTCCTTCGCGCGGGAACCCACTACAATGGATTCGTCAACTTCACGAACGGCGTTCCCGGTAGTTTTGATCAACGCTACCTCAAGTGGGTCGTGAGCATTTCGGCGCCTGCGGACCACGATGGAAACCAGATTCCGGACTTTAGCGATGTGGCTCCCGCCTTCGCTCCCGAGCTGTCCCTGCAACACCCGTCCACAGAATATCAGCTCATCATTACGGGCGAACCCGATGCAACCTACACCCTGGAGACAACGACTGACCTTGGATCGCCAGCCTGGTCGGGCACTACGAACATCACCCTGGGAACTGTTCCGGCGACAATTGCCGTCACTCCCGCCGACGCCAGACAAGGGTTTTGGCGGGCGACTTATCCATGAACACGCCTTGGCTTGACCGGTGGAAGCAGAACTCCCCGTATCAATCAACCTGCCGGTGAAGCGGGCCATCCGGCACCAACTTGGATCGGGCGCGTGCTTGTCATCAAGTCTTTCAGCTCTACAATGTTGCCCACGTGAAGTCCTGGTCGAAAATTCTATTGCCCGTCCTGCTGATGCTGGCGCTGGCGGCGAGCCGCTGGCCGGGGCTGATGCCGGACAATTTCAGCGCGGTCTACGCTCTGGTGTTCTGCTGTAGCGTGTTTCTTCCTCGGAAACTGATCTGGCTGCCATTGGCGACGATTCTCATCACGGATCTGCTGCTCAACTGGCACTACCACAATCTTTACCAGGCCAATCCGAACGACTACCCGGCGCCGATGGAGTTCTTCAACAAGTATCTGCTGGCAAACTATGTCGCGTACGGATTAATGATCTGGCTGGGAACGCGTTTCAAGCCATCGAGTAAATGGTTCAAACTGGTCGGCGGCGGCATTCTGGGGGCGATTGTTTTCTACTTCGTTTCAAACACGGCTTCCTGGTTGATGTTGCCCGGATACGCCAAGACGTTTTTTGGATGGGTTCAAGCGCTGACGACCGGTTTGCCCGGGCCGTGGCCGCCGACCTGGATGTTCGGATTGAAGATGCTCATGAGTGGCGGGCTGTTCACCGGCTTGTTCGTCGGTGCGATGCGGCTGGCGGAACGCGAAGTGGACGTGCCGGAGACGGAAGCCGAGCGGGAAACGGATGGCGACGACCTGCCCGAGGAAGCTAAGGCCTGATCCAAAAATCAATTTGCCACAAATGAAAATCGGCATCATCTCCGACACGCACGGCCATTTGGATCCGCAAATCCTCAAGATCTTCAAGGGCGTTGACCACATCCTGCACGCCGGCGACATCGGTTATCCGTCGATCATTCTCGAACTGGAACACGTCGCGCCGGTGACCGCCGTGCTCGGCAATAATGACTTCGGCGTCGATTTCAAGAAGACTGAATGGGTCACGCTGGCGGAAAAAAAGTTCATGGTGCATCACATCGTGCCGCCGTTCACGCCCGACGACGACTTGCGCGGGAAACTGACCCGCACCGGGACAAACGTTCTGGTGTTCGGACACACGCACCGACAATTCGCGCAAACCTTTGATGACGTGATGTTCTTCAACCCCGGCTATTCGGGAAAACCACGGCACGGAGTGGTCCGTTCTGTGGCGATTATTGAAATGAACGGGAACAAATTGGACCACCGGTTCATCGAGCTGTGAAATGAAGGCCGGCGTTTGGCGCTGGTGCTCTTTCTGCTCCGCGATCCGGGCCAACCGAAGACTGATCTGTTGTCAGGACACCCGAACAGATGCGGCCGCCCAATCAAAAACATCATGCCACCACGAAATAGGGAAAGAAACACCACCGGTATCCATGCCCGTTTCGCGGCCCACGTGGTTTCCCCGGCGATTGTTCGGAAACTGAATCATGACTCCTGAATTCCGTGCGTTTTGCCGACAACACCCCGGCTGGTTGCTGCTCGTGACCTTCGCCGTGGTCGCCACATTTCTCACCGCTTGCCAGACGAGTTCGGTCAAACTCTCGGACACGCCGCAGATCGCTGGGGCCACGTTCGTCGGCAACAACGCCTGCCTCGAGTGCCACACGAACATCACGCGCAATTTTTCCGGCAGTCCCCACAGCCAGCTCTACGTTTCGGATCACTCGATGAAAGGCGAAACGGGCTGCGAATCGTGTCACGGCCCCGGCCGCAAACACGTTCAAGCCGGCGGCGGCAAAGGCGTGTTCATCGTCAATCCCAAGACCGACCCCACCGCGTGCTTCACCTGCCATCAGGAAACGCACGCGCAATTTCGTCTGCCGCATCATCACCCCGTTTTGGAAGGCGATCTGAACTGCGTCCAGTGCCACGACCCGCACGGTACGGATATTTTCAAACCGGCCGGCGGGCTCGCCTTTGCGCGGCAGGACCAGTCGTGCGCGACCTGCCATCGCGATCAGTCGAAGCCGGTGGTGTTCGTCCATGAAGCGCTTCGCGAAGGCTGCGTGACGTGTCATCAACCGCACGGTTCGGTCAATGAGAAGATGCTTGTCGCGCCTGACAACAACCTGTGTCTCCGCTGCCACGCGCAGATCGCAAACCCGAACGCGGCGACCGGCACGGTCAGCATCGGCGTGCGCAACCACACGACGTATTTGAACCGCGGCGCCTGCTGGTCATCGGGATGCCACACCGCGGTACACGGCTCGAACGTGGATCCCAAATTGAGATACTGAACGACTTGTGAGCATCCCGCGTCAACGCTTGGCGGCAACTAATACGACGGTCTGCACCACGCTGTCGATGCTCGCATTGTTGACGTCTGATCCGCTCATCGCGCAGGACGTGGACACAAGCGAACTGCCGGCTCCCTACTCGGGCAAAGTGGATTATCGGAAGGACATTCTTCCCCTCTTCGAAGCGCAATGTTTTCGCTGTCACGGTCCCGAGAAACCGAAGAGCGGATTTCGATTGGACAATCGCCAGTCCGCGCTAGAGAGCGGCGACACCGGCCCGGATATTTTTCCCGGACTGAGCGCGGACAGCCCGTTGATCCACTACGTCGCCCGACTGGTTCCCGACATGGGCATGCCGCCGATGGGAAAAGGCGATCCGCTGACGCCCCACGAAATCGCGCTGCTCCGCGCGTGGATCGATCAGGGCGTTGATTACGGCGGTGCGGACGCGCCCGATCAATCGACGTTGCAGCTCAGCGTCACGACGGGCGTCGGCTATATCGGCGTGGAGGGCAACGCCAACAAGTTCCGGGAGAACAGCGGAGTGAATGACGGGTGGTCCGGTGGCGTGACAGAATTCAAGGCGAGCGGTCCGATCGACGGGCGAACGGATTTCACGGTCGACGGGCGGATCATCGGCGGCGAGAGCGACACGCGGCTGCGGTTCGATCTGGAGCGTGAGGATTGGGGGGCGGTGCGCGGCGGATTCCAGACGCGGCGCAGGTGGTCCAACGATACCGGCGGCTACTATCCCGCGTTCACGCCGCCCGTTTACGCGCTCGGCTCCGATCTTTACGTTGACGAAGGCCGTGCCTGGCTTGATCTGATCGTCGAGCGTGGCGAGCTGCCGTACATGCGGTTTGGCTATGAATTCCGCTTTCGCGAGGGCAACGAATCAACCCTCCAATGGGGTCCGGTTTCCCCGCCCGTTCGCAACATTCATCCGGCGATCAAACAGGTCGATGAGCAGACGCAGATCTTCAAGTTCGACATCGCAAAGGACGTCGGCGGCTGGGCGCTGGCGGACAGTTTTCGCTTCGAATGGTACGATCAGAACAACATCCGCATCAATGAAACGGCATTCAACAGCGCGAAGCCCGGACCGGACAAATTCACCACGGTCAACGAAACGTACCGGCACACGCAGGGCGCGAACACGTTCACGGTGGAGAAGTGGTTCACCGACTGGTTCATGGTCGATGGCGGCTACCTGTATTCGTGGCTGGATGGCGGGGCGTCGTTCGACCAGTCAAATTTTCTCACCGACAACGCGGCGCTGCCACCGACGACCGGGTTCACGCAGTTCGGCATGTTCGCGGACCGGTTCTGGAGCAGCACCAGCATCGTGCTCGACCAGAATTCGCACGTCGGCAGCCTGAGCACGCGCATCGGTCCGTGGCAGGAATTCCTGCTCTACGGCGGCGTGCAGGCCGACTGGATGCAGCAGAGCGGATTCTCCGAGGTGGTCCAACGATTCGGCAGCCCGACCGCACCGCCGATTCCGGTGATGAACTGGTCGGACATCGACCGGCAGCTCTTCGAGGAACGCGCGGGATTGCGATACACGGGTCTGCCGTTCAGCACGATTTACGCGGAGGGCCGATGGCAGCAGGAAACGGTCGGCCAGCCGGAGAACTCCACCGCCGCCAGTTTCGGCTCGCGCGGCACCGATGCGGACGCGGAACTGAATCAATACCGGTTCGGCATGAGCACCTCGCCGTGGCGGCCCGTGCTGCTTTCGGCGCACTATCAGATCGCGAAAAAGAACAACGACTACACGCCCACCGCCGACGATGACTCGAACGGACCGCAGGGATCGGGTTACCCGAATTTCATCTCGGGCCGGCAGACTGATGCTGACGAGATCGAGGCCAAACTCGTCACCCGTCTGGCGTCAAATCTGAAGGCCTCGTTCACTTACGAATACGTGGAGGCGGATTATCAGACTACCACCCGCAGCCTCAACAACGGCACCCCGGCCGGCACCGTCAACGCCGCGAACCAGAATGCAAACATCTTCAGCCTCGGCCTCAACTGGACGCCGTGGAACCGGGTCGGTGTGAACGTGACCGGATCTTATGCGAACACGGATTTGACCACGTTCGCCAACGATTCGCCGGGTGTCGTTCCCTACGCGGGCAACACCTGGAGCGTGATCAGTTCCGTCCTCTGGACCGTCGATGAGCGGACTGATTTCAATCTCTCCTACGCATGGTCGGACTCCAATTATCAGCAGGATAATTTTACCGACGGCCTGCCGCTGGGCATCCATTACCAGTGGAACCAGCTACGCGCCGGGGTCACCCGAAAACTCTCCGATTCGCTCCGCGTGAACTTGTTTTACCTGTTTCAGCTCTACAACGAACCGAGCTCCGACGGCTTCAACGACTACACGGCGAACGGCTTCTTTGCCAGCCTGACCTGGACGTGGAGCCAGTAAAACAGAACAGGATTCCATCCTGTCCCGCTCTGGCGACCAGCTGTCGCGCATTTCATTCGTGCGGACAGGTGTCAAAAAGTGGTTTATGTTCAGGCAACCGCGTCTGTTCGTCGCAACACCGGAGAGTTTGTCGCCAATTTCAGGGTAGCCACCGGACGAAAAGCCGACTTGAATGACCGGGAAGATTCCATCGATTTACGAGTCATGAAAATCACCGACGCACTGCTGGCCGAACACATTGTTTTCCACCACCTCTTCGATCACATCGAAAAGACCGCTCCCCGGCTGAACACCCTCGCGGAGGTGTGCGTGCTGGCGGATCTGCTGGAGTCAATGCTGGTGAAACATTCCAAGAGCGAGGACGAGTTGTTGATGAACTATCTGGACGACTCGATCGAACAGCTGGGGCAGCGCGAGACCTTTCATGAAGAGCACGAACTCATCGAAGCCCATCTCAATCATGTGCGCGCCGAGCCGGACTTGAATCGTTGCCGGCAGAAGCTGATCGATGCGGTTGTGGGTGCCCGCAAACATTTTGACAAAGAAGAGCGCTTACTCTTTCCGCTCGCTGAAAGAGTCATCAGCTACCACAACATCATGAAGCTTGGCAGACAGTGGATCGAACAGAAGGCGTAGCTGGATCGGATCATCAAACTCAGACCCGGAAGAATTGAACGAACCACGGTTTATTGCGCAACTGAAGCGGGTGCCAAAACAGCGTACGAACAGCGATCATCGGTCGAGCGGATTGACTCCCTTGAACCGCCCTCCTCTCAGGTTTGCACCCAAGCATTTGTGATTCACCGCTTGTCCGAATGCGGCGATTCCAGCATCTTCGGTGCTGCGTCCAGAAATCTGCATTAATTGTGAAACCAGCACCCGCGTTCCAAGGCTCCGTCGAATTCACGAAATCCTTCAGCCCGCGCCCGACGATTTCCCATGTCGTATTTGATTTCGACGGGACATTGTCGCTCGTCCGCCAGGGCTGGCCGGAGGTGATGATCCCCATGTTTCTGGAATACCTGCCGCGACGTAAAGGCGAATCGGAGAAGCAGGCGCGGCAGCTCGTCACGGACGACATCATGCGCCTGAACGGCAAACAGACGATCTACCAGATGATGCAACTGGCCGAGCGGATCAAGTTTCGCGGCGGAGAAGCGAAGGAGCCGCTCTGGTATAAGCACGAGTATTTACGACGGTTGAACGAGCGCATCGGCGAACGTCTCGATGGGCTCCGCGCCGGCGCGATCAAACCCGACGATCTGATCGTCTTCGAGGGCCGAAAACTTCTGGAGCTGCTCAAGGAACGCGGCGTTCAACTCTACCTCGCGAGCGGCACCGACGAGCAGTTCGTGAAACAGGAGGCGGCGCTACTCGACGTCACGCGTTATTTCGGCGACCGCATTTACGGTGCGCTGGATGACTACAAGAATTTCTCCAAGAAAATGGTCATTGATCGAATCCTGAAGGAGAACAACATCTCCGGGACAAACCTGTTGTCGTTCGGCGATGGCTATGTGGAGATCGAAAACACGAGGGACGTCGGCGGACTGGCGATCGCAGTTGCCAGCGACGAGGCGAACAACGGTTCCGGGAACGTCGACCAGTGGAAACGCAACCGGCTGCTGGGAGTCGGGGCCGACATCGTAATCCCCGACTATCGGGATGCGGAAGGTCTGCTGAAGGTCATATTCGGCGAGGCGGCTCAGCCGATATAGACGATCGACACGCCGTACTCGGACATCAGAGACTTGGTGGCCATGTCAATGTGGGTGTAGTTAATCGGGCTGATGCTCACGATGTTTTCGCGGCCCACACGCTGGAGGAACGAGGTCACGATTTCATCGTAACGGTCGCGACCCACCTCCACGCAATCCGTGTGACGGATCGTTTTCACGCGGATTTTTTTGTCTGATTCCTTGGCCGCGACATCGAGAGGCTTGCTGGTGTTCTTGACGAGCAACTCGCCTCCACTCTGCCGTTGGGGAACCTGAAAATGAACGACCTCCTTCGCCGCCGCACTGGACGCCATCGAACCGGTGGTGGTGGACTGCCCTTCGGCAAGTTTGGTGTGCGTGGCCACGTTCTGCTCGTCGGACGTCGACTTGGCGTCCTCAGCTTCCGGAATGGTGATGATGGTAGCGCAGGTCGGGCACTCGATCTCGCTGCCGGCAGCTTCTTCACTGACGGCCAGCTCCTGTTCGCAACTCGGACAGTCGAAGATAATGTCCATATTTTATTGGGGTTAGATGGCGGCCGGACGTGATTTCACGCCCGACACATCAGGGGTTATTCATAGACTTTCGAAAGCTTTTCGATGCGCGGATAAACCGGTGAATTAGTCGGCGTGCGTTTTTTTACTTCAGCGAACACGGCGCGGGCTTCGGCCGGATCCTTGCTAGCCACCAGCACGACGTAATCAAGTTGAATCCACGCGAGCCGCGGATCATGTATCGCGGCCCGATACTGGTTGATGAACTTTTTCAGACCGTCGGACCCGCTCTGTTTGGCTTTGGCCAGCGGGTCTTCGAGCGTGTAATGCAGGCCATTCAGGGTGCGCGGATCAAACTCCACCGGGCCGTCACCCCGATCATCCGACTTTCCGTACGCACCCGTGTTGGCGCGTTTCGTCTCGAGATAATAGTCACGCAACGCCCAGAGCCCCCAGAGCGCTCCGGCGATCAACAGAATGCCTATCAGTTTGTTCATGTTTCGTTCACCCTTTCGATTCTGGCCCCCAAGCTGCGAAGCTTTTCATCGATCCTCTCATAACCGCGATCCAAATGGTAGACCCGATTTACCTGAGTCGAACCGGTGGCCGCCAGCCCGGCGATCACCAATGCAGCCGAGGCTCGCAGATCGCTGGCCATCACCGGAGCGCCACTGAGCGGCCGACCGCCTTTCACTATGGCACTCGGTCCTTCAATGGCAATCTCCACTCCCAATCGTGAAAGCTCACTCACATGCATGAACCGCGCCTCGAAGATCCGTTCCGTAATGATGCTGATCCCGCTGGTCACCGCCATCATCACCATGAATTGCGCCTGCACATCGGTCGGAAATCCCGGATAAGGCAGGGTCGTGACGTCAACGGGTTTGAGGCGTCCGCCTTTTTTTATCGTTATACTCGTCCCGTTCCGTTCCATTTTGACGCCAGCTTCCCGCATTTTTTCCAAAACGGCCTGCATATGATCCGGCCGGGCACCTTTGATCGTGACCTCGCCCTTGGTCGCCGCCGCTGCCAGCGCAAACGTCGCGGCTTCAATCCGGTCCGGAATGACGTCGTGCTCGGCACCATGAAGTTCTTTCACGCCGGTAACCGTAATCGTCGGGCTGCCGATTCCGGTGATCTTGGCGCCCATCGCGATCAGGAAATTGGCGAGATCAACGACCTCCGGTTCACACGCCGCGCTTTCGATCACAGTCACACCCTCAGCCAACGTGGCGGCCATCAAAATATTCGCCGTGCCGAGCACCGTGGAACCGACGCGGCCACCGAGAAATACCTCCGCGCCCTTGAGCTTTTTGGTGGTGGCTTTCACGTAGCCGTTCTGAATCTGGAACTTCGCCCCCAGCCGACCAAGCCCTTTCAGGTGAAGATCGACCGGACGCGAGCCAATGACGCAACCGCCCGGCAACGAAACCCGCGCTTTGTGCAACCGCGCGATCAGCGGACCGAGAATGCAGATCGAGCCCCGCATCTTACGGATCAGATCGTAGTCACCGATGCCCTTGATCCGGGCCGCGCGCACGGTGAGTTCGCCGTCCTTCAAATTCACCTCGGCTCCGAGCGACTTCAAGATCTTGCCCATAAACACAACATCCGTGAGGTCCGGCACGCGGCGAATGACGCATGTTTCGCCCGTGAGAAGCGTGGCGGCCATGATGGGGAGCACGGCGTTTTTGGCTCCGCTGATCTCCACCTCGCCGCGGAGAGGCACGCCACCTTTGATTAGCAAACTATCCATGAAATTGTTCTGGAGAATGATTAAAAGCCGTCCGCCGGCGGTTCAGACGGGCGGGCAATCATGATTCTTGGGATGCGACTGTAGTCATCCAGCACGTTCTCTACAATCCACATTTCACTTTCAAATAAAGCGCGTACCGCAGCCGCTTGATCATGGCCCAGCTCAATCATGATCTTTCCATCTGGAACCAGCCACCGGGCCGAGGCATTGGCCAGTCGCCGATAGAATACCAACCCATCCGCGCCGCCGTCCAACGCCAACTTCGGATCGTAGTCCCGCACCTCCGGTTGAAGATCCGCCAGTTCGCCAGTCGGGATATAGGGAGGATTGCTGACGATCAGGTCGAATCGCTGTGCCGCATCGAGCACCTCGAAGCCGTCTCCGTGCAAAAACTGGACCCGATCTGCAACGTCGTTTCGCCCGGCATTGGTTTTCGCCACTGAGAGGGCCGCTTCCGAAATATCTACCGACCAGACCCGGCTCTCCGGAACTTCCTTCGCGATCGAAATGGGGATGCAACCGCTTCCGGTTCCGAGGTCGAACACCTGCGGATTCGATCGTTCGCGCAGAAATTCAACCGCTTGCTCCACCAGTAATTCCGTTTCAGGCCGCGGCACAAGCACATCAGAGCTCACATTGAAGATCAGCCCATAGAAATGTGCCTCGCCGAGAATGTGCTGGAGCGGCTCGCGTTGCGTCCGGCGCTCCAACATCCTGAGAAAGCGCGCCTGCCTCTCGTCGGCAACCGTCGATGAGGACTCCGTGACGAGTGAGGTCCGGGAAAAGCCAAGCACTTCGGCCAGCATCAACTCGGCGTTGAGCCGGGGCGAATCCACGCCGACGGCCTCAAGCGTCTTCGCTGCTGCAGACAACAAACTGGCAATCGTCACCACGCCGACCAAGAGAAGACCTGCGGATCGTGATGGCAAGAATTTAGAACAGTATTCAAAAAGAATGTCGAATAGAGGCAGGGAGCCCGTTTGCCTTGTCCTTACGCAACGATGGATTTTGTTTCGAGGACGACGATCGAATTCCCTGCGGGTTTCAAGCCACCACCACAACCACGCCGGACGGGCGACATTCCTGTCGCCCAGTTTGTCTGTGGTCCCCCGGCGACAAGAATGTCGCCGCTCCGGGAACGAACACCTTGGGATTGCCTCAGACCAACGGATATTCGGCTGCACGGATCAAACAAGGCGAAGCACGCGGACGTGACGCGGCTCTGCCACAACGGCTCATTCCGCCCTTTTCCGACATTCTTTTTTCTGGGTGGCTGATTGACTCAAGTGACCACTGCATCATGCGTAAATTATTACGTTGACGGCACAGGTGACGCAACAGGTGGTAGGTGCTTGAGTCAATCAGCCAGGCAGGTTCTTTTTTGAGAACCGCTCCAACAACATACAAGTGCCCGGCAGTGCCGTGATAAACTGCGGATCGCGATGGCAAGGACTTATCAACAATGGGCCAATCCTGCCGAATGTTCGAAGCTCATCCGCCCCCCGTCCGTTGGAAGTTTTCTAGAATGAGCCTCCTCACGTCGGCGACTACCTCTGTTGGAACCGGACCGCAGCTGTCAAATCGCCCACTCATCGCTGCGGGGCGCAAGTGGTGGTATTTGTAACTCGAGAGGTCGTTCGATCGTCTCTCCACTTATGTTTTCCAGAAACGGAATATCCGCAGTTTATCCACTTTGTTGATCGCAATGATTGATTCAATTTCGCAGCATCAACTCGTTCCACATCGCCACGTCATGCAAAGCAATCATCTCCCGCTCCCATCAATCGAATCTCGATTTCACAAGTCGCTCATTCTTTTCGCCGCCCTGTTCATGTCGGCCTCCACCGGCTTTGGCCAGGGCAAACAACTGACGTCCGACGATCTGTTTCAGACGGACAAGCTGGTCGACATCCAGATCCAGCTGCCCGAATCGGACTGGGAAGAATTGACGTCGCAGACGAGGAGTTTCGGGAGCGCCTTCCAGGATCCATCCAACAAACCGTTCAGCTACGTCAAGGGCGACATCACCATCGACGGCGTTCAAATTAAGTCCGTGGGCATTCGCAAAAAAGGGTTCATCGGTTCGCTGGACGACTACCGGCCGTCGCTGAAAATCAAGTTCGACGAGTATGTGGACCAGGACCCGGTCAAGGGCGTGGACCGGTTGACGCTCAACAACAACAAACAGGATTATTCACTCGTTAGCCAGCACCTGACCTACAAGACATTTCGCGAAGCCGGACTGCACGCGCCGCGCAACGGGTTTGCACGGGTGACGGTAAACGGCGAATACCTCGGCCTCTATTCGAACATCGAATCCATCCGCAAACCGTTTCTGAAAAGCGCGTTTGGCAAGGCCTCCGGAGCGTTGTATGAGGGAACGCTCTCCGACCTTTACCCGAAGGCGATGGATCGCATCGAGATCAAGTCCGGCAAAGACGCGAACCTAGATCGGCCATTGAAACTGGCGGAGTGGCTCGCGGCGGATGGCGATCTGAATCTGGCCGAAGTCGAAGCACTGGTCGACGTGGATTATTTCCTGAACTTTTGGGCAATTGAAAGTCTGATCGGATTCTGGGATGGCTACGCCAACAACCAGAACAACTACTTCATTTACGACAATCCCGAGAACGGAAAATTCTACTTTATCCCATGGGGTGCCGACGGAGCGTTTGACAGCGGGCGCGGCATGCTTCGGCGAATGGGGGATGTCCAGTCAACCGCCGTTTATGCCCAGGCCATGCTGGTCAACCGCCTGTATTGGGCGGGCGATACGGCACAGCGATACGACGCCGCCATGCGCACCTTGTTGGAGAACGTTTGGAAGGAGGAAGCCCTGATCGCTGAGATTGATCGCATCGAGAAACTCTTTTCCAAGGACCTGCACGAGCGACAAGCGGACTACAAAGAATCGATGAATCAGGTGCGGGAATTTGTTCGCGCGAGACGAGGTCAGGTCACCGCAGCACTGGCAAAAGGATCCGATGGAATTCCGACCACACCGCGCAAACCGATGTACTCCATCCCCGTCGGTGAGGCGAAGGGCAGTTTTGCGACGACTTGGGGCGAGGCCAACAACGAGAGCAAAGTTGATTTGAATTTGGTCATGACCGACGAGGTGGTGGAATTTACAAAAATGACCGCATCCGCCGGCCCCATGCAGTTTCGCGGATTCGGCGGAGGACCTGGAGGTCGCGGTGGACGCGGCGGCGGCCCGGGAGGCCGATCGGGTGGTGCGGAGGACAATCAAGTGCCTCCCGTGAGCATCGAACTTTCCGGTGTCAGGAAGTCGGACAACCAATCGATCACGCTCACTCTGATGATAGACCAAAAAAGTTTCATCGCCGGCGTTGGCTCTGAAGTGGAAGTGAATGGCTTCTTCCGGGAAGTGAGTGAAGGCGGCGGCTTTGGTCGGCCGGGCGGTGGCATGAAGTCAGTCAGCGGCACATTGAAATTGAACGCAGCCGGGGCAAAATCCGGCGATGCCGTTGGTGGCACATTTGACCTGAACATCGTCGAAACCCGCGGGGGAATGTTCAGCCGCCGATAGTATTTCAATTGTTGAAAAAGCCGTTCGAGATTCGGCTCGTTGCGTTCGCTCCCCCACGAAACCAATTATGATTCGATTCTTAGCGCGCGCGATCCTGTCCCTGCTGAGCTAGGCCGGTGCCGGGATCGCCGCAGATTCCACGATGACGGATGAGGCTCTCGTCGAAACAGATTTGCTGACGGTGTTCACGCATCCTGATGATGAGACACACGGAGGATACTTCAGCCGCAGATGGTAATTCAGCGTTTGATGGATCAGGTTACGCCTCCCTGACCAACGGCCATTCGGTACTTGGCAGCGACCCGGCCTCTGCTACCGTCGCGCCATGAAATCCCGGATCCTCACATTGTCCGCGCTGACGATTCTTTCCGTCTCGCTCGCCTT
Source organism: Verrucomicrobiota bacterium (assembly GCA_041689265.1). Taxonomy (GTDB): domain Bacteria; phylum Verrucomicrobiota; class Verrucomicrobiia; order Limisphaerales; family RI-55; genus JBDNGP01. The sequence goes on from JBDNGP010000221.1 coordinate 22,898, forward strand.
CAATGCTTTTGCCTCCAACTGGCCGAACTGGCGCGGCCCGAACGGCGACGGCACTTCACTGGAAGCCGATGTGCCAATCAACTGGTCCGAGTCCGAGAACATCCGTTGGCGCGTCGATCTGCCGGATCGCGGGAATTCCACGCCGATCGTTTGGGACGACAAAGTCATCGTCACGCAGGCGATCGAGAAGGATCATTTTAGGTCGACCATGGCGTTCGATCTCAAGACAGGCAAACAGCTCTGGCAGAGCGGCACGATCTACGACCAGGAAGAAAGCACCCACGACGACAATCCCTATTGCGCGGCTTCACCTGTCACCGACGGAAACACGATCATCTCGACCTACGGTAGCGCCGGAGTGTTTGCCTACGACATGGATGGCGACGAACTCTGGCAACGCAATCTCGGTCCGCAAGTTCACATTTGGGGCAACGCGTCCTCGCCGGTGATTCATGGCGACACGGTTTATCTGTATCACGGCCCCGGGGTTCACTCTGCGCTCTACGCCTTGAACCTCAAGAACGGTGACACGCAATGGAAGATTGATCTGCCGGAACCGGTGCCGACGGAACGGTTCGACGGCTTCGCGGGTCGTGGTCCGGGAATTATTGGATCATTCAGCACACCTGTCATCGCGACGTTTGATGGCAATGAACAACTGGTCATCAGCTTGCCCGAACAGCTTCGTTCATTTGATTTGTCCACCGGAAAGGAACTCTGGCACTGCGCTGGTCTGAACCCGCTGATCTACACTTCGCCGGTGGTGACCGGGGATCAGATGCTAACCTACGGCGGGTTCTCCGGCGCGGGCATGCTCGTTCAACCGAAGGGTTCCGGCGACATTACCGAGACATCGCGCCTCTGGCATGAGCAGCGCTCAAAAAAAGGCCGGCTCGGCACCGGCGTGATCAAGAATGGGCTCTATTTCCACATCAACATGGACGGAATCGCCGAGTGCATCGAGGTCGCCACGAACGAGCAGGTCTGGCTCGAACGGTTGCCAGTGAAAGGCGCGAAAGGCGATTCATGGTCGTCGGCCTTGCTGGTCGGTGATCTGGTTTTTCTCGTGAACCAGGCGGGCGAAGTTCATGTCGTGAAAGCGTCGCGTAAGTATGAAGTGGTCGCGTCCAATGTGACCGGCGAGAAAACGAACTCCACATTGATCGTCGCGGGCAACGCTTTGATTCTGCGCACTTACGAGGGGCTGTGGTGTATCTCGAAGGGATAGTGCCGTTGAGCGGAGACGAAGAGAATACAAAGTTGCGATCGGCGAGTACCGCTCGGCAGCAGTCGTCTTTGTTGTCCTAGCGAATCCCTTTAGAATTCGCAGGACCGCGCAGATCCCTGCCAAATTGTGTTCGGCATTCTCCATCTGCACGGCCAATCGCGACCACCCATCTTCCGACAGCATGAGGACAGCAATAATAGCACGGCACCACCCGCTTCCCACAGCGATTAACGCGCGGTCAATCGCAAGAACCGCTCCAGCCACGGGGCGGCAACTTAGGAAACTTCAAAACTATTGCGAGGGTTCAATTCCCATCCTGTTGAGCAGGCGGTCGAATCGCGGGTCAGCACGAAGCGGATCAAAAATAAAGTAGGAGCCGATCCACAACATCAGGGCATTCCGCTCATCGAACGCCCGGTCCAGTTGATCAAAGGCTTCGTCGTGCCTGTCAGGATTCAGGGCGGCGATGGCCGCCAGGAGATCATGCCTTTGGACGGGATGTCGCCCGGGATCCTGAAGTTCGGCGATGACGGAATTCGCTTCATCCATCTTTTGGTTCTTCAAGGTTTATAGTGGGTAGAGGGTGAGCTTTCCGCAGAAGAACAGGATGCGAATCCGGTAATTGCGGAAGCTGCGGAAGCCTCGGGCGGCGCGCTTCAACAAGTCGACTGATTCCTGGGCACGACCGGTAGCCAGCAACGCCTGTCCCATGTAGCAATTGGCCAGGAAGAAGTCCGGCTGCATCTCGAGTGCTCGATTCAACCGGAGAATGGCCTGGTCAAATCTCCGTGCGAAAATCTGCATCCACGCCAGATGGGTGATGGCAAAAACCGACAACGGATCACGTCGCACGGCTTCCTCATCCTGGGCGATCGCTTCGTCAAAACGTCCCAGCGCGGACAACAAGTTGGCGGAGAAATAGCGCGTCGGAATGTGCTTTGGATCCTGTTTGATGGCGCGCCGAAAATCGGCGTCCGCCCCCCACCAATCCCAGTCACGAAGAAGCCGGGCGCAGGCAAGCGAAGTGTGTGCATCCGCCAGCGTGTCATCAAGTTCCCGTGCCCGCAGTGCGGACTTCATCGCCTTGTCGGCCGCCTCGCGGCCGGGAAGGTAACTGTAAAACCCCAGCAGCGTATAGGTGTCGGAAAGACCACAGTGAGCACGTGAATATTTTGGATCCTCAATGATGGCGAGCTCGAAATAGTGCAGCGCCTTTTCGAGACCGACGCCCCGCTGGCCCCAGAGTTCACGTCCCTTCAAATAGCACTCATAAGCGGCTGTATTCTGGGTCTGGCCTTTCAGAATGGGCACGCCTGGAGCGGTTCCGAGATGAACCTTCAAGGCATTGACAATGGCCCGGGTGATTTCGTCCTGAATGTCAAATACGTCCTGCATCTCGCGGTCATAGCGCTCCGACCAAAGGTGGAAACCATCACTCACCTTTATCAATTGCGCCGTGATGCGGAGCCGGTTGCCGGATTTTCGCACACTCCCTTCCAACACGTTGGCCACGTTGAGCAAATTCCCGATCTGGCGGATGTCTTCATTTTTTCCTTTGAACGCGAATGCTGAGGTGCGGGCCGGCACATGCAGTCCCTTCACCTGAGACAACGCCGTGATCAGATCGTCCGAGATGCCGTCACTCAAGAACTCATTTTCCCGATCTGAGCTCATGTTCATAAACGGCAGAACAGCAATCGATTTCCCGCCTTCGGAACTGCCTGGTCTGGAGTCGTGAGCCGGCTCCGGTTCGGGTGTGCCCAAGCCTCCCGCAAGGAGCCGGTAGATCTCCAACGGGCGCGGTATGTTTTTGAGTTCGACCTGGCCGACGGACTGAAAGCGATACGGCACCTTGTTTTCAACCTGATCAAGCACCTGTTGTGTCACAACGATTCCGCCCGGTTCCGCAAGCGGCTCAACGCGTGCAGCGATGTTCACCCCGTCACCGAAGATATCGTCCTCGCGTTGCTCCAGGTCTCCGAGGTGAATCCCGATACGAATCCAGACTTGATGCTCTGCCGGAAGCGTCTCATTGCGACGGGTCAAAGCATCTTGGATGGCCACCGCTGCATGGACGGCGGCAAGCGCGCTGTGAAACTCAAGAAGAAACCCATCCCCCGTCGTCTTGATTTCGATCCCTTGATGATCCGGAAAGATGGCGCGAAGGCACCGCCGGTGATCCTCAAGCAGAGTCAGGGCGAGATGCTCATCACGTTGCACTTTCGTGCTGTAGCCTACCATGTCAGTAAACATGATGGCCGCCAGCCGACGCTGTTCGGTTCCCGCCGCCACGTTGATATTAAACTTAGTTGCCCCCCTAGATTTCGAAGAGGTTCATTCGCTCACGTTTGTGAAGCGGCGACCATTGCCCTCGGTAGTCCAACCGCAGTATTATATAGCCGTGACGAAGACGCAACCGAACGCTTTCCCAGCAACAATCTTCACAACACAATTGAAACGCAGATCTGCCACAGATCGAACCGGTTGAGGTGACGTGGCATGGAAAAATGCACTGACACCGATTCATGGCATGATCCTATACGGAACGATGTAGTAGGAAGTGGGGGATCACGCCCGCCCTAGGCGTTCCGCAACTGCATCGTTCCGGCTGAGGCTCTATCAGCCGCGTGACGCCTTTCGTTCTTGCACAACGCGGTCATTTCCTCTAGCTATCCAGCCCGAACCGTTACCACAGAAACACCCGGATTAACCTTTAATTCCAGACCTATGGCCGCTGCATTTCCGAAGATCAAGAAGATCCAATACGAGGGTCCCAGTTCCAAAAACCCGCTCTCCTACAAATGGTACAACCCCGATGAAGTCATCGAGGGCAAGACCATGAAAGACCATCTCCGCTTCTCGGTGGTGTTCTGGCACACCATGCGCGGAGCCGGTTCGGACATGTTCGGCTGGGGCACGGCGCAGCGGAAATGGGAGCTCGGCGAAGGCACGGTCAAACAGGCGCAGGATCGTGCTCGCATGTTCTTTGAGATCGCCGAGAAACTCGGTGCGCCCTACTACGCTTTCCACGACCGCGATGTCGCGCCCCACGGCAAAACACTCGCCCAGTCGAACAAAAATCTCGACGCCGTCGCCAAGGTGCTGAAGGAGGAACAGAAGCGCACCGGCATCAAGTTGCTTTGGGGCACCGCTCAGTTATTCGTGCATCCTCGTTACATGCACGGCGCGGCAACGAGCTGTAACGCCGACGTGTTCGCCTACTCCGCCGCGCAGGTGAAGAAGGCGCTCGAAGTCACGAAGTCGCTCGGCGGCGAAGGTTACACCTTCTGGGGCGGTCGCGAAGGTTACTCCACCCTGTGGAACACCGACATGAAACGCGAACTTGAGCACCTCGCCAAGTTCCTGCACATGGCGGTGGATTACGCGAAGAAGATCGGCTTCAAAGGCCAGTTCTACATTGAACCAAAACCGAAAGAGCCGACCAAGCATCAGTACGATTCTGACGCAGCGGCTTGCTTGAACTTCCTCCGCGAATACAAGTTGGACAAGCATCTTCAACTGAATCTCGAAACCAACCACGCCACGTTGGCGGGTCACTCGATGCAGCACGAAATGGAAGTTGCCGGGGCCGCCGGCGCGCTCGGCAGCATCGACGCCAACACTGGCGACCTGTTGCTCGGCTGGGACACCGACCAGTTCCCGACGGATATTTACCTGACCACGCAGTGCATGCTGACCATATTGAAATACGGCGGCTTCAAAACGGGCGGCGTGAACTTTGACGCCAAGGTGCGCCGTGAAAGTTTCGAACCCATCGATCTGTTTTACGCGCACATCGGCGGCATGGACGCCTTCGCCCGCGGATTGAAAATCGCCGCCGCCATCCGCAAGGACGGTCGCCTCGCCGACTTCGTCAAAGCCCGCTACAGCACATGGGACAGCGGCATCGGCGAGAAGATTGAAAAGGGCAAAGTCGGTTTCGCCGAGCTGGAGAAATACATCCTGAAAGCCGGTGAACCGAAGCTCGAAAGCGGTCGCCAGGAATTCCTGGAAAACCTGATCAACGAATTCATTTAAGTCGTCGGTTCCTCCACGAGCCCCGCCGGAAACGGCGGGGCTTTTTCGTAGGACAGGCTTCCAGCCTGTCTCCCGGCGGCGGACTCCTGAGGAAAAGGAGATATGACGTGTTTGAGGATATTGGAAATTCGGTGGCCCTATCAACCTTCTGCTCTGGCCACCGCAACCAACCGCATACCGGACGACAGCCGACGTTGTTCGCACCGAACGACCTCTTCGCCGTTAAACTCCCATTGCTCATCCTCGGGAAACCGATTCTTTGAAATGATTCTGTATGTGTCTCCCAGCACGGGTAAGGCTTCAACCGGTCGCCATACATCGGTGCCTTCGCCCAGAAGTCTGACGTAAACTTGGATGCCGCTGCTCACGAGCGCTTGATTCCAGAACCGTCACAGCCAGTCAATCTTCACCATCACGCCAAACTGCGGGACCTGTTGTTTCCTGCATTGGTTTTTACGGGACAACGGGGACTGCCACCAAGATGGAAGGCAGCACATTGAAGAGGGTTGCAAAGCCAGATCAAATGTCACGGAACTGAGCGCACCGGCATTTCCCATCGGGTCCCCCGGTTTCAATCGCTACGCTCACCGACCCACGCTCCTCTCTCATCTTCCCGCTTTTCAAGCCGGGCCGGGTGGCGTAGTTTCGCCGCCCTGTTGGTCCCTTATGCCCAGCGTTTACATCAAAACCTACGGATGCCAGATGAACGAGCGCGACTCCGAAGCCGTTGCCGCTCAGCTTGTTTCCAAAGGCTATTCGCTGGCGACCTCGGAAACGGCGGCGGATGTGGTCCTGCTCAACACCTGCAGCGTGCGCGACATGGCAGAGCAGAAGGCGCTCGGCAAGATGCAGAACCTCGCGGTGAAAAGCCGCCGCAAACAGAAATCGCAGGTGTTCGGTTTCATGGGTTGCATGGCGCAAAGCCGGGGACGGGAACTCATCGACAAACTGCCCGATGTGGACCTCGTTTTGGGTACGCAGAAATTTCATCGCGCCGCCGAGTATCTGGATGAACTGCTCAGCGGACGGCAGAAGAAGATCGTGGACATCGCCGCCGAGGCGCAAAGCGAATCACGCATCCGCGAGCACCTGCTCAACGGCAGTTCCGCCAAATCCGTGACGGCTTTTGTGAGCATCATGCAAGGCTGCAACCAGCATTGCACCTTCTGCATCGTCCCGTCGACGCGCGGTGGCGAACGCAGCAGACCGATTGATGACATCGTTTCCGAGTGTCAAGAACTCGTAACTCGGGGCGTGAAGGAGATCACACTGCTCGGCCAGATCGTCACGAGCTACGGCAAACGCGAGATTGGCGCGGCGAACGGCAAATCGGCGTTTGTGCAATTGCTCGAAGCCGTTCATGACATCGACGGTCTGGAGCGCATCCGGTTCACCTCTCCCCACCCAAAAGGTTACGGCGATGACCTCGTGCAGGCGTACGCGGATTTGCCAAAACTTTGCGAAAGCGCGCACATCCCGGTGCAGAGCGGCAGCAACCGGTTGCTCACGGCGATGCATCGCGGCTACACGCGCGAGCGGTTTCTTGAAATCATCGGCAAGCTCCGTGCGGTGCATCCTGATATGGGCATCAGCACGGACGTCATCGTCGGATTCCCCGGCGAGACCGATGCTGATTTTGAACAGACCGTTTCGCTGATGCGCGAGGTGGAGTTTGATCAGGCATTCATTTTCCGTTACTCGAAACGTAAGGACACGCCCGCCGCCGAAATGGACGGCCAGCTGCCCGAGGAGATCAAAGACGAACGCAACCAGACGCTCCTGCGCGTGCTCGACGAAACCGCCAACAAACGCCTCGTGGACATGGTGGGCAAGCACGTCCAAATCCTGGTTGAAGGCCCGAGCAAACGAAACGCCGACCGCATGTCCGGACGCACACGGTGCAACAAGATCGTGGTGTTCGAAGGCGGCGAACGGCATCGCGGCGAATTGATGGACGTCGAGATCGAGCGCGTCGGATTGTTCACCCTGTATGGCAACCCCGCGGTGTTGATGCCCAACTGAGCCCGAACAATTCAGCCACGAATGGACACCAATAGACACGAATGAAAGCCGAGACTTCCACGTTCTCGATACCCGGGCTTCACTGTCAAAAAAACAGTGGCTCAATCCATCTCTCCCATGCGTGGTTTCTCGCCAAATAAATTCTGCCAACAAACCAATTTATGTTCGAAATTTCCCTCTCCACCTTTGCGATGGCGCTCGGTCTTCTGCTGGCGCTGCCCGCCGTCATTGGTCTGACATCGCCCGACAAGTTTAAGACCGCGATGCGCCAGTTCCCGCGCTCAAAAGCGTGCGGCTGGTTTTTCATGCTGCTCGGCACCGCGTGGTTCGTTCACAACGTGAACCAGGAACAGGTCGCCGATTTCCAAAGCTACAAGAGATATCTGCTGACCTTCTTCGCGGCGGTCGGGGTCGCCAGCTGCATCTTCGTGCGGGATTTCATCGCCGTGCGCGGGGTGGCTGTCGTCCTTCTTCTGCTGGCAAAATGGATGGTCGACACAGGACGCCCGTTGCTGGGTGAATCATCATGGGTGTTGGTGTGGCAGACGTGGGCCTATCTCTTCGTAGTCGCCGGAATCTGGTTGACCGTTTCTCCCTGGAGGCTGCGCGACCTGATTCACTGGGCGACCGGGAGCGAACAGCGCATCCGCATCACCTGCGGCGCACGGTTGGCGTTTTGCGTTTTGATCGTCCTGCTCGGCGCGACGGTTTACCGCACCGCGCAAGCCGGGCAGTAAATTTGTTCCCGCCCTGTCATCGAACGCGAAGGGTGCTTCCCAGGGTCCCTCCACTTTGTGTCCGGCTAATTGCTGGCCGGGCGATCCAAATTTGTTAGAGTTCAACCATGAACTCCAAGCTGGTGACGAGCCCGAATCAATCGGCAGTTCTGTCGCCGGTCCGAGGAAGCGTGCCGGAGGTGATCGATGCCGGAGGCCGCCTTCTCCACTTCTGGGATGACAGCGTCCTGTTCGTCGCCAACCTGCTCGCACTGTTCTTTGGAAACGAGGATCAGACGCGGCTGCTTCAGAACGAAATTCGCGGAGCGGATTCATACGGCGGCCGGTTGCTGCCGATCTTGAACCTTCTGTATCGTGGCGGAAACAATGTCCTCGTCCTCGAACGCTCACCCACTGTCCCGATGCAGCGTTACTTCGCGAACGAGCTGAAGCTGTCCCTGCCAAAGATCGAGATCCTGTGTCACCGGGATTACCTCGCGATGGGCCGGGTTGCGGAATCAACCGGCGGCGCGGGCTGCGGAGGACTTTTGGAACGGTGCAACGTCTCAGGAATTTCATTCGTCGACGGTTACGCCACCGACCCGACGTTGACGGCGATTGCGGCCTCATTGGGACTGCCCACGTTGAGTTCGGAGCTGGGCAGTCATCGTGGCAACAACAAGAGCCTGCTGCATGACGCCCTAGTCGAGGCCGGTCTCCCGGTTTTCGAAACCCGCCACGCGGCGGCGCCCGAGGAGGTCGTCCATGAAATTTCCCAACTGAAAATACTCGGTTATCGATCGGCAGTGATTAAATCCCCGCTGGGCGCTTCCGGCGTCGGTATTATGAAAGTTCGGGTCGATGAAGCGGAAATGAACGAGATTCCCGAGATGTTGTTTTTCGAGGGACGGTGCCTGGTTCAGGGCTGGCTGGAGCCCGGCGTCAACGGCATTGAATCGATCACCAGCCCGAGCGTGCAGATGTTTCTGAACCGGTCGCAGGTGGTGATCTATGACGTGACCGATCAATTTCTCAGCGACAAAAGCGTGCATCAGGGCAACGAGTCGCCGCCGTCATATCTTTCCGCCGAACCGGAACTGCGCACTGAACTCCTCCGGCAGGCCGCCATCGCCGGGAGCTGGCTTCACGCACAGGGCTATCGCGGGACCGCGAGCGTCGATTTTCTCGTGGTGCAGACGCGCGACAGCTCCGCGCCTACCGTGCATGTCTGTGAGATCAACGCCCGCGTCACCGGGGCGACCTACCCGTCCGTACTGGCACGGCACTTCCGGCCGGCCGGCGCATGGCTCATGCGTAACGTTTCGCTGGGCGAACCGGTCCGCGGGAGTCAGCTGCTTGAATTGTTGAAGCAGCACGGACGCCTGTTTTGCTCCGGTGACGAACGCGGTGTCCTGCCGATCAACCTGAATCTCGGTGACGATGATACCGTTCTGAAAGGACAGTTCCTTTGTCTCGCGGATTCCGTCGACGAGTGCCATGCGATTCTCGGCGAAACAGAAAACGATCTCGGCGTTCCCTGGCGGTTTGATCGGGACTAGCCGTATTCACAACTCATGAATCACTCCAAAGACCTGAACGAGCGATTGACTGCACTCACCCGCGATCTGGCGCTGATCCCCAGCACCGACGCGCGACCGGAGGAACGTCGGCGGTGCTTCGAGTTCTGCCTGAATCATCTGGACGCAGTGCACGGCGTAACGATCCGAGAATTTGAAAAGAACGGCTATTCATCGATCGTCGCGGCTCCAAACGGAGTTGCTCACCCCGACATTCTGTTCTGCGGGCACCTGGACGTCGTCGAGCATCCCGGGCATTCGCGCTACCTGACGCGGGTGGAGGACGGTCGGATCTTCGGACCCGGCGTCGGGGACATGAAGGGCGGGCTTGCAATCATGCTCGAACTGTTTCACACGCTGCACCAGCGGCATCCGGGGATCTCACTGGGCCTCGCGATCACCTCGGACGAGGAACGCGGCGGCGAATCCGGTGTCCGCTATCTCTTTGAAGAGGAGAACATTCGGTGCGGCGTGGCGATCATTCCCGACGGAGGCTGCCTCAACCGGATCATCGTCGAGGAGAAAGGCATCCTGCACCTGCGACTCCGCTGCGAAGGACACGCCGCCCACGCCGCGCGACCGTGGCTCGGGAAGAACGCGCTCGAACATCTGTGCGACGCGGTCACACGGCTGCGCCGACGGTTCATGGATTTCAAAACCGACGACATCGGTGACGCCGGGGACGATCATTGGTATCCCACGTGCGCAACGACGTTGTTGAACACGCCCAACACTTCAGTGAATCGGATTCCCTCGACCGCCGAGGCCATGCTCGACATCCGGTTTACGCCGCCGCTCACCACGGAGAAAGTCTTAAAGATTGTTCGTCATGAAGTGGGTGAAACGGTGCTCGCTGAACCCATGATTTCCGCCGAACCAACGCATCTTTCGCCCGACCGGGCATTTGTGGAAGTGACCTCACGCGTGACGAACCAGAAAACCGAGCTGGTCCGTAGCTCCGGCGGGAGCGATGCCCGCTTCATCTGCAAATTCGGTATCCCGGTCCTGATCTCCCGACCGCTGGCCGGTGAACTACATTCCGAAGACGAATGGATCGACATCGGATCGATGGCTACCTATCACAGAATCTGCGAAGAATACATCACGGGCCGATGGAAGAATTCGGGAGGCAAGATTACGGCTTATTGACGCGGAATCATTTCGGGCCTGCGTGTGTTCATTGGTGAACACACGCAGGCCGTTTTCAAAGCCCTGCCACGGTTCAACGCTCCATTGAATCCCAGTCTTAATCGAAGACGCGCGCTCCAGCAATCCCATTACTCGAATGCTTTCCCGGCGTCTCACGCAACATCAACTACCTCCACTGATGCTTGGGATATTTTCGCTGCAACTCCGATTTCACCCGTGGATAATGATCCCGCCAAAACCCGGCGAGATCTTGTGTCACCTGCACCGGCCGCATGTTCGGCGCGAGAATGTGCAACAACACCGACCCCCGCCCCATCGCGATCTTCGGCACGTCCTTCACGTCGAATAATTCCTGAATGCGCAACGACACGTGCGGCGGATCGTTCTGCGAATAAATCACCTTCGGCGTCCGGCCGTTGCTGAACTTCAACCGCTCCGGCGCGTGATCGTTCAACAGCGTGTGCTGCATCGCGTTCAACCACGTCTTCACCACCGGCTTCACGTGGCGCTCCTTGATTTCCTTGTACGTGAACGCGCCGTGGCAGATCTGCTCGATCAACACCCGCCGATCATCGTCGCCAACGGTCGGCAGTTCAAAATCCGGACACCAGTCCGCCAGCCGGTTCAGGCGAACGATCCATTGCTCCACCTCGTCGTCCCACAGCTTCAACTTGAGCCGCCCCGCGATCACCTCCTCCGCGAGCAACTGCGCGGATTGACCCAGCGGCGGCGGCTCGATCCGCGCCGAATCCAGCGCGAGCCCGCGAAAGGTTCTCTGTTCGTCCGCATAAACCCGCCGGGCTTGCGCGTCAAAAAACACCTTCAACTCGGTCGCGATGTCATCCGGGAACAATTCTTCCAACCACTTCTGCTCAACGGCGGTCGCCTGCGAAAAAATGGTGTTGGTATCGCCGCCGGTCCGGCCAATCTCCCGCACGTCCGCCGCAACAATCAACGGACTGTGATGCACGGAACTTTCGCGGGCCAGCACGCCGGTCCGACCGTGAACCATTTCACAACGCAGCGTCCCGGAATCGAGCCGTCGCGCAACGCGGTCACTGAACCCGATGAGCAGGCATTTCTGCAAAACTTCCTCCGGCACTTCGCGCGGCGTCACGTCGAGATCTTCACGCGCGGCAATCCGCAGAAACTGGTCGAGCAACGGACCGACCTGCCGGGCCGTCATCGCGTGAATGCCGATTCGTTGGCAGGCCTCGAGTTGGAAATTGTTTTCCGCCGCGTATTTCCAAGCCTGCATCATCTTGAAAAAATCCGACGCCGCTTTTTCGCCCAGCTTGTCCTCGCGTCGCCCCTTCGCATCGCTGTCGACCTTGCGGATCATCAGATCGCGACCCTGCGTCAGCGCCGCGATCAAACATGCCTGATAAACACACCCCAGCTCATCCGCCGCGATCAACATGCGCGCAAAACGTGGATGCAAAGGAAACGCCATCATCCGCCGACCCACCTTGGAAATTTCCGAACGTGCCTGGTCCGGACCCGAACCTTCATCTCGTTTTTCCAACGCGCCCAAATCGACAAGCAACTCTTCAGCATGCGCCAGTCGTTGATCACCGGGGTGTTCGATCCAACGAAACTTGTTCAGGTCTTCAACGCCCGCCGCCTTCAATGTCAACACGACTTCCGACAGATCAAGCCGCTGCAGTTCCGGTTTTTCCTGCGCGGGCCGATCCCGTTGTTCGCCCTCGCTCCACAACCGGTAACACTCGCCCGGCGCAGTCCGTCCTGCACGCCCGGTTCGCTGATCGGCGCTGGCCTGCGAAATCCTTTCGATCAACAACGTGTTAATCCCACGATACGGATCGAACCTCGGAATCCGTGCAAGTCCGCTATCGATTACGAGCCGGATACCGTCGATAGTGAGCGAGGTTTCAGCGACGTTCGTCGACACGACCACCTTGCGTTTTTCATACCTCGCCACCGCAGCGTCTTGATCTCGCGGATTCAATTCTCCATGCAGCGGCAGCACGGTAAACCCCTTGGCTTCGCGCAGATGTTTGATCGTCTCGATCGTCCGGCCGATTTCATATGAGCCGGGCATAAAAACGAGCACATCGCCTTCGCCACCCGCTTGGATGAAATGTGCAAACGCATCGGCCGCCTGATCCCACACGGGCGCTCGATTCTCGTAAGAAGGCCGAAGCGCGTAGCGAATTTCCACCGGAAACGTCCGGCCTTGCGACGCCAGCACGGACGCCTTCTGTCCGTCCGTTGCGAGATACTTCGCAAGTTGATCCGAATCGATCGTCGCCGACATCACGATGATCTTCAGATCCGGACGCGTCGTTTCCTGAATGTCGAGCGCTCGCGCGAGCGTGATGTCGCCGTACAAATGCCGTTCGTGAAATTCATCGAATACAAGCGCCGAAATACCGCGCAACTTGTCGTCATCAAGCATTTGCCGGAGCAACACGCCTTCTGTGAGAAATCGTATCCGCGTGTTCCGCGACGTCACATTGTCGAGCCGGATCTGGTAACCCACCTCCTGCCCCAAGCGAACGTTCATTTCCTCCGCCACCCGAGTGGCCAACAAACGGGTCGCCAGTCGACGGGGTTGCAGCACAACCGCCTGCCCTTCACCGAGCAAACCCTTTTTTAGGAGCATCTGCGGAACCTGCGTCGATTTTCCAGAACCCGTTGGAGCCGACAGAATCAACCGGTTCCGCTCGCGCAACCGCAGAACGATCTCGTCCTCAATTTCGTAGATTGGCAGACGTTCAAGCATCGCAGATCGCCATCGAGTAAACGATGGCAGGTGGGGTGAGTTCTCCGAACGAACCTCTGAGCGATTCGTTGATATCGAAACCATTAGAAAATCCGCACGTCACAGGATTCGCCGAAGGCTCGCTCGGAGAGACTCGCCCCACCTCACCAGTGATCAATCCGTGTTTCATCCGTGGCTAAAAAAACTGATTAAGATTACGAGCAAGATTAGGATCAAGAAATTGAACTCACTCATGATCTTCTCCTCTGTGTTCTCAGTGCCTCCGTGGTGAAATCACTCCAACTCCATTCCCACTGGACAATGATCCGACCCCTCAATGTGCGGCCAGATAAACGCGCTTTTCAACCGTGGCCGAAGCGCTTTTGAAATGCACCAGTAGTCGAGTCGCCATCCAATATTCTTCGCTCGAGACTGCCCCATGTAGCTCCACCAGCTGTAATGTCCGCCGCCTTTTTCGAACTCGCGAAACGTGTCGATGAAACCGCTGTCCAGCATTCCGCCAAACGTTGTCCGTTCCTCGATCGTGAACCCGGCGTTACGTTCGTTCGCCTTCGGACGCGCGATGTCGATCTCCTTGTGCGCAACGTTCAGGTCACCGCAAAAGATCACGGGCTTTTTCTTCTCAAGCTTCTTGAGGTGTTTCCGGAAATCCAGATCCCATTCGCCGACGCGATACGGCAGACGCAACAGACCGCGCTTCGAATTCGGCGTGTAAACATTCACCACGTAGAAATCCTTAAACTCCGCATTGATCACGCGTCCCTCCTGATCATGGTGGTCGTGGCCGATGCCGTAAGTCACGTCAAGCGGTTCTTTACGCGAGAAAATCGCCGTGCCAGAGTAGCCCTTCTTCGCCGCCGAACACCAATACTGATGATACCCGTCAGGCCATTCGATGTGATCCAATTGATCCCGTTCCGCCTTCGTTTCCTGCAAGCACAGGACGTCCGCGTTTGATTCTTTAAAGAAATCCACGAAGCCGCGTTTCGCCGCCGCGCGGATGCCATTTACGTTCCAGGAAATAAAGCGCATATCGTTGCGCAAACGAATGCCGGGGAATCCGACCAAATGAAAGAACGAACGTTCGCAGGGGTATTTTTTTTATTTTTAGCCCCTAATTTTCACAGATGAAACACAGATCAGAAATCTCCAAAGAATCAAAGAGACCACTTCTCAATCTTAATCCTAAGAGCCTGTCTAAAAACGGAGCGCGGCTGTGTCGCAGACCTGCCGCAGCCAGCCCCGCTAATCGGAAAGCCGATGAAATCAGTTGCCGCTGCGGTTGGTCGAGGACGACACAGCCGGAGTTTTCAGACCGGCTCTAATCTTAATCAGCGTTTCTGGAGATTAAGATTAGGAACAGGATTACGATTAGGACTGACAGCGCTTTGATCGCAGTGCCTCGGGGCCCATCCTGACCTCCGGAGCGCGACCTTTAGGCCGCTTCAACGACCGGGTGGGCGACGGCGAAACGACTGGCCCATGAGCGTGTGAACGATGAAGCGGCCTAAACGCCGCGCTCCGAACCAGTTTGATTACGGGGGCAAGAGTCAAGATGCACCCGTGCCTCGGTGCTGAATTGAACATCTGTGTTTAACTGCGTCCATCTGTGGTTAGCTCCCCCTTATCGAAATCGAAATCTAATCCGCCAACATTTTCAGTTGACCGCTCCGTGGCAATCGCCAACTATATCCGCAACGGATATACAAAGAAATGTCCAAGACGACTCCCACTCCCGAATCATTTCTTCCGCTGACGCCGGCGGTGTTTCACATTTTGTTGTCGCTGACCGACTCGGAGAAGCACGGCTACGGCATCATGCAATCGGTGACCGAATCAACCGACGGCGAGGTCAAGATGGGACCGGGCACACTCTACGGAACGATCAAACGTTTGCTGAAAGCCGCGTTGATTGAGGAATGCGAGGAGCGCCCCGACCCCGAGCTGGACGACGAGCGCCGTCGCTATTACCGGATCACCGGTCTGGGACAAAGTGTTCTCGAACTGGAAAGCCGCCGTTATCAGCGGCTCGTCAAGCTGGCGAAAAGTCGCGGACTGGTCACATCATTCACTTGAGAGGAAACCATGAAATCACAAACAAAATTTCGCGGGGCCAAAACATCGGAACATCTCTACGCCCGGCTGGTTCAACTGTATCCCAAACCGTTCAGCGATGAATTTGGCATTTCGATGCAGCAGGTGTTCAGCAGTCAGTGCGGCGACGTGATCAAGCGCGCTGGAAATTGGGGGCTGATCGGGCTGTGGCTGCGAACATTAATCGACTTCGCCTTTACCTGCTCGAAAGAACATGTCCTCGCCCTCCCCAGCCTGCCAAAGCGCACCTGTGAAAATGTTCTTCGCACGCCCACTTGGATCTACCCCTCATTGCTCGCGGCGTCATGCCTCTTCCTGATCCTGATCGTGACGTTCAGCCTGACGAAGGTTTATTCCAGCTCGGCCACACTTTTGGTGCGGAAGGCACCGGTTGTGGGACCACAGATACCCACAACCGATCCTTACTTTCTACAGACGGAGTTTGTGAAGCTGGCCTCGAAAGTTGTTCTGTATCCCGTGATCGAGACGAACGGCCTCCGGGCGGTCTATCGGGAGAGATTTGGATTGGACCGTGAACCAACCATTCAGGAGGCCTACGCAATCTTGTCCAGCCAGATCAAAGTTTCTCAACAGCGAAACACTGAACTTATTGAAGTAAAGGTCTACGACGAAGACCGAGTGCTGGCGAAAACCCTGGCAAACGGGATCGTGGCAAATTATCACAAATGGAAACTGAACTCGGCACATCAAGCAGTGCTCCGGCAATACGGAGTTTCATCTGAGGAATCATCCGAACCTGACAAGAAAGCTCCGTCGAAACTTGGCGCATCGCAATCGCAGAAGCTCAAAGCGGATATAGCCAGAGTCGGCGGTATGGTCGTAATCATCAACCCGGCCGAGGAGGGGCTTCGTCCGGTGCGGCCGAACCGTAAACTGAACATAGCAGTAGGGATTTTGATCTCAGGATTCATCGGAACAGTCGCGGCATTTGGTCTCCGGCGGGCGAAACGCAATCGTCGGAAAAGTGTGGCCGTCATCGCTCCACTGGCGAGCGCTTGATGTGGCATGCGCATCCCGTTTGATGTAGCAGCCGGCGTGAGGAGGCTCAATTTCATTCTCAAAAGCGGATCAGATCCTCGTCATCTCGTCTGCTACATCGTAAAGAGGCGCCGCCTGAGATCGTGGCCTTTGCTGTTTGCTGACCGTCGTTCAAACACTGGATCGCCGCGTTTTCGTGGGCTTGAAGAAGCTGCCACAAAACATCAGGGCTCCGATGAAGACCAAAGCCATTGAGAGATCGACGAGTCCAACACTGATCCAGAAGTGGATTTGACCGGCACCTCCGTCTGCTGTGGGCGGGCTGGACACCTGGGCGGAGTTCGCTAGATCGAACCCGGCGCGGAGGACACCGCTGGAAAGCAACACCAGTCCTCCGATCCGCACAACCAGTCTGATGAACCCGGACTTCATGCGAGTTCCTGTTTCATCAACCGCAGCGACCGACGTCAGGCGGCGTATCCGCCGGAGATGTAATTCTCCAGCTGTTCGAGCGCGGCGTTCTGCGCGGAGATCGTCCAGTTGACGAGATCGCCGATGGAGATCATTCCTACGATCTGATCGTCTTTCACAACCGGCAGGTGTCGGCATCTCCGGTCGGTGACGAGCTGCATGCATTCGTCAATCGTGGCCGTGGGGGAGACCGTGGTGGTGGGAGCAGTCATGATGTCCCGCACCGTGGTCGTTTTTGACGACTTGCCGTGCAGGACAATTTTCCGGGTGTAATCGCGTTCGGACAGAATGCCGATGACGTTCGTGTTTTCAACGACCGGAACGGCGCCGATATTTTTTTCTGCCATCAACCTGATGGCGTCGTAAACCGTCTGATCTGGCGTCACGGTCCAAACATTGGACCCCTTATGGTGGAGAATTTCGCTGATGCTGCCTGAAACTTTCATAAGCGGAGTTGTTGATGGTTTACGTTCAGTTCATTCGCAGCCGTCACCCGTTTCACCCCTCGGAACTGATTGCAACAGCCGGGAATTCAGATTGCGCGAAGGATACATCGCGTGCAGACGGTGGCAACGTTATTAATCCGCAGCAAGCGGCGGTTTATTCACCTGTCAGAGGTGCGAACACTGCCGGGAACGACGAGGAAAAACAGGTGCGGAAATGGAAACCTCTGGAAATCCGGCTTGCCTCGCTTCGTCGTCGGTGGGATGAACTTCACGAACCCGCAAATCTGATTCTTTATGAAACATTCCCGCAAATTATCCCTTCTGCTCACTGCCGTCTCAGTTGTCTGTTTTTCGCCGTTCAATTCCGTGGTCGGCGCTGAACACGAAGTGATTCCTCTGTGGCCCGGCAAACCGCCGGGAGAGACGAAGGAACTTCCACCAGAGGCCGACACGACCACGCCGGATTCCGATAAGATCGCCGGGAAACGGCTCATGCGGATCGGTAACGTGAGCACTCCGACGCTCACCGTCTATCCCGCGCCCGCTGACCGGGCGACCGGCACATCGGTGGTGATTTGTCCGGGCGGCGGGCACTACATTCTCGCGTGGGATCTCGAGGGCACGGAGATCGCCGAGTGGCTGAACTCGATCGGTGTGACGGCGTTCGTGCTGAAGTATCGCGTTCCCGGTCGCGAGGAATCTCCGCGCTGGCGGGCTGCGGTTCAGGACGCGCAACGAGCAATGAGCCTGGTACGGAGCCGCGCCAATGAGTTTGGAATTAATCCGGAACGCGTGGGCATCATGGGATTTTCCGCCGGCGGCGAGACCGCGGTTCTGACGACGCTGTTCACGGAACGAACTTATGAGAATGTTGATGCCGTGGACGCGGTTTCAATGCTGCCAAACTTTTCCGCACTGATCTACGGAGCGGGCGTGGTGGATCGTGATTCGAAGAAAATGCGCGACTACATCAAGGTCACACCTGAGACGCCTCCGGTGTTCATGGCGCACGCGTTTGATGACGGGGTGCCGGTTGAAAACTGCCTGGAGCTCATGGCGGAGTTGAAGAAATACAAAGTGCCTTCCGAGCTCCACATCTACTCCGAGGGCGGGCACGGCTACGGACTGAGGAAAACCGCGCAGCCGGTGACGTCATGGAATGATCGCATGGCGGACTGGATGAAAGTGTCGGGCTGGCTCGACGCAAAGTAACCCGCTTTTCCTGAGCTCAAAACACCTCGGCATGTAGTCCGCTGATCGCGCGAACCTGTTGCGCGATGGCGGAGAGTTCCCGGAGACCGAGATGTCGGCAGTGCTCGTTCGGCGAGGGTCGGTTCGCCGAGTAGATCTGGACCAGCGGAATCTGCGCGCCTCCGTCCTTCAGCTCTTTCAGCCGATTCGCAAACTCCACGATCTCCGAGGGTGGCAGCCGCCGGCTCTCCACCGCGGTGAACAGGCTTTGAATGACGACCGGGCGCTCGCGGGCGACGGCGAGGATATTTTCCAGAACCCTGCTCAGCGGCACGACGGAGCGATTCACGAGGTCCATCGCGGACTGGGTACCCACGTCGATTTTCGCCCAGATTTCATCTTGCGAACCGAAGAGCTTCAACCCGTCCCGCACGACCGGCAGATCAAGACCGGACGCGTTCGTCAGCAGCACCATGCGAAAGAACGGCACGCGGCCGCGAGCGCGGATGTGGGTGATCGATTCCACGACTTCCCGAAACATGGGACAGAGCGTGGGCTCGCCATCGCCACTGAGGGTCACGTGTTTCAGTTCGAGGAGTGAGGGGGCAATTGATTGAAGGGCAGTTTCTTCCACAGACTGCCGTCGTGAACTCGCATGAGCACGTCCTCAAGCTCGTTGGCCATCACGCCGAGATCCAGCGTGGGGCCCCGTGAAGTGTCACGCCGGTCGATCTCGCAGTAGACACAGTCGAAATTGCAGGAATGATCCGGCGTCAGGTTGACCCTGACGGAAAGGCCCCGGGCGCGCGGAGAAAAGACCAGATAGACGCATCGGTTGTTGAGAAAATTGCGAGGGCACCCGAATGCGGTGTCGGGGCTGGGCACCCGCGGTTTCGCGGACGGAGCAGCGCGGGGCCGGGAATCCCCGGCCCCGTTCAAGGGCTCTGATCCACTTTCAACTGTCGACGAATTCATGTTCTTCCATGCGTACCGTCAGGACGGGACACGGCGCGTGACGGACGACGTTTTCCGCCGTGCTTCCCAGCACGACATGTTTCAGGCCGGTATGACCGTGGGTCGAGATGATGATCAAATCCACGTCTAGCTCGTCGGCCGTGCGGGAGATCTCGTCCACCGGACGCCCCCGCCCGATCAGCACGTTGTATTTCGCGCTGTCGCCGATGACTTTTGCGGTGAGTTCCTTCAGGCGGCGGGTGGAGTTCTCTTCGATCTCAAGTTCAAGCGTGGCGTAGTCCAGTCCGCCCGCATAGTCGCCGGCGACGTAGTAAGGCTGGATGACATAAATAACGGTGATCACAGCCTTGAACTGTTTGGCAAACGCGATGGCATAGGTCAGCGCCTTGAGCGAACAGCTTGAGAAATCGATGGGTACAAGGATCTTCTTGATCGCCACGTTCTTCCGGGCGGCCCCGGCGGCGGCCAGCAGGTTGGCGTCTCCTTGATCCATTTCCACCGTGACACGGTTCTTTTTCTTGGCAGGCTTCACTTTCATGATTGTTCCTTTTGTTTGAGGTTTGAGAGCATGCTGACAAATTCAGCCCGCGCGCACAACCAGTACCGGACATCCGGCGTGGCGAACAACGCGCTCGGCGGTGCCCCCGAGCAGATAGTGTTTCAATCCGGTATGTCCGTGGGTCGGAATGACGATCAGGTCGGACTTGGTTTCGCGGGCCGCCTCGACGATCTCCATGTAGGGGACGCCGACGCGGACCTGTCGTTTTATTTTTTGCACCCGGCCCAACCCGGCCTCCGTCTGCCATTTCTGCAGCGCCGACCGGGCCGCATTGGTCATTGTTTCCTGATCCCACAATATCGAACCGTAGATCAGGTCAGGCGAACCAGCGGGCAGAATGACGTGGACGAGCACCAATTCTGCCTTGTTCTGTTTCGCCAGATCCCGCGCGTAGGCGGCCGCGTGGTTCGAGGCGGGAGAAAATCCGTGGGCACCAGGATGCGACGGATCGTCGCAGTGCCGGGGGAGGTGGTTTTCCTCGCACCCTTCGCTCGCTTCGACGGCGAGGCTGAGTCAGTGTGTTTTTTCATAACCACCGATGATTTCGTCACGGCTTGAGGAAGCCAAGCTAATCACAGCCGCGCCGCAGTTCTTCACCAGCGTTGCCGATGGCTAACCGTATCTTGCAGACGTTGCCTTGCAATCGAGAGGGGTCGGGCACTATAACCATCGGATGCTCGATTCCTCGGCGAAACAACTTTCTGAAAAACTCACCAGCTCGCAGATTTATGAGGACTACGAGGACGCTTTTTCGAATGCAACCGGGATGCCTGTCTCCTTCCGACCGGTCGAGGCCTGGCAACTCGCGCAACACCGCAGCAAACACCAGAATCCATTCTGCATGTTGATGGCCGAAAGCAGTCGCAGCTGTGCGGCCTGCCTTCAGGTCCAGCAGGAACTCGACGAGAACGCACAAGACGGCGCCGCAACGGTCAAATGTTTTGCCGGACTGTGCGACACCGCCGTGCCGGTCAAATCCGGGGACCGCCTCTTCGGGTTTCTACAAACCGGCCAGATTCTCAGGAAGAAGCCCTCGAAGCGCGAGTTTGATCGCACCGCCAAGCAATTGATCAAGTGGGGTTTGAGCGTGGATCTTGGTCAGATGCAGGAGGCCTATTTTCACACCCGGGTGATCGACCCCAAGCAGTACGATGCCATGATCAAACTGCTGGGCATATTCGCCAAACACCTCGGCATGGTGGCGAATCAAATCGTCGTCCAAGATCAGAACACCGAACCGCCGATGATCTCCCGCGCCAAGGAGTTCATCAAGACCCACCAGACAGACGACATCTCGCTTGGAGACGTTGCCGGTTCCGTGAATACGAGCACGTTTTATTTCTGCAAGATGTTCAAGAAAAGCACGGGCCTGAACTTCACCGATTACCTGTCCCGGGTGCGGATCGAGAAGGCGAAGAACCTCCTGCTCAACCCGAATTTACGCATCAGCGAAATCGCTTACGAAGTGGGCTTTCAGTCGCTCACGCATTTCAACCGCGTCTTCCGCAAACTCGTCGGGCAGTCTCCGACGCAGTATCGCGAGAAATTGCCGGGCATGGGAAAGAGGTAATGCGCGCCGGGCTTGCTGCTGATGTCAGTGAATCAAGCACAATGCCGGTTGCCGACGCAGTCCAAGAATTTCCACTTCTTCAGGCCCGCAGTACTTGAGACCTTATTCTACGACAACGGGCATCCTTCCTACTCTTCCGCCATGCTTTTCCCGGCGATCCACCCGGTCGTCCACGCCGCCTGAAAATTGAAACCGCCGGTGATGCCGTCGAGATCGAGTGCTTCGCCGGCAAAATGAAGATGCGACACGATCCGGCTCTCCATGGTCTTGAAATTCACCTCGCTCAGACGGATGCCGCCGCAGGTCACGAACTCCTCCTTGTTCATGCTCTTCCCAGTCACCGGGAACTCCGCGCGCTTAAGCCGTTGAATGAGTTCATGCTGCTGCGCGCCGGAAAGCTCCGACCAACGGGTTGTCGAATTAATTCCCGCAGCCGCGACGATCTGCTCCCACAGCCGCGACGGAACGGGCGGCAACGGAATTTTCACAATGGTTTTGGCTGACTGAGTGTTGCGACGCTGAGAAATTTCTTCTTTGATGGCGGACTCGGAAGTCGCCGGCAGCCAGTCGACGAGCAGCGTGAATTTGTATTGGCAGTCGTTCAGTTCGCGCGCGCCCCAGGCCGAAAGTTTCAGGATTGCCGGACCGCTGAGACCCCAGTGAGTCAGCAGGATTGGACCGCGTTCCTTCAGCCTTGAGCCGACAACCGAGACCCCCGCTTCGGGCACGGAAACACCCGCCAGTTCACGCAGCCACGGCACCTCGATGTGAAACGTGAACAACGACGGCACCGGCGGTTCCACGCGGTGCCCGAGCTGTTTGAAGACGTTCTGCAATTCGGTGCTTCGCACGCCGCCGGTCGCGAATAGCAACCGGTCGCATTCCAGCGTTTCACCATTCTTCAATGTGAGCTTGAAGGTTTTGTCCGGCTGCGGTTCGACGTTCTTTACCTCGGTGTTCGGCGACAGCGTCACGCCATTTTTCCGGCACGTATTCATCAGACAGTCGATGATCGTTTGTGAGGAATCCGTGACGGGAAACATGCGACCGTCCTTCTCCGCCTTGAGTTTCACCCCACGTGATTCAAACCACTCAACGGTGTCGCGCGCCTGGAACCGATGGAAAGGACCGATCAATTCCTTTCCGCCGCGCGGGTAGCGTTGACTGAACTCGTGCGGATCAAAACAGGCGTGAGTGACATTGCAGCGGCCGCCGCCGGATATTTTCACCTTGGCGAGATACAAGCGCCCTTTCTCAAGCACCTTCACACGGGCATCAGGATTCGCCTCCGCCGCCGCGATGGCGGCGAAGAAACCGGCGGCCCCGCCGCCCACCACAATGATTCGAAGCCTGCTCACGGGCCGGACTTAGCATTTATCCGCCGAGCCCGCCAGCAATGACATTTTGGAAAACCGCCGAGTACGCATTCCGACAGAACCTCCGGCGGATCCGGCAAAATTGGGTTTCCGATTTTTCGCCGATTGATTAGCCTGTCCCCATGTTCAAACCCACCGATCTTTTCGATTTGTCACAGACGGAGCACGCGTCGATTTTTGACGATTGCCAGTACGCCTGGGAGGCGCTCGCGAAGATCAAGGCCTACATCGCCACTCATCTGAAGCGGGAGCTGCACAACAAATGCGACGGCCGCGCGTTCATTGGCGACGACGTGTTCATCGGCGAAGGAACGGTCGTCGAGGACGGCGCGATGATCAAGGGACCGGCGATCATCGGCCGGAACTGCGAGATCCGCCACAACGCCTACCTGCGCGACAATGTCCTCATCGGCGACAACTGCGTGGTGGGAAACTCCAGCGAGATGAAGAACGCGTGGTTGTTCAACGGCGCGCAGGTGCCTCACTTCAACTATGTCGGCGATTCGATCATCGGCTACAAGGCGCATCTCGGAGCGGGCGTCATTTGTTCCAATCTGAAGGCGAACAAGGAAAACATCTGGATCAAGATCGAAGGGGAGCCGCACGACACGGGCTTGCGCAAGTTTGGCGCGTTGATCGGAGACGCGGCAGAGATCGGCTGCAACGCCGTGTTGAACCCCGGGTCCATCATCGGAAAGAATTCGATCATCTACCCAAACGTCAGCTGGCGCGATGTCCTGCCAAACAACATGATCGCCAAGAACAAAGCCAAGGTCGACGTCGACGTTCTGCGTCCGCGCGGAGTCTGACGGCGGGCGGCACCTATTTCCGGCCGCGGATGTCGTGATATTGGTTGATTGCCGGGGTCGGAATCTTCTTCCGCGTGCCGTTGATCCACACAATTTCAACCTCCTTGACCGACGTCTCGCCGCCGAGCCCAAAATGGGCGACGGGCGCGGACTGCGAACGATAGGAATCCCCGGTGATCAACGCACGTTTCAGGACGCGGCCGTCATTCAGCGATACGTTCACGCGGGCGCCGATGGGTGAAAATCCAGAGCCCTCCTCGCGCAGCCGGAAGCCCACCCAGTTGCCAGCGTTCTCCCACTGGTTCCGATAGAGATAGTACGCGCTCTGCATGTCCGGCCAGGGGACGAATCCCTCGAAGAGCAGGTCGACGAGGCCGTCGTTGTCCAGATCGGTCGCGACGACGCTGCGCAGATCCTCCTTGAGCGCGAGGCCGACCTGATATTCCGCGTGGAGGAAGGACTTCCCGCCCTCGTTCAACATGAATTTGTTGTATTCATTTCCACCGTAGGACCAGCCCTCTCCGAACAGCTTGGTTTGAATCATGTTGAAATAGACATCCATCACGGGATTCGGCTCGGAGTCGGCGATATAAATGTCGTGCCGCCAGAACTGTGTCTCGTAATCCTTGACGGATTTGCGGCTGATCTGCCCGTTGTTCACGACAACATCTATATCCAGATCATTGTCAAAATCGGCCGAGGCCGTCCCCCACGACCACCCGGTTTTCGCGACCTGATCGCTCATCGCTGTTTCCACGTATTTCCCGTCGCGCGCAAAATACATCCGGCTGCCGTAGGTGGAGACCGGGCGCATCTGCTGCATCAGCGGCCGGTCGGCCGGGCCTTCGCCCAGATGATCCATCCGCTGGGCGGCGTAGGAATTCATCCCGATGACATAGAAATCCATCTGCCCGTCGAGATCGTAGTCGCCGAAGGTGTGCCCCATTCCGAGCGCACTCGATTCGTCGACTTTTGTGGCCGTCACGTCCGTGAAGTGGCCGGTGCCGTCGTTCAGAAACATGTCCATTCCCGCGAAATCACTGACCTTCAAAAAATCGAGGTCGCCGTCTTCATCCAGGTCAATGAACGATGCACTGAACGCCCGCCGAAACCGTTTGTTCTCCAACCCGGACCCGGCGGTCGCGTCGGTGAAATACCCATGGCCGTCGTTCAACAGAAGATGGCCGGGAAACCCGTCGTTGGCATCGTAGTAAGGGGTGGGCATCTGTCCGATGCGGTAGGGAACTTTGTACTGGAGTATCCACGCATCCAGATCACCGTCCTTGTCCACGTCGCCGGTGGCGATGACGTAAGGATTGCCCAGTCCTTCGACCGAGTCCCACGCCGGCCGGCCGGGGGTGTTGAACTGCCCCAGTGCGTCGCCGGCGAAGAATTCCATTCCCACGACATCCGCCGTCAGCAGGTCGGCCTGACCGTCGCCGTCGAAATCACCGATCGTCATTGTGTACGGCTTTTCCGGGCGATAGCGGCACAGCGTTCCGAGCTCAAATTTTCCATCACCGCGATTCCAGTAAACCTGGTTTCGACAACCCAACATGTAGTCCACCAGCCCGTCGTTGTTGAGATCGTAAGTCATCAACGGTTCAATAAAGATCGAGTTCGTGAACGGCATGACGACTTTTCCCGCGATCTGCTCGAACATCGGCTTGCCCGTGCGCGACGTTATTTTCAGGCTGCTGGCGTCAATTGCCGCCGGGACGGGGCGGGCGTCCGGATCTTCCGCGGCGGACCAGATCACATTGAGATCACCCCGAATGGTCAGGCGTGCCTGCGTCGCCGGGTGAATGACGTACAACGTCATCTGGATCACGGATCGCGCGGGGGTGTCTTCGGTCGCCGGATCAAAGATCGGATTCCTCCATTCGCTGTCTTCAAGTTGATAACCGGCTTCCGCCCAGGCGCGTATCTGCAATCGCCACTCTTCAGGAGAAAGCTTCTTTTTGTCAGCTCCGGTTTGAATGACGTTGATCTCCGATTCGTGCCCGGTCCGACTGGATTCCCCGGCGATCAACAGCGTGCCAAAGGGAAATCCGCCCAAGGTCTTTTCCGGCGTGCGCTTGTGCCGGAGTTCATCCCACAGATCGTTGAACACATTGGCATAGCGATGGGAGAGCATTTCACCTTTCCACACCGTTTTATCGATCTCCTTCAGCATCGATTCAACGTCAAAGACCTGGTTCATCAGGGCCGGATCATCCGGTGGGACAAATTCCTGCCGGTCCTCACGCATCTCGCCGCCGTCGGTTTCCACCGCGAGCAGGACGGCGGGTGGAGGCGTCTCGACGGGCTTGAATTTCCAGATGCCGAAGGTCGTCGCCGCCACGACCACGACTATGCCCGATATCAGATTCGCTTGCGAAGATTTCATGCTTGATCATCACCCGCGCGTCAGACGACGCGCCGAGGTGATCGTGCAAGAGTGCACCAATATGGAGAAGAGTAAAACTGTGCGTTTGAGCGCACAGTACGAATTATCCGGTCCGCTGAAAATCACTCGCTGCGAAGGGCGAGATCAACGACTTCGCCCGGCAGGAATGCGATGTCGTCGGGCATGCTGATGAGAATCGGCAGCCCGGCGCGGGACCCGGTGGATTCCTGGATCACCAAACGCTTTGAAATGGGCTCAATGATCTGTCCGACTTTCAACACCTTGGCCACACCCACCTTGTTTCGATCGGAACGGGAGCGCACCTCGACAGTGTCCCCGATCTGCGGATTCACCACGATCGGCTGGCGGAGGTAGCCGATGATGTGTTTCGGATCGGTCGCGGTGATCATGACGATTTTGTCGCCCGCAAGAATACGTTCGCCCTCCAGATGAAACACTTCGGTGACGACGCCGTCGATGGGCGCGCGCAGCGTGACGGACTGCCTGGAGAGCTTCAGTTTCTCTTGCTGTGCAGCAACGGCCTTTTCAATCGACCCGCTGATGGACGTCGTAAACGTGCCGGTGCCCTCTGGCGAGAGGTTCTTCAATCCCTTTTCAATTTCACTCAAAAGCCGGGTCCGCTCGTTCACTTCAGCCTGCCGTGAGGTTGCGATCGCCTGAGCGTGTTCAAACTCGCCGTCGCTCACCAGTTTGTCTGCATATAGTTTGCTGATGCGTTTCAACTCACTCTTGGCAAACTCAAGTTCGACGTTGGCAGTTGCGAGCTCCACCCGCTCACCGAATGAATTCAGGCGGAGCTGCTCGTAGTCCTGAAGGATGCGTTGCTGATCCTGGGTGAGGCGGGTTTGCAGAACCTGGAGATCCGTGGTGATCGTCGCGAGGGCCACCCTTACCGACTCGGGATCGGATGTGCGGATCTCGGCGATGGCCTGCCCTTTCCTGACTGTGGTGAATCGTTGCACCTTGATTTCAACGACCAGCCCGTCTTCTCCGGACACAACCGCGCTGGCGAGGGTTTCAACCTCCCCAACCATATGGGGCATGGCGACGCGATCCTTCCAGATCACGACGGAGGTCACGCAGGCGACGACGAATACCGCGGCCGGCATGAAGTTATAACGGAACTCACGCCACTTTAACGACAGCGGGCTCGGGATTTTTGGCAACGGCTCCATACTATAGTTCAGATTCGTCTTCGGCTTTGAGGCTCGTCACCCGGGACACGCCGCTCAAATTTCTAAGCTCGTTCAGCAGATCGTTCACCCGCATCGGATCGCGCAGCAGCAGCCTGTAGGAAAGATCGATCCCCTCATAGCCTTCGTGGCTGCGCTGGCTGGCGCAGTGTGAACGGTTGCTGTGTCGGTCGAGCAGCAGCCCGAGATCCGGCAGGTCATCCGAAGTCCGCGACCAGTGAAGATTCACAATCACGTCGTAACGATGCTTGCTGCCGAAACCGGTGTACCAGAGGTAAAACATGATGAAGCATGTCAGGAGACCGCCCGTCACTGCGATCGGAAATCGCTGGGTGCCGGAAGCCATGCCGATCACGAGCACCGCCAGAATGTAGGTCGTGTCCAGAGTGTCTCGCAGAATGTTTCGGAAACGGACGACTGCGAACACCGCCATCATGCCGAACGCAGTGACCAGATTGTTAGACAAGATCATCATGACCAGCGAGACGAGCACCGGGATGACGATAAGCGAACTCACAAACGAACGGGAATATGAGAGACCCGAATGCGTAAGCATGTAGATCCACGCGATCGACTGGCCCAGCGCGAACGCGAGGAACAGTCCCAGAAGGACCGCCTGCATATCAAGCGGGGCGGCAGCATAGTCGCCTTTTAAGAAGACTTCAGGCATGTTTGAAATCGGAGTAAAGTGGGACTGACTGGCATTTGCGCGCCAGCTCCTTGATGCGCTCAGCCCGGCGACCGGAATGTGCCGCACTTGGGACCGAAGCACCGAACGGGGAAAACAGGCCCTCCCCCATCAGCGCGACCCCATCAACAAATTTGGCGGCGGAACCCTGATGCAGACCGAACGATCTTACCAGCTGGCTGAACCACACCGGGAACCGTCCGGTGAACTTCAATTCCAGCACCGCCATGTTGCCGAAAACGCTGTAAGGTTGATCCAGTTCCGCTTTGAGTTCGGTCGTCTGGTCGACGCTACACAGCGTCTGCCGGTCAATGGTCACGCGAATCGTGTTGTCATCCGGCTGGACCCAGGCCTCACGCCGGTAGGCGACGTGAGCCTTCGGTTTGGCATTGATAGTAGTCGCAAGCTCGACGAACCGCTGGATCGCCATGTGATGGCTCGGGTCGGCCGAAACCAGCTGGGAAGGAGCTGGGAACTGCCCGCCCAACACCTGTTCCACCGCCTCGCGCTTCACGGCACCGCGCTGCTTCAAAATGGCGTTGTTCATCCGCCGCTTGATCTCGAAATATACAGGCGCGTTGGGACGGTTCTCGTAAAACCTGAGTCGCAGCTTGTAGCGGTTCTTGTCCCCGTTGATCGTCCCCCAGTAGATCCGCAAATCATCGGAATCGAGATAAAGACTGTGAACCGGATAGGAGAGATCGGCCTGCGTCGCGCCGAACTCGTCAATTTCCAGATAGGAACTCACGAAGTCACGAACCGCGAGCGCGACATCCTGAGGAATGATGTATTTCTGCTCCAGACGGGTGAGCTGTAAATCGTGCGGTTGTCGCATATCTCTTTAGTTACTGTCCCGAACCGGCGCACCACCGGGCGTTAACCGGGCCTCCCGCGAAGGAACTGAACGTCACACCAATGTTACATTCGTGTCAAATCACGACCTGCCCGACAGGGCTGGAGGCTAGCTGTTCAGATCAATGGCTGCAACCGAGGCAAATCAGTTGTGGCCGTTCGGCCAGAGGCAATTAGTTTGAGCACTTTAAATGCCACCGAATGGCCTATCAATCAAGTGAATATCTTTCTGCGCTTGTTCCAGACACGGCATACGAACCGCCATTCGTTCGTAAAACCTGAATGTGTAAAATCAACAAACCGTGGCAGTCCCTTAGGCGACCCGCACGCTTGCGGCAGCGTCGCGGTTTTGTGCTGCCGTCGAGGATTTGGTTTGAAAACCAGGGACGCGGGTGACACAGAAAAAGATCGAGCAACGCTTCAGGGAGCGTTCGGCGCGGACGGCGTTCTAGTGAAGCGCTGAGTTAATCCGCTGTCTTGAATTTGGCGGAGACGGGGAAGCCAGCGTTTCCTAGAGTTGTTCACCAAATAACTCGCTCTGAGAGAGCAACGTTGCAGTCAGTAGAATCAACTGCAGAATTTGTCTCATCGGGATTTCGTTGTTCAATCTGAATACCACCACCCACGAGCTATGCAATAACCGGTTCAGATCAAGAGAAATTCGGTTCACACTCCATCGTCCAACTGAGACGCCAGGAATTCCTCCAGAGAACGCAGCTTGTCGGTATTGATCAAATCAGCTCCAACTTCGTTTTGCACGGCCCACGAACTTGGGACATCGGGTGAGCCCCAAAAGCGAATGCGTCGACCCGCATTGTGAACTTCCGAGACGAGTTCCTTCAACTTATCAAGTTCGACTGCCGGAATCTCCCCATCGCCGCGCCACTTAAAATGATTTTGCCAGTTGTCGCTAATCAGCGGCATCAAATCGGCCGGCGGCAGGCTGTCTAAATCGCTCAAACGCCCATCGATTGCAGCCAGGCGAACGGTTTCAGACTTCACTTTCTCAAACGGTCGATTGCCCGAAATGATGATGGTGATCGCGTTCGTGTGAATGCTACCGCTCTCGAATCGCGTGAGAATGTTCTCATGCTTCGCGAGCACGGTCTTGAGTTCTTCGTACGTGGTGTCCGCGTCGGATTTGAAATCAATCAGCAGCGTGAACTGCGGCCCGTCGCGGTAAACCCTTCCGCTATTCGCCACGACGCGTTCACGCAGTGGTTTGAGATAAAGAGATTCCAGCGTTCGGCCCGGCTGAACCTTGTCCCGGTCATGCGCTACAAGGAGTTCGCCATCCACCAGCCACACGTCCGCTTCCACGCTGCAGAATCCGTAGCTAAGCGCGTCAAGCAATGGTCGCTCATGCTCGTAGTCGTTGTGCGAGTGCGCGCGGGCGAGAGGTGTTGGTAAGGTGGCCTCCGCGCCATCGACGGGGAGTTGCGTCGTGCAAAAAAGAAAAACGCACAACCAGCCGCGTGCGAATGAATGTGCGTTCATAAGATTGGATTCAAATATGGGTTCGTTTTTTTCCTGCGGAGGATGTTCTTCGCAGGTAGCGCAGATTGATAATCTGCGCTACGGCTGGTTAATTCAATTCTTCGCCCAGTAGTCTATGACGAACACATCATCCAGAACCGGACCGAGCTTCGTTCCAAAAGCCTTGTGATCCTCGTGCGGCAGATAGGCGGCGCGGCCCTCTTCACTGTCAAATGAAAGGATGAAGCAGTGAGTGAACCCCTTGTCGTGTTTCTCCGGGCTGTTGTTGGTGCCCCATTCGAATTCTTTGATCGAAGGAATTTTCTTCTGGAGCGAGGCAAACGCTTCGACGATTTCTTCAAGCTGTTTGTCGGTGGCGCCCTCCTTAAATTTGAAACACACGACGTGTCGGAGAATCTTTTTACTTTCTTCGTGGTGATCGGCTTGGGTCATGACGGTGGATAATGTGAAAACCGCAACGAGCGCGGCGCAGATTATTAGAAATGATTTTTTCATAAGGCTGAGCGTGATCTTAAGCATCGGGACTCAATTGGAGCAAGCTCGGTGGTGTTCGTGTTTCCGGCAGCTTGCCGAAAAATCTTTGGGACGCGGAGTGACAGTGAGCTCTCGGGGCCGGCAGCGCCCGAGCACATTGCGGGCGACTCACGTGCAATGGCCTCCCGATTTCGCTCCCTTTGCTCGCAGCTGTCGACGGAGTCAGGTCAAAACACTCTGGCCCAGGTCACTTTCAGATACCGGCTTTCGCCGCAGTTCGACATGATCGGGTGGTCGGGCCCGGCTCCGGTCCGGTCGAGAAACTGTAGTTTTCGGGCCTGCCGATGGGCGCCTTTGATGACCATTCGCTCGAAGTCTTCCTCATTCACCAACCCGGAGCACGAGCACGTGACGAAGAGGCCGCCGGGCTTGACCAGTGAGATCGCCAACTGGTTCAGGTCTTCGTACTTGTGGCGGCCGTCGTCGTATTCTTCCCGGTCTAAAACGAACTTCGGTGGATCGAGCACCACGACGTCCCACTTTTCAGAATTCTGCTGCATCTGACGCGCGTAACTAAACGCGTCGCAGTGCACCCAGTTGATCCGTGCCTGATTCAGGTTTGCGTTCTTCTTTGCTTGTTCGATGGCTTTTTCGTCGAGGTCCACTCCGGTGACTTCGGCAGCAGCACCACTGATGGCGGCGGACAACGAAAATCCGCCGGTGTAGCAACACAAATCCAGCACCCGCTGACCTTTGACCAGAGTGGCAAAATGACGTCGGTTGTCGCGTTGATCGCAGAAAAATCCGGTCTTATGGCCTTCGCTGAAATTGACTTCATAGCGAATCCCGTTTTCGCGGATCCGCACGGAGCGAACATCGTCACTGAGCTTGGGATTAATCTGGATTCGTTCCAGATGCGCGATAGCGGGATCAACATCCACGACCGCCCGCTTCGTGCCCAGTCGTTCGTGAAGTTTGGGCAACCACTTCGGGAGGCGGGTGTAGATGCCGAGGCTGTGCACACTGATGCTCAGTGTGTCGCCAAATTTGTCGACGATCAGTCCGCTCAGCGAATCGCCGTCCGAATGGATCGCCCGAAAGGCGTCGGTAGTTTCCGGCAAATTAAGCGTGACCAGCCGGAGATCGAGAGCGCGATCCATCAGCTCGTCGAAGTAGGACTCATCGATCGTTTCCTGACCGTGATGAATCATCCGGAGGCGCACGCGACCGGCCGGGTGATACATGCCGTGGCCGAAAAGCTGTCCTTCCTTGTCGTAGACATTGACCAACTGACCGGGCATGGCGTCGGGCGAAACCGACTTCACCATCGCCGCGTAGACGGTCGGGTGATAGCTGAAGTATTTCATCTGCACCCAAGGCTGTGACCAGCTCTCGCTTCCCGGCGGCGGCGCGCTGGTTCGAGTGGGCTGTTGGCGGGGTCGGTCGCCAGATCGGGATGCATACGGTCTCGGCATGCGCTTGGCGTACAACGGCGACGGGTCCGGTGCAATAGCGAAAGCGGCCGTCATAATTTGAGGAAACAGCGACTGCCCCCGCTGAACGGCGACAAAACGTGACAATTTTTGTTTGTTCTCGCCTGTATTTGATCGCTGTAACGATATCGAAAACGGTTAACAACTCATTGTGTTTCACCGTTGACGCTGGGTTTTTGGCGGACCTACAGTTTGCGCTGCTTCGACTGATATGACCCGACAACAAATATTTATGATGGAAGGCTATTGCGCGAAATGTAAGAACCGGAAGGCATTTGCCGAAGGCTTCGAGGAGACCGCGAAAAACGGCCGGGTGGTCATCAAGGGCAACTGCGAATCTTGCGGCACGGAGATGCTCAAGATCGTCGGTGAGAACGGGGAGGGTAACACTGAGTTCAGAGTGCGGACTTCCACGCCCGAAACCGACGGACAGGCCGACGGGTAGGCGGCGTCACGATTCCGGCCACAAGCCGCCTTCCAACTCCAGCAGCGTGATTAACTTCTCGTCTGCGGCGGGAAACTCGAACCCGCCCAGCTCTTCCCTATCCACCCATCTGAAATCCTGGCATCCCACGGCTTTCAGGATTCCCGCTTTCAACCGACATTTGAAAAACTGCAGGTGAACGGTTTTCTCGGGATAAGTGTGTTCAACTGATTCGACCAGTTCGAGATCGCTGACCTGGATTAAAAGCTCTTCTGAAAGTTCCCGATGGAGGCATTCCTCAAAGGATTCATTGGGCTCGCGTTTGCCGCCGGGAAACTCCCACAAGTTGGCGAGATGCCCGGTCGTGGGACGTTGGGTGATGAGCAATTTGCCTTCGTGAAAAACCAGTCCGGCCGCAACTTCGACGACCTTGTTTGCCGTCGGTTCACTCACCTGCCGATGGATTTGTAGATGAAGCCGAGTTTTTCCATCTCGGCGGGGTCAAAGAGGTTGCGGCCGTCGAAGAGGATTGGGTGGGAGAGGTTTTTCTTCGCCTGCGCCAGATCAAGTTCTTTGAACTGCGGCCACTCGGTCGCAACCACCAGAGCGTCGCAGCCTTCGGCTACGCTGTCCATATCATCGACGTATTCCACATCGGGCAGGAGGTCTTTGGCCTTCTCCATCGCCTGCGGATCATACACCCGCAGTTTAGCGCCTTCCTTGAGCAATCGCTGGCACAGATCAATC